>JBAVGI010000431.1:0-4896 GCA_049684755.1 Candidatus Sulfotelmatobacter sp.
GCACCGCGCAACCGCCGACGGGGAGCACCACCGCGCCCCCGACCGGCTCCACTGCTCCGAACACCGAGCCCGGAGCAAATCCGTCGAACCCGAGTGGCAGTGCCCAGCCGTCGACCCCGAATCCGAATAATCCGAATCCCAGCACCAGCCCTAACGCCAACCCGACTACGCCGGGCTCGCCGTCGAACCCAGGCGCGTCGCCGAATGGTGGGACAAACCCTGGCACGACGAATCCCGGTTCTACGAACCCTGGCTCTACGAACCCAGGCACTTCGAATCCCGGCTCGAATCCGGGAACCTCGAATCCCGGTTCAAACCCCGGCACTTCCGGCTCCGGCAGCAGTTCGCCTTCCGGTCCCGGTCGATAAGGTCGCGGGAACAGATTTGTAACTCCCCCGCAATTCGCGGGCCCGATTCAAGGGCCCGCTTTTTGTTGGGGCAAGAATCCTCGACTCTTGCCGACACGCGTTCGAGCTTCTTCGCTCCAAAAGAAATGGCCCGGGCTTTCACCCGGACCACTATCCCAAAACAAATCCTGAAACAATTTCAGTGTTTGCCCACCGCGTGTCCGCGCCCATCCCGCACTTCATTTCCCTTGAAGTGCTCCACGTGTCCCGGAGGCCGCGCCGGATCCGGCCTTTCACCGCGAGCTGGTCGTGGGCCATGATAGCCGTGCTCGGGATGGAAATGGTTATTTACGTGGCCGCGAAATCCTTCCGGCCCGTGAAACCACGGACCCACGCCGATGAATACGCCACCCGTAAACCACTCCGGACCGTAGTAGCCGTAAGGCGCGCAATCGTAGGGTGGGACGTCATAGTACCCATAGGGACACTCAGGTGCGACTCCAATGCTCACGCCTACCTGAGCCTGTGCTTTCGGGGCGATTCCCATAAAACAGATTGCAGCAACTGCAGCTACCGCAAAAAGCTTCAGTGCATTCATTCGATTCTCCTCAATAAGTTTTGTGCGTGTTCGGGGCTGCTAGGTCTACAGCGTTCTCCGTAGTTTGATTATCTGGCAAGAAACTACGATTCCATTTTCCCGCAAAGGGTTGACTTTTGGAAACCAATATCCTGCCTGCGCGCTACTCCCCAAACAATCTTTTTTCCGGCAGGAAATAAACCGCGGGCAGCAAAACGAAGATGCCGAACGACGCGTATATCGTAAGGTAGGCCAGCGGAACGGACAGCAGATAAAGCACCGCCGCAAAAGCGTTCTTGCGCTGGATGCCTTTGTGATATTTAACCAGAGCCATCTCTTCCCGGTTCTGGTGGATCAGCTCCACGCGCAGAAAATAAAATCCGGAAGTGCACAGGAAAAGGTCGAGCCCATAAAGCGCCACTGCCAATGGTTCGCGGTAGTCTCTGCCCAGGAATTCAGTCACAAAGGGAACGAACGACATCCAGAAGAGCAAATAGAAATTCGACCACACAAGTCGCGCCGTGGGAGCGCTCGCAGCCTGAATGAGAGGATGATGGTTCACCCAAATAATCGCAATCACTAGAAAGCTGATTGCGTAAGTCACGAACTCCGGAGCGACCTTGAGCAGTCCGCCCAGCGTAGGCTCCGCCGGTGCGCGCAACTCCAGCACCATGATGGTGATGATGATGGCGATCACTCCGTCGCTGAACGCTTCCAGTCGGCTTGTGCTCGGCTCGGGCATGAAAGGATCCAATCTACCACCAGGCTGTCATCCTCAGGCCGAGAATTCCGCAGAAACTGCCGGCTGCTGTTGCGTCATGCAGTGCATGGTGCCGAGCCCCCACACCAGATCGCCAGAATAAATGGGGACAATTTCACGCGCAGGGAAAAGCTCTGCCAGCGTATTGAGCGCAATCCGGTCGTTGGGATCGTTGAACACCGGCACAAGAACAATTCCATTCGCAATATAAAAATTAGCGTAGCTCGCGGGCAGCCGTCGCTGCTCGAACACGACCGGCCCGGGCATGGGAAGCTCAACAATGTTCAGCGGCTTGCCCGCCTGATCGCGTGCAGCCCGGAGTCTGGCCAGATTATCGCGCAACGGTTTGTGGTTCACATCTCGCGGATCGTTCTCCACCATCGTGACCACGGTATCTGCGGCAACAAAGCGGCTGAGATCATCGACGTGGCCGTGCGTGTCGTCGCCAAATATGCCGCGTCCGAGCCAAATCACATGCGGCGCGCCCAGATAGTCCGCGAATATTTTCTCGTAATCCTTCCGCGACATTCCAGGATTGCGCTGCTGCACCTTACTGAGCAGGCACTCTTCGGTAGTGAGCAGCGTGCCCAGACCATTCACATCGATCGATCCGCCCTCAAGCACCACTCGCCGATCGTGGCACAGCGGACGAATTTCCTGAGCCGCGGCAGCCTTCGCCATCAGGCTGCCAATTTTTTCATCCTGCCGCCAGTTAGAATACTTCGCCCAAGCATTAAAACGAAACTTGTTGGCGACCATTCGGGGCAAATGTGGGGACGGACGCCCCTCCGGCAGGCTCAGGGCAGGCTCTCGGCCGTCCAGCCGGGCAAAGCCCGGCCCTGCCGTTACAAAGATGCACCCGGAATCCCGCATCCAAACTCGATTGGTTTTCCATCGATGGAAGCCGACGTTCGCCAACGCCGCATTAGCCTTCTCCAGCAGCTTGCGAACTTTGCGCTCCGCCGCCGCATCGTTGACGACCAACTCCACCCGCTCGTGCCGCGCCAGATTGCGAATGATCTCGGCATAAACCCACGGAATCGGCTCAAACTTTCCCGGCCAATCCCCGTGATAGTGCGGCCACGCCAGCCAGGTCGCGGCATGCGGCTCCCATTCGGCAGGCATGCGGTAGCCGAGAGTTGCCGAGGTGAAATCTAGAGTACGACTCGAAGAAATGGATCGGGGCATCAAGGTAGTTTATTGCATGGGATGATAAACCGCAGATTGAGTTCTGAGCCGACATTGATTTTGGCGAACGATTCCTGCTCAATGAGTGGGGAGGCGATTTCTCGCCAACAATCGAAGGCATGTCCCAGAGAAGCGACCACAAGGAATGAATTAACCGCTACGGATAAAATTGCTCTCGAGCTGCGACATCTCGTAGCGGGCATCATCAAGGCTACTCTCACGGGATGCTGGTGCACGAAACCCGAATCGTTCAGGTGACCTTGTTCGAGACGTTGAAAGACAATATGAACGCTCTGGATTTCAGTTTGCTGGCAGCAGATGTCATGACAATTGCGGACGAGGTGGACGCGCACTTGACTCAGACGATGGGCAGCTACATTACACCCATGAAAACACCGAAGTCGCCGGAGTTGGCGAAGAGAGTAGCAGCTCAGTTTGACTAGGCGCGTTAAGGCGGCAGCGCTTTCTCTTGTTCAAGGAGAGAGATTTATTTGTGCCTGTGGCGGGATATTACCTTTTTCTTTTTCCGTTCGTCACCCGACCAGCAGTGTCGGCTTTTTCGATTTTCTCCATCGCCTTTTGAAGGGAAAACAGCTCTTGCTGAATCCGCTCTAGTTCGTTCACCACCTCGGCGAACGTTTTAGGAGAATTTACACTCACATCTCCTTTTACTCTCTTGAATAGCTGCTTGTCTGTACGCTAGCGTCCGGAACCTGCTCCGCTACACGTTCGGCTTCGGCGACCGCTTTGAAAGCTCACCCTCGAAATGAGTTTCAACTTCTTCACGACTAAGCGGGTTTTCCGCGTGGCTCAATACGATGGAATAGACCACTTTGTTGCCTTCGATCTGAGCGGTGAGAAACGCCTTCTCGTCAAGTTCTTGGTTGGTAAATTTCACTCTTCTACGATCTGCGAGAGTTTTAATCCACTCGTCGCTCATTTCAGCACCCCAAGAGGCGATTCAGTCGAGATAATACGCCTTGAAACTCAAGATGTATAAACCTTCTTGTATGGTCGTTTGGCACATGATTTTCGAAATCGGTGTCACAAGCCTGCGCCGTCTCCCTTCCAAGGGATTTTGAGTGTATCCGAATTTTGCGACAGTTACGCCATCGTTCAGTTGTCCGAGGGTGCCAGAAGTTGCCGTTTTGGCTCGCTTTCCGCCAAACGTACACGACGGGCCAGGCTGGGCAGCATCCTATCCGGCTTGGAAACAGTAAGTTGGGCATCGAGGCAGAGGGCCACTGAAGTGCACCTATCAAAGCGAGTGAGAGTCTTCTCCTCTTTCAGGTTTCCTGAAACTAAGTCAGCCCATCTGAAGTTCTCTTCTTCTTAGCGACCACAACCTTAGGAGGTTGCTTATATGTTTGCACGCAATGTTTCTTTCCATCTGAAGTCGAATATGCTGTCCGATTACACCCGAACTTTTGAAAAAGACGTCCTGCCTTTGCTCCGTAAGCAGAATGGCTTTAAGGACGAAATCACTTTCGCCGGTCCAGGCGGAGTTGATGTAACCGCGATCAGTCTGTGGGAAAACAAGAAAGATGCCGACAACTACAACACCAACACCTATCCGCAAGTGTTGAAGACGATGGCAAGATTTATCGAGGGAACGCCCCAGGTTCACACCTTTGACGTTGTCACCTCGACCCTCCAACAGCAGCAACTCGTGACCGCGTAAAAGACACTCTGAGTTGGTTGGGCACGAGAAGGCGGACGTAACCTCCGCCTTCTCGCGCCACCGCCAGCATGCACTCGATTCGCGCCCGAGGAGGGCACCCATGCACCCCAAAACACCGAAACTATCGATCGCTAGAAGAACAGGGCGAATTGCTTCTGAAGATCTTCTATGTTGACCTCGAGAAGAACCCGCAGGGGGGAACTCCTACATCGCGTAACTGTTGTAACCAGGCGTTACACGTTTTGACCCAATCTCACCTTCCGTCCAGCAAACGATTGGAAATTGGCGCATACGCGTCGATTCTCCGATCCCGCAGAAACGGCCAGTTCCGCCGAATATCTTC
>JBAVGI010000432.1:0-15723 GCA_049684755.1 Candidatus Sulfotelmatobacter sp.
TTCTCGCAGAACTCCGCCGCCGGCAGTCCCACACTCTACGCCACACCAGTGCAACCGCCAGCGTCAGCACACTGTAAAAAATGAAGAAGATCGAAAAGCAGACCGCAAATCCGCGCACCGCAAACATTACTCTGTCTCCCTTCGCCCCGCTTTGTCGGAGCCCGATTCTCCATGTCCGGCCTCGCGTTGATTCAACTCCCGGCGCTTGCGTTCCACCAGCTTTCGCAAGTCATCAAGCAATTGCGCATCCCGCTCTCCCAGGATTTCCACCAGAAACGACAACGGCAACGATGATCCTGGACTGGCGTCCAGCAGTTGCCGAAATGCGTGCCCCGCCGCTTCCTGGCGAAATTCCTCGCGGCTGAACCGCGCCATGTAGCGGAACGCCCTGCCTTCCTCCGATCGCGTAAGCACACCCTTCTTGAATAGACGGTCCAGCGTGGTCATCACCGTGGTATAGGCAAGGTCTTCACAGCCGCCATCCACCAACTCCCGCACCGTGGCGCTGCCTCGCGCCCACAACGCCTCTAGCATTCGTTGCTCGAGCGGACCCAAACTTCCCCCAGCGGGCCGAAACGGAGAATATCGAAACGAGGAGTCTCGAAACAACAGTTCTCGGGACGAAAGATCTCGAGATGAAGACTTGCGAAATGGATTGAAAATCCGTCTCATTCTTCTGCCCAAGTCATCGCATTGTAACGCCGCAACCAGAACTATGCCACAAGCTTTCGCACGATGGATTCTTCAGGTTTCGTACGGGAAACATCATCCGCAAACCGCATCTAGGCCCGATGCCCAAGTCTCTTCTTTTCCTGCGCCATCAGCCGGATCAGTTTCGCCAGATCCTCTTTCTCTTTGCCTACCAGACTCCACCGATGATCGAGCTGCTTTCCGGAATCGTCTCCAAAAACATGCCGAACGATAATCTCCTCGTTGCGGTCTAAAAGCGGCTCGAGATCGTTGTCCCCCAGCAGAGTGAATGCCGTTACTTTCTTTTCGCAAATACTGCAGAGTGCCTGAAGGCTGGCCATATTCGCTCCAATCCCGTCTGCCGCTCACTCTTTCATGGTTCCGTCCGAAGTGCAAATGCAGAAGTGCAAATAAAGAAGTGCAAATTCAATGCTCGACCCGACTTCCCCGCCGCGCACGACCCTAAGCCTCAGGCAACTCCCTGCTGGCTGCTCCGGCTCACATCTTCGATAGCCAGCAAAATCGAAGGATGTCCCGACTCTAGCTCGACCCGCCGCGCATTCAACACCATGGTCCGCGGCCCAAGCTTGGGAAAATCATGCTTTACTTCGTAGTCCCTCACTTGCGCGTTTTTCGGGATGATGTCCTCCAGCACCCGCCGCAATCCAGTGACATTCCATTGTCCATTGCCCAGTTCGTAAATCGAACTCCCCTCCGTCTCCTTCGCCGTCACCTCAAAGGTCCGATAAAAAGCCCGATTGCCCGCCGTGACCCGCAACCTGTCGTCCAGCAGCAAAATGCACCCCTGCGAATTTTCCACCAGCTCGTCGGCGTACTCAAGCGTCCGGTCCAGCGTCCGCTTGAGAGTGTCGATATCCTGCAGACTAATCACCGCCCCGGTAATTTTGTTGTCCCACGTTTTGTAGGGTCGGACGCGCAAGCCATACCATGCGCCGCTCTTCTCCCGAACTTCGCGTTCCTGTGGACTCGCACTCTGAATGGTTTCCTGCACCAACGTCTCCAGATCCTGGAACTCAAGGTTGGTTCGGATCTCGCCCAGCCTCCGCCCAATATCGCTCGGCTGCAGATTGAGCAGCTTCTGGGATGGCGGCGTAAACCGCCGGATCCGCAAATCTAAACTCACCATCACCACCGGAAGATTTACCGTGTCCAGCAGGTTGAGCAGATCGCTGTTCACCGAACTCAACTCCGCATTTCGGTTCTGCATCTCCTCATTCAGCGTCATCAGCTCTTCGTTGGTCGATTGCAGTTCCTCCTTGGCTGTTTCCAGTTCTTCATTCGTGCTCTGCAACTCCTCGTTCGCGGAGAGCACTTCCTCGTTCATCGATTTAAATTCTTCCAGCGTGGTTTCATGGTCCTCGATCAGCGATGAGAGTTGCCCTCGCAACTGTCCAATCTCGCGTCTCAAGGTCTGGCTTTCGGTCGAAGTATTTGCCTTCCTGGTTTTGCCTCTGCCATTTTCTCCCGTCGAGGTCGCCCGCCCCGCAGCCGGCTCCTGGAACACGACTACGTAATAGCGCTCCTGCGCTCCCTGCGCTCGCAGCGGAAGCACCTCCAAATCCACCTCCAGCGCCTTTCCTTCCGATTGAAAGTGCACTGCTTCCTTGCGCACAATCTCATTGTTTTTTTTCGCCTCGCTCAAAGCCGCGCGCAAGTCCACCACCAAACCTTCGCGCGCCATCTTCGACAAACTGAACGATGGCTGTCCCGCCGCCGGTTCCAGATAAGTCCCCGTCTTACCCTGAAATTGCACGATCTCCAATTGATCGTTAACCACCACGCTGGCCGGCACGAACCGGTTAATCAATAATTGCTCGACTTCGTTTTCTACCGTAAAAGGAGCCGGAAAATGCAGCCCAGTCTTTGCATCTTCCTCCCGCCGCGGCGAATAATCCGTAGTAGCGAAGTAGGTGGCCATCCGCGCTGTGGTCTTTCGCTTCTGGTAGATTTTGTCTTTCTTGTCCACTAGCGAAAAGTGGTCACCGAATCCCGCCAGACTCTCCGCATCCCCCAACATCAAATAGCCGTTGGTTTTCAATGCGTAATGCAACGTTGGAATAACCCGCCTTTGCAAAAGCGGCCCCAGATAAATCAGCAGATTGCGGCAGCTCACCAGGTCCAGGTTCGAGAACGGAGGATCCTTCACCAGATTCTGCCGGGCAAAAATACACATATCCCGGATCGACTTGTTCACCTGATAGCCGCCGTCCTGAGCAACAAAAAATCTCTTTAGCCGTTCCGCTGAAATATTTGCCACTGCGGCCTTCGAATACAAACCGCTGCGCGCGCGATCCAGCGAAGTTTCGCTCACGTCTGTGGCGAAAATCTGAATCGCCGTCGCCGCCTGCGAAATGTTCCGGGTGTGCGTCCACAAATATTCCAGTAGCGTAATCGCAATCGAATAAGCTTCTTCGCCCGTGGAGCAACCCGCCACCCATACCCGCACCGGCGAGTCCGGCTTGCGCCCCTCGAACAGCCCGGGATAAACATGCTTGCGCAATGCCAGAAACGATTCCGGCTCGCGGAAAAATCCCGTCACATTAATCAGCAGATCGCGATACAGTTCGTCCACCTCCTCCGGCTTCTTCGCGATGTAAAGCAGATAGTCCTTCAAATTTGGAATCTTCTGCAGGTCCATCCGCCGCCGGATCCGGCGCTGCAGCGTGCTGTGTTTGTAGTTGGTGAAATCCACTCCGGTCGATTCGCGCAGCAAGCCGAACAGTGCGTCCACTTCGCCTCCCTCCATCCCGCGAAATTCATCCTGGGGCCGCGATAGCACGTGCGTCACGTAAGGGTGCCGTCCAATTCCGCCCAGCTCCCGCGCAATGTCCTTCGGCGTAAGAATGAAATCGATACACCCGGCATGCACCGCGCTGCGCGGCATGCTGTCATATTTCGCGGACTCTTCATCCTGCGCAAAAGTCAGACCGCCCGCCTCCTTGATCGCCCGGCACCCCTCGGTGCCGTCGGAAGCCGTGCCCGACAACACCACCCCGATCGCCCGCTGTCCAACTTTTTCCGCCAGCGACCGAAAAAAATTGTCGATCGGCATATGTTGACCACGCACCACCATTCGCGCCCTCAACTGCAACGCTCCGTCGTCGATCATCATGCTGGTATTGGCCGGAATCACATAAACATGGTTCGGCTGCACTACCGTCCCATCCGTTACTTCTTCCACCGGAAGCTTGGTAGTTCGCCCCAAAATCTCGGGCAGCGCGCTTTCATGTTTAGGATCGAGATGCTGCACCAGCACGAATGCCATCCCGGTTTTCTCCGGCAGATTGTGCAGCAGTTCGGAAAATGCCTCCAGCCCGCCCGCCGACGCTCCAATGCCAACGATGGGAAACAAGTCGGGCATCAATTGCGGACCATTTTTCGCCGCTGTCGGAATCGTTGCTTTGTCTTTCTTGCCCTTACCGGGAGAAGTTTTCATAGGCCTCCAAATAGAACGGGAAATCTCAACCGCGGGGGCCGCAAATCCATTGCAACTCCGCACCGGAATGCGAAGACAATGGAAACCGCATTCGAGAAGACGTGCGGATTCTAGTCTGCAGAAAGGCGATAATCAACGAATCCGGGCCTGTAACGACAGAATCGGTTCCCGAAATAGGAATGACGATCTAAACCCGCGAACAAATCTGGAAGAAGAGAGAACGCAACGCGTCCGATGGATCACCGGATAGGTGGGATGCCACGCAACAGGAAATTTTGGGGTGGGAAACGGGAATCGAACCCGCAACCGTCGGAGCCACAGTCCGGTGCTCTGCCAGTTGAGCTATTCCCACCGCCACGCTGATTATACAACCGCGCCTCGCCCCATTTCAGAAGCGAGCGCTCAACATCTCAGATTTCTCTCCTTCAAATATATTCTGACGCGAATCAGGCATCCCTACGGGATGCGCGTCCGAACCCTCGAACTCACCCGGCGTTGAAACGCCGGGCTATTTTCAGACGTCCTTCGGACGCAAAAGCTCGGACGCCCAATGGATTGCCTCCACCCTCGTACGGGCATCATTCTCCGCTGCATTTCCCACTCCGTCTCCCGAAAATCCTTCCGGGAACGAAAATCGTCCGCAGGACGTTTGACAGTAGCCCGGCGTTTCAACGCCGGGTACGATCGCGGAGGTTGAAATCCCGTCCCGTAGAGCCTGCCCTGAGCGCAGTGGAAGGGGACGGCTGATTCGGAGAGCCGAACGAAGTGCGTCACCCTTCAGTCAAGAACCTGCACCACACCGAACTCACCACATGAATCACCGCAGAGAATGGCAAACAAAATAAAGTGAACGAGAAACTATCGAGGAAACCCGAAAGAAGGGAATGTAACGTCCGGCGCTTTACCGCATCGCAAGCTTCCTCACCGGCCACTCTCACCCGCGCCCCACGCCCACGTACTCAAACCCCATGGCGCGCAGCCGCACTGAATCCAGCAGATTTTTTGTATCTACGATAATCGGCCTCTTCAGCAGATGCTTGATGCGGTCAAAATCCAGCGCGCGAAATTCCGGCCAGCCCGTGCCCACAACCAGTGCATCCATTCCTTCCGCCGCCGCATACGCCGAATCGCAATAACGCACCGAACCGTTCAGCCGCGTCTTGGCATCGGCAAGCGCCACCGGATCATAAGCCCGCACCCGCGCCCCTTTCGACACCAGCGTCTCCGCCAACCGGATCGCAGAAGATCCCGCCACCGAATTCGTATTCGGCTTGAACGCCAGTCCCAGAATTCCTACATCCTTGTTCTCCACCGAATTCAAAGCCGCCGCAATCTTGTCGACCAGCCGGTCCGCCAGGTTGTGGTTAACATCCCGTGCCGCGCTCAAAACTTTCAGCGGAACTCCGTTCGCCTGCGCTAACTGCGCCAGTGAATCCATATCGGACTCGGCAAACACGCCGCCCATCCCCGCCCCCGGCTGCAAACATCGCGGAGCAATCTTCTTATCCAGCCCCAAAGCCAGCGCCAGGTTCACCGCATCCGCGCCCACCCGCTCACACAGCGCTGCCACTTCGTTGATGAACGAAATCTTCGTCGCCACAAATGCTGTGGCCGATTCCCGCACCAACTCCGCTGTCGCCTGATTGGTCACAATCACCGGCACTCCGCGCATCACCAGCGGATGAAAAATCTGCTTCAGCACGTGCACCGCTTCGTTCGAAGTCGAGCCCAGAATCAGCCGGTCTGGCCAGTTAAAATCCTCCACCGCGCAACCGTCGGTGAAAAACATCGGCTGCGATACAATCGTCGCCTGCAGCCCCGCATCCTTCAAACTTTTCTCGAGAGCCGTAGCCGTACCCACAGCCACCGGCGTCACCACAGTCAGAATCGGAGGCTTCGGCGCCAGCCGCGCAATCCGCATCACCACATCGGTCAGATTCTCCGCCCCATCTTCGGCCAGAAAGATTACCTGCGCCTTGCGCGCAAAAGACTCAATGTCCGTTGAATACGCCAGCCGCCCCGCCCGCACATTTCTCCGGATAATCTCTTTCAGATTCTTTTCAAAAAATGGAATGTTCCCCTGCGCCATCTCCACCATGCGCGTCCGGTCCGGATGACAGCAGGAAACTGGAGTGCCAAAGTCTGCCAGACAGGCCGAAATCACCGTTCCCAGAAACCCTGAACCGTAGACCCCAATCTGCATTCTCTGTCCCCCTGGGTGTTCTGAAACCCGCGCCCGAAGCGGCTGCCAGCGCGGATATCGCACGTCCCCTCTCTTCTGTTTACAGCCCACCCCACATCTCCGCAATGCACGGGAGGGAAATGTACCAGGGGCCATTCCAACCGGTCAGGGGTAACGTAACGGATAGTAACTAATGGAGGTAACGCGAGAGAGAAAGATCCTTGCGGCACCCAGAAGAACGCCCGCAGCACGGTGGAAGAGCGGCGCTTCAGCGCCGCGTACAGTCCCTTAAAACTTAACGGGGCTTTAGCCCCCTACGGCGAAACCAACCTGCCGCCCAAAGGAACCGGCGCCAGATCAATCCAGCAATTCGGCGTTTTCTCCCGCACAAACGTCAACCGGTCCAGCAGGACGCGGCGGCCTCCCGTATATTCCTCCCACCGCTCCCCGGCAATCTGCAATGCCTTCTCTGCCGCCGCTTCGCTGGGCATCTTCGCAATCGTGAGATGCGGAATATAAGCCCACTCTTCTACAAACTCCAGCGCCTGCGTGTTGAGCTGCTCATGCAGGTCGCACATCTGCATCGCCCCATACGCCACTCGGATGTACACCGTCGGAGTCGTCGGAGCGAAACTATCCATCCCGCCCAACCTCACTTCAAAAGGTTCCGTCCGCCCACAGATCGCCGCCAGAACCTGCAACGCCTCACTCTCGGTTCCGCGCAGCGGACGGGGTGGCAACAGCGTCAGATGAGCCGCAAAATGCGGCAAATCAGGATGCAGCTCCCGCCGGAGGCTCTCCACGAACTCTCCTACCGGGCCTTTCACATACGCCACCAGCGCATACCGCAGATTCTGCATAGACAGACAAAAATTATAACGCGTTCCTTGCTTTATAACGGCAGTAGTCGTTGACTTGGGAGTGTCGTTTTTTTCCCGATCATCCCATCGAGCTTCTTTCTCCGCACCGTTCCCGCGTTCCCTCAGTTAAGTCCACTCTTCTAAGGGTTTTACCGCACCGTCCACCTCTGAGCGCGGAAGCTACGAACCCTCCACTAAAATATTCCTCTCGCTCATTCGTCTATACCAATAGATGGACGAGGCGCTGAAAAGCCGGTGGCCGATGGTGGAGCAGGACCAACGCATCTCCGAAGCGGTCTCGCGCGAACAGTCCCGTCTCCGCAGTTTCATTCGGAGGCGGGTAGCCGATCCCGGCGACGCCGAAGACATTCTCCAGGATGTCTTCTACGAACTGGTCGAAGCCTACCGGGCGATGAAGCCGGTCGAGCAAGTCACCGCCTGGTTGTTTCGGGTAGCCCGCAACCGGATCACCGATCTATTTCGCAGAAAGAGCCGGGAAGCGTTGCGCAACGAACCGCCAAGCGTCGCGGAGGATGGCGAGGAGCTTTTACTGGAAGAACTTCTTCCGTCCCCTGACGCTGGTCCCGATGCAGCCTACGCCCGCAGCGTGCTGCTGGAAGAACTCGACGAAGCGCTCGATGAATTGCCCGCGGAACAGCGCGAAGTATTCGTCGCCCACGAGCTGATGGGCTACAGCTTCAAGGAACTGGCGGCGCAAACCGGACTCAGTGTGAACACGTTGCTCTCGCGCAAACACTACGCCGTGCTGCATCTGCGCGAGCGGCTGCAGGCCATCTACGACGAATTTCGAAACGATAGGACTCAATCATGAAAAGAAACTGGTTTTTACGAATATTGAAGTTTACTTTCTTCGCAATATTATTCCTGGCCGTCTTTACTTTTTTCGTCATGCGCCTGTGGAACTGGCTCATGCCCGCCTTGTTCAGCTGGCATGTCATCACTTACTGGCAAGCGCTCGGACTGCTGGTTCTCAGCAAGATTCTCTTTGGCGGATTCCGCGGCGGCCCGCGCCGCCACTGGCGGTGGCGCGGCCGGATGATGGAGCGCTGGGAGCACATGACTCCCGAAGAGCGCGAGAAATTCCGCAATAGCATGCGCGGACGATGCGGACATTTCTCTGCTTCGCCCGTCGAAAAGAAAGCCTGACACTCGCTTCAGCCAGCTTCAGAAAATTGAAGTTTCGGTAGTGGTGCAGTTTGACCATCACACGAGGACTGTCATCCTGAGCGGAGCCGTTTTTCAGGCGTAGCGAAGGATCTCCCGCTTAACCGGCGCAACGCGTGAGCCATACTGCACCACTACCGAAGTTTCAAGAAAAGAGAGGTTTCAACCGTGCTGAATGTAACCGTTGAAAAATTCGCTGAAACTGTCATCCTCCACTGTGCCGGAAGAATTGTCCGCGGCGATGAAACTGCCCTCCTGTGCGCCGCCGTAGCTCATCATGGATACAACATTATTCTTGACCTGGCACAAACGGATGCCATCGACGCCGCCGCGTCGGCGCTCTGATCTCGCTGCATGCCGCGGGAGTGTATCTGCAGCTGATCAATCCCAGCAAAACCATTCGCGAGGTCTTACGCTTCACCCATCTCGACTCTGTATTCGAAATCGAAAGCGCTCCCCTGTCCACAGATCATCAGGAATACGAGGAGAACTCCGACCCACACCAATCGCCATCGCCGTTCCCTTCGCCAGCCGTAGCCACTATCTGAGCCGGGCCAGGAGCCCACCTGGCGCGCGGTTAGGAGCAGAATCAACAGTGGGAGTAGTAATCACTTCGGGAGACTGATGGCCGGCGCACTGCTTTCCGCTCTGGTAATCACGGAAACGCATGGTACGATACCGTGTCGTTAACGTACACGGCAAGGCAATCGCTTTCCCGTCTTGATGGCATCCAGTGGGCGATCGGTGGGACTTTACCTCTTAGGAATTGATGTGGGAACCGGAGGCACGCGCGCTCTCATCCTCGATGAGAACGGCGGCGTTGTTTCATCCGCTACCGAGGACCATCAACCCTTCGCATCTCCTCAAATCGGTTGGGCTGAGCAAGACCCCGGTGATTGGTGGCGCGCCTGCGGCATAGCTGTGCGCCGTGCCCTCGCACAAGCCAAACTCAGTAAAGATAAAGATAATGATAATGATCAGATTTCCTGCGTCGGCCTGTCGGGTCAGATGCACGGGGCTGTTCTGCTCGACGAGCAAGACCGCGTCGTACGGCCTGCACTGATCTGGTGTGATGTGAGGACCGAGAAGCAGTGCCGGGAGTTAACCGCTCAAGTCGGCGCCGACAAACTAATTCAACTCACCTGCAATCCCGCCCTCACTAACTTCACTCTCACCAAATGCTTGTGGGTCAGAGAAAATGAACCGGAAAACTGGAGCCGCGTTCGCTCTCTCATGCTTCCCAAAGATTACGTTCGGTTCCGGCTAACCGGGGAACGTGCCACCGATGTTGCAGACGCCTCGGGCACGCTGCTGCTCGACGTTGCCAACCGCCGCTGGTCGAAAGCGATGTTGAACCTACTTCAAATGGACGAGTCTCTTCTGCCCCGGCTATACGAGTCGCCCGAAATCTGCGGACAAATTTCCGACGCCGGCGCGGAAGCCACCGGCCTGCAAAAAGGCATTCCCGTCGTGGCTGGTGCGGGAGATCAGGCTGCTGGCGCCATTGGTATGGGAATCGTCTCCCCCGGAGCCGTCAGCGCAACCATCGGAACCTCAGGCGTCGTCCTCGCGGCCACCGATCGACCGGCACTGGACTCCAGAGGGCGCATTCATACCTTCTGCCACGCCGTTCCCGGACGCTGGATTGCGATGGGTGTGACCCAGGCTGCAGGACTATCGTTGCGTTGGTTCCGCGATCAGTTCGGCTCAGGTGACAAGCAACAATCGCAACAATCGTATGAAAGCCTCACTGCCGAAGCGGCCAAAGCTCCTCCCGGATGCGACGGTCTACTCTGGGCTCCATATTTAATGGGCGAGCGTACTCCTTACCTCGATCCTGCGGCGCGCGGCATGCTGGTTGGCTTAACCGCTTCTCACACGCGAGCTCATGTAATTCGGGCGATCCTCGAAGGAGTCGCTTTCAGCCTGCGCGATACTTTCACCATTTTTCGTGAGATGGAAGTGCCAGTAACAAAAATTCGTCTGGGCGGCGGTGGCGCCCGGTCCTCACTTTGGCGCCAGATTCAGGCTGACATTTATGGACAACCCGTCGAAACAGTCGCAGCGGAGGAAGGCGCAGCCTATGGCGCCGCAATCCTGGCCGGCGTAGGAGCGAAGACTTGGTCTACCGTGGACGAAGCCTGCCAATCTGTAGTGCGCGCCGTCGAGATTATTACTCCAAACCCTGAAGACTCTCTGGCTTTAGAAAAGTCGTATGCCGTATATCGGCGCATATATCCCGCGATGAAGTCCATATTGAATTGACCTCATAACGTTTGCGAAGTGGAGACTACCTCATGACCAATCATCAGCCTGATACCAACGATTACCAACCTCGCGCGGAACACAAGTTCTCCTTCGGGCTATGGACGGTCGGCAACCGGGGACGCGATGCCTTTGGCGATTTTGTGCGCCCGCCGATTTCCCCCACTGAGATTGTCTCGTTGCTACCCGAGGTCGGGGCCTGGGGGGTCAACCTGCACGACAATGATCTGGTCCCCATCGACGCAACTCCCGCCGAACGCGACTGCATCGTCCGTTCCTTCAAGAAGGCCTGCGAGGCCAATGGAATCGTCGTTCCAATGGTCACGGTTTCCCTATTTTTCCATCCCATATTCCGCGACGGAGCTTTCACGGCCAACGATCCTGAAGTACGCGCCTACGCTCTGCAGAAGACGATGCGAGCGATGGATATCGGAGCAGAGCTGGGAGCAAAAATTTTCGTATTATGGGGCGGCCGCGAAGGGGTTGAGACCGACGCCTGTCGTCGCGCCGATGACGCCATCAAACGGTTGCGCGAGGCTGTCAACTATTTGTGCGAATATAATCTCGACCGCGGATACGGCATGAAGTTCGCTTTAGAAGCCAAGCCCAACGAGCCTCGCGCCGATATCTATATGGCCACCACCGGCCAGTATCTCGGCTTCATTCCGACTCTCGATCATCCGGAAATGGTTGGCGTGAATCCCGAGATGGCCCATGAACATATGTCGGGATTGAACTTCATGCATGCCGTCGCCCAGGCGTGGGAAGCGGGCAAGCTTTTTCACATCGATCTGAACGACCAGATGCCCGGCCGCTTTGACCAGGATCTCCGTTTCGGATCTTCCAACTTGAAGTCGGCATTTTGGCTGGTCAAATTTCTCGAAGATGTCGGCTACAGCGGCTCCCGCCACTTCGACGCTCACGCCTACCGCACTGAGGATTACGCCGGGGTGAAAGATTTCGCTCGCGGTTGCATGCGCACGTATTTAATCCTGAAAGAGAAGGCGAAACGATGGAATGCCGACAAAGATATACAGGCAGTGCTGGCTGAGATTTCGAAAAACCCCAACGGCACTCCTCCTCTGAGTCATTACTCAAAACCAAACGCTTCCCAGTTGCTGGCTACTGTCTTTGACAAAGACGTAATCCTCAAAAAGCGTCTGCCCTACGAGTACCTTGATCAACTCACGGTTGATTTGCTGCTGGGTGTGAGATAACCCGATGACCCAACTGCTGGCAGCGGCTGTGCCCACTCAATTGGTACATCTCTCCGCAATCGATATCGTCATCGTAGTTTTCTATTTCGTCCTCGTACTTTCCATCGGGTGGTACTTAAAAGGCCAGGCCAATACTGGCGAAGATTTTTTCATGGCCGGGCGTGAAATGACCGCGTGGGTCGCCGGTCTGAGTTTTCTTTCAGCTAATCTCGGGGCGCTCGAGTTGATGGGATGGGCAGGCTCCGCCTATCAATACGGCATTCTCGCAACGCATTGGTATTGGATCGGCGCCATCCCGGCAATGCTTTTCCTGGCGCTGGTGATGATGCCGTTTTATTACATTTCCAAAACCCATTCAGTACCGGGATATTTGAAGCTGCGTTTCGGCGAGTCCAGCCGCGCGCTGTCCGCGGTTTCGTTCGCCTTCATGACCGTGCTCATGAGCGGCGTCAACATGTTTGCCATGGCCAAGGTCATGCAGATCGTTCTCGGATGGGACATCAATTTCAGCATCTGGGTTTCGTCGCTGACCGTCGCTATTTATGTAACCCTCGGCGGCCTGCGCTCCGCGATTTTCAACGAAGTGTTGCAGTTCTTTCTTATCTGGGCCGGGGCACTGCTGATTCCGATTCTCGGACTCTACGAAGCCGGCGGCTGGACAAATCTAAAGTTGCAGATTGCGCACCGCGCTTCAGAACAGTATGTCCATCTCTGGGCCGGGCTGGGCTCATTCACTACGAACCCGATGGGTATCCACTGGACCGGCATCGTCTTCGGGCTGGGCGCAGTGATCTCGATGGGTTACTGGACCACGGACTTTCTGGTAGTCCAGCGCATCCTGGCCGCCAAAGATATTCGCAGCGCGGAAATGGCGCCCATCATCGGCGCCGGATTCAAGATGTTTGTCCCGATCATTGTCATCCTGCCCGGCTTGCTTGGTTTGGCGGTGCTGCGGGAGAAACTGGTTCCAGAATCCGTGGCCGCTGTGACTGGAGCTCATAGCTATAACGATGTGCTTCCTCTGATGCTGGCACGCTATTGTGGTCCCGGACTGCTTGGCCTGGGAGTTACAGCGCTGATTGCCGGCTTCATGTCAGGCATGGCGGGAAATGTCAGCGCCTTCACCACTGTCTGGACCTATGACATTTACCGGCCGTTTATCAACAGTAAGGGCAGCGATCGCCATTATGTGAACATGGGGCGCTGGACCACGATTATCGGCGTACTGATCAGCGTAGGCACCGCATACCTGGTCATGCAATTCGCCAGCATCATGGATTATGTGCAGGCGCTTTTCAGCTTCTTTATTGCTCCCTTGTTCGGCACGGTCGTGCTTGGGATGTTGTGGAAGCGTGCCACCAGCTCTGGCGGCTTCTGGGGATTACTCTGCGGCACGCTTTGTTCCATCGGTATGTGGACCTGGGTGAAAGTCGATCCTTCTGCCTTACGTTACGTCGCGCTTTCCCCACACGCCAAAGGACTCGCGCAGGATATGTACCAAGCGCTTTGGTCATTCATCACGTGTGTGCTGGTGACCGTGATTGTCAGCCTTGCCACGAAACCCGTGCCAGACGGTCAATTGACGGGTTTGGTTTACGGGCTGACGGACGTACCTTCCGTCGGAAATCTTCCGTTGTATCAGAAGCCAATTTTCTGGGCGGGCGTGGCCACGGTGGTTTTTGTCGCACTCAACATTATTTTCTGGTAGAGGATTAGCGAGGCAGGCGGATGGCAGTCAGAATGATTTCGATCTGGTTCTTCATCGGCATTTCGCTGGCAGTAAACGGCTCACTGATTCTGGCGGCTGGAATTTACCAGCTCGTAAATCCTCCCGCGAATCCAGGCGTGGTCTTGTTCAACCTGCACGCCAACGCGTGGTGGGGAGCAGCTTTGCTGCTGTTCGGTCTTATTTATTGTTTCAAGTTCGCGCCTCGGCGTCAGTCCTGAAAGCGCCACACAAACCGTCGCGCCGTTCCTATATCGACATAGGTGCTGTTCTTACTGAGCAGAAGCGATACTCGGAGGCCGCAAGGCCTAGATCGTTTTTTTTCGCAACCGCTTTGCGCAACAGAGGTCTGCATCTTTCTGGCGTTTGCGCTCCAAGCGTTAACGTTAACGATCAGGAGCAGCTCTCATCTTCTTTTGACCATCTTTGTCAAGAAAATCCCCAATCCCCAATATCAAAACCTTGAATCCGCTCAGTCCGGTAGGCGTTCGCGGCGAAGAAATGTCCAGATGTCCGTGGGACGCGGCAAGGGGAAGTCCTGATTTGAAGACTTTAGCTGACCGCTTTGGTCTTTCTGCGGAGATGAGACTTCTTCCCAGCCCTGGCGCGATTCGGCGATCCGATCGCCGAATCCTCGAACTTCACCCCCGCCAACCGGATCTCCCGGAAAAGATGCAGGTTCGATGACATTACAACCCCGGGGCTAAGATGGACGGTCGGCGGGAAAGGCATTCTGCCGGTCAGATTATCTGCCAACAGCCGAACCGCCAGCTGGCCTTGCCGGTGTGGTTGTTGATAAATCGATGCCGTGATCGTTCCCTTTTCAAAGTACGGAGACATTTCTGCGAAAAGGTCAGTCGTAATCAGCTTGGTTCTTCCGGCACGACCCCGTGCGCCGAGAGCTCAGCACACCGGAAGGCAATTCACAGTATTTACGTAGAGTCCGGCAAGATTCGGAACCTGACCCAGCAGATCAAAAGTCTTTTGAAAACTTTCGCCTTCGTCTTCGTGCCCTTCCACAACGCCGACGATCTCGCCTCCCGGACAGTTGCGGGGAAACGCGTCGGAAAAGCCTGCAGTTTTCTGCCTGTGATCTTCAGCGCTCAACATGCCGGCAATGACGGCCACTTTGGAGCCCGGTGGCACGAACGTCCCCATCAGCTCTCCTGCCAGTCGTCCGTTCAATAACGGTTCCACACACACGATGCACGACCGCCGGCTCTCCGGCGCGTCGGTGGACACGCAAACCACCGGTATTCCTTTTCCTTCAGCTTCATCGATCAAAGGCGCGAGAGCTTGCGGATTTCCCGCCGTGAGAATAATTCCGTTCACGCCCTCGTGCATAAGTTCCTTGAACGCTTCGGTGTCCGCTTCCCCCAACGTCTGGACCGGCCGGCATACCAGCTGGATCCCATGCTGCGCCACACTGCGAGCTTCATCCAGCACTCCGCCCCAAAGTTGATCGTAAAAAAAATGGATTTCTCGCGGGATGCATACTCCAATCCGAGCGCTCGCCTTGGAAACAGACAGGGAGCGTGCCGCCAGATTCGGAGTGTAGGCAATCTGCTCGGCGATCTTCAGAATCCGCTGGCGCGTGGATTCGTTAATTCCAACGCGACCATGCAAGGCACGGTCAACTGTCCCGATCGAAACATTAGCCAGTTCCGCAATCAGGTGGATTCCGCGCCTATCTTTCTGGTGTCGGGACGCGCTCATCCTCTTCTTTCCATTCTAGCTTGCTGCGCAAATCATGCCTCTTTGAGTCAGCGGGCTTCCATTGATGCTTTTTAAAAATCATGGTCGCGATGGTTAGGGCGTTGGAAAGTACTTTAGAATGAATTCTGATAGTCATGTCGGGGCGTAGCGCAGCCTGGTAGCGCACCTGCCTTGGGCGCAGAATGATTTACTCCAACCGTTCCATTCTTTTTTTTGATTTCTATTGTTTCCAACAATTTGGGGAATCTGCTTTTCGTTCAAAGTTAACCCAAATGGTTTGAATCCCGCTCATATTGGCACGGTTTGTGCACGGTCGCTTTTTTCCAGTCGAGGGGCACATGCAGCAGGGCGACGAAAACCGTCCGGATTGATACGAATCGCTATTCCCGTGCGTACTAGAGTTAGTGGTATTCGATCGTTCGTGG
>JBAVGI010000433.1:0-4563 GCA_049684755.1 Candidatus Sulfotelmatobacter sp.
ATTCTGGCTCTATAAGGTTCCCCTCACAATCGATGCTCTACAAGACTCTCAGCGCCGCGGTGTATGGCATTGACGCCAATATTATTCAGGTGGAAGTGGACTGTTCGGGAATTAAGACTGACCAGGACCATTTCCACACCGTGGGTCTGCCTGACGCCGCAGTCCGAGAGAGCCGCGACCGGGTCCGTGCAGCGCTGAAAAATTGCGGCTATGACATTCCTCCCACCCACATCACGATCAACCTCGCTCCCGCGGATATTAAGAAGGAGGGCTCCGGCTTCGACCTGCCGATGGCACTGGGAATCGTGGGCGCCTACGGCGGCTTGACGCGAAAAGAGATCGATGACTGTCTCTTCGTAGGCGAGTTGTCGCTGGACGGCGGTGTTCGCGGCATCCGGGGCACGTTGCCGATTGCGCTGGAGGCCCGCAGCCGCAGGATCTCCCGCCTGGTCGTTCCTGAGGCTAACGCCCGTGAGGCCGCCATGGTGGGCGGAGTAGATGTTTATCCGGTGCGGTCTCTGCTGGATGTAATCCATTTCGTGAATTCCGGCAACGGAATCGCTCCCGTGAAAGCCGATGGCGATGCCCTGCTGCGAGAAAATCAGGAATTTCTGGTCGATTTCAAAGACGTGCGCGGCCAGCAAACCGCCAAGCGTGCCATCGAAATCGCCTGCGCCGGAGGCCACAACATTTTAATGATTGGGCCGCCCGGTTCGGGTAAGACCATGCTAGCCAAGCGGATGCCCACCATCCTGCCGCCGCTTACTTTCGAAGAAGCGCTCGAAACCACCAAGATTCACAGCGTGGCTGGAGTGCTCGACCCAGGCAGCGGACTCGTCGGCAAGCGGCCGTATCGCTCGCCGCACCACACGATTTCAGATGCCGGCCTGATTGGGGGCGGCGCAATCCCGCGACCGGGCGAGGTTTCGCTATCTCACAACGGATTATTGTTCCTCGATGAGCTGCCCGAATTTCCCCGGAATGTGCTGGAAGTGCTGCGCCAACCGCTGGAAGATGGGACGGTTACGATTTCCCGCGCGGCCATGTCTCTGATGTTTCCGGCGCGCTTCATGCTGGTTGCAGCTATGAATCCCTGTCCCTGCGGTTTCCGCAATGACCGCACTCGCGAGTGCAACTGCACCACGCCCATGATCCAGCGCTACATTTCGAAGATCTCCGGTCCTTTGATGGATCGCATCGATATCCATATCGACGTCCCAGCGGTGAATTACAAGGAGATGCGCTCCACCAACGAACCGGAGTGCTCCGGGAAAATTCGCGACCGCGTTATTCGCACCCGGGGAAAACAACTCGAACGCTTCGCTTCGTCCCGGGAGAAAATCTATTGCAACGCGCAGATGTCATCCCGCCACATTCGCACCTTCTGTGAGCTTTCCGCCGACTGTGAACGCTTGCTCGAGCGTGCCATGACTCAGCAGGGACTGAGCGCCCGGGCTCACGATCGCATCCTGAAAGTCGCACGTACGATTGCCGACATCGAAG
Organism: Candidatus Sulfotelmatobacter sp.; assembly: GCA_049684755.1. GTDB lineage: Bacteria > Acidobacteriota > Terriglobia > Terriglobales > Acidobacteriaceae > Sulfotelmatobacter. Next base: position 1,504 of record JBAVGI010000433.1, read on the forward strand.
AGACCCCGCAGATCGAGCCCAAGCATATCGCGGAAGCCATCCAGTACCGATCGCTCGACCGCACCTACTGGACTTAGAAAGTCGAGTCTTTGTCCGTCCCTCGCTGGGTTCCAAATGCTTTGACTTCCACGGTCTCAGCCCCTACTATACGATTGCTTGATTACACTTCCCGCGTGATCGACGAGACCATCTCTCACTATCGGATTGCCGAGAAATTGGGCGGCGGAGGTATGGGTGTCGTTTATAAAGCGGAAGACACCCAGCTCGGCAGGTTCGTAGCACTTAAGTTTCTGCCGGACGATCTTGCGGAAGACTCCCAAGCGCTGGAGCGCTTTCGCCGCGAGGCCCGTGCTGCCTCTGCCCTGAATCATCCCAACATCTGTACCATTTACGAAATCGGCAAGCACAACGCCCAGTCCTTCATCGCAATGGAGTTTTTGGACGGCTTGACCCTGAAACACCGCATCACTCACCGTCCTCTCGAGATTGGACTCCTTCTTAGTCTGGCGATCGAAATTACTGACGCGCTCGACGCCGCCCATTCCAAGGGGATTGTTCATCGCGACATCAAACCGGCAAATATGTTTGTAACCGAGCGCGGCCACGCCAAAATTCTCGATTTCGGATTGGCGAAAGTAATATCGGACCACAAGATTGAAGCGGAAGCCACCGCTGGACCTACAGTCGCCGTTCGTCCCGAACAGTTGACGTCTCCCGGCTCAGCGTTGGGAACGGTGGCCTATATGAGCCCCGAGCAGGCGCTAGGCGAGGAACTGGACGCCCGCTCCGACCTTTTCTCCTTCGGGGTGGTGCTCTATGAGATGGCTACCAGCCATCTGCCATTTGAGGGGAACACCTCAGCGGCAATCTTCAATGCGATTCTGAATAAGCCTCCTATTGCTCCGGTACGGCTAAACGCTGAACTTCCGCCTGAGCTGGAGCGCATCATCAACAAGGCTTTAGAAAAGGATCGCGATCTGCGCTACCAGAGCGCGTCTGAAATGCGGGCCGATCTTAAGCGCCTGCAGCGCGACTGGCATCCATCCTCGCGGCAAATGGCCGCTGCGAAAGGCGCCGATGCATCGCTAGCGTCAACCCCGGCACAGCCGAGCGTCAAGACTCCTGCGGTCCGAACCGGCATCCCCTTGCTGGCCGGCACAGCTATCGTCATGCTGATCGCCGGAGCTGTTGGGGGATTACTCATCGGCACCAAGGCCGCCTCCGGACCGGTACCCACTTTTCATGAGCTCACCTTCCGCCGCGGAGCTCTTACTGCTGCACGGTTTGCTCCGGATCCGCGCTCCGCGATCTACAGCGCATCGTGGGAAGGCAATCCGCAGTCGGTCTATATAAGTTCCCCGAACTCCACCGAATCCCGCGACCTCGGACTTCCGCAAACCGAAGTGCTGGCCGTTTCCTCCGCCGGGCAAATGGCCGTTCTGCACCGCTACCGCGTCGCCGATAATGCATTCACCTACGTAGGAACGCTCGCGCAACTCTCGGTTGGCGCGGATGCTCCGCGTGATCTGCTGGACAATGTCGAGGCTGCCGCGTGGACTCCGGACGGCACTGCTCTCGCGGCGGTGCACTCAGCCGGGGGAAAGGACCGTCTCGAATATCCCATCGGAAAAGTTCTGTATGAGACAACCGGCTGGATCAGCGATCCTCGCTTTTCTCCACGCGGCGACCGTATCGCCTTCATCGACCATCCACTTTTAGGCGATGATGGTGGAGTGGTTAGCGCTGTTGATTTGAATGGCAAGAAGTCTGATCTGACCGAACGTTGGGCCAGTGCTATCGGTTTGGCCTGGAGCCCTTCCGGCAACGAAGTTTGGTTCACTGCCACGGCCACCGGGTTCAGCCGGTCTTTGCGCGGCGTTACGCTCTCCGGCAAACTGCGTGAATTGCTCACCGCTCCCGGAACGCTTACTTTACACGACACCGGGGCTGGGGGCCGCGCCCTCATTTCGCGCGATGCTCTCCGCGCCGGCGCTGTTGGGCTGGTTCCCGGCGACACGAAAGAGCGCGATCTCAGTTGGCAGGATTGGACCGTGCCCTCGTCTCTTTCTCAGGACGGCAAGGTTCTGCTGTTCACGGAAGCCGGGGAAGCCGGCGGCGGAGATTACGCAGTTTTTGTTCGCGACACCAGCGGCACCTCCGCCGTCCGGCTGGGTGAAGGCAGCTCACGCGCGCTTTCGCCGGATGGCAAATGGGCGCTGGTGCAACGGCAGAGCATGTCGCCTCCCGATTTCGTATTGCTGCCAACCGGAGTAGGCCAACAACGCACACTGCCCACGGGAAACATTATTCCCCGCGACGGCAGGTTCTTGCCCGATTCCAGGCGTCTGGTATTCGAGGGGCACGAAGACGGCCATGGGTCCCGGCTCTTTATCATGAATCTGGATGGCGGCCAGCCGCGCGCCATAACCCCGGAAGGGTTTCGCTTGCGCGGCGCAGCGCTCGCCCCGGACGGCAAATTCATTGTTGCGATCGGCACTGATGGCCTTTATCTGCTGCCTTTGGATGGCGGCCAGCCGCAATTGATTCCGGGGTCGGGGCCGGGCGATCTGCCATTGCATTGGGAGAATGACGATCAGATGTTGTTGATCGGAAGCCGCGGCGAAACCTCCTGCCCAACATTTCGATTGGATCTCAAAACCGGAGCCCGCACGCCATGGAGATCCTTTAGCCCAGTGGATATTGCTGGAGTGGTGGCATCTTCCTGTCCTCTAATGAGCGCCGATGAGCAGCACTACGTCTTCGGCTATACTCGCAGCTTATCTGATTTGTTTCTGGTGGAGCACTTGAAGTAGAGGCATGAATAAGGGGTCAGCTCGGCGTCATCCCAAAGTCCCGGGTTTTCACCAGCGGGAGAGCGATCTTCGTAATCACACAGCCGCAGAGGTCGAACAGCACTACCCTCCTCGATGGTGTCATGTTGTTGCAACGAGAAAATGTCGCATTAACTGCAACGAGACTCTGTCACCCCCTTAACGTTTAAGTAACGGCCGCTAAAGCCGGGCGGCCGGAGAGGTTGTAGATGCGCGGCAGCGGCGTTTT
>JBAVGI010000434.1:0-3556 GCA_049684755.1 Candidatus Sulfotelmatobacter sp.
GACGGACATGTGGGACGGACATTTCTGTCCGTCGCCGTTGACCTTGTTCTTGAATTGACGGATTCTCCGCCGCCAGCACAACCGTGGAAGAGCGGCGCTTCAGCGCCGCGTAAGGCGAAAAAAACAGTCTGCGGCTTTAGCCGCCAGGACTACCCTCGCAGCGGATGGCGCCTCATCCCATCCATCTCCTTGATAGCCAGCAATCAGAATGCGCCTGAGGCAGGAAGTAACCATAAGAAAGTAATCCCACCGGAGCCCAAGATCCTTCCATCCGGCATCGCAAATCCGCTGTTGGATCAGCCCCGCAGCACTTGCGCCAAAATTCGTTGCACTCGATCAAGCCCTCTGTTAGCCTTTACAAGGACTACTTTTTGAGTGTTCTTTCGTACTGCCCTTGCGATCGCGTGCCCCCGTTCGCGGCTCTCGCACAAATCGAGTTCGAATAAATTTCGAACACATATATAAGGTTCGAAGCAAAGTCTGAAATCAGGTCTAAAGCAATTTTCTAAGGAGAAACAATCTTGTCTGCAAGCTCAGCCACCAAGAACCGCATTCTTTTTACCTCCGAATCCGTCACCGAAGGCCATCCCGATAAAATCGCCGATCAGATATCCGACGCCATTCTAGATGCCTGCCTGGCCGAAGATTCCTTCAGCCGCGTCGCCTGCGAAACTCTCACCGCCACCGGCCTGGTCGTCATCGCGGGAGAAATCACCACCAAAGCCTACGTCGATTTTCAAAATGTAGTCCGCGGCACCGTGCAGTCCATCGGCTACGACAACGCTCTCCACGGTTTCGACTGCAACACCTGCGCCGTCATCTCCAGCATCAACAAGCAATCAGGCGACATCGCCATGGGTGTCGATACCGGCGGCGCCGGCGACCAGGGGATGATGTTTGGGTATGCTTGTGATGAGAATGAGGAGTTGATGCCGACGCCGATTTCGTTGGCGCATAAGCTCACGATGCGGTTGTCGCAGGTGCGGAAGAATGGGACGTTGCCGTTTCTTCGTCCGGATGGAAAATCGCAGGTAACGGTTGAATACGATGCCAAGGGAAAAGTAATCCGCGTGGATGCGGTGGTGATTTCGACGCAGCATTCGGAGACGGTCGCGAATGACGAATTGCGGGCGGGGATTTTGAAGCACGTGATCCAGGCGGTGATTCCCGCGCATCTGCTCGATGCCGATACGAAGTATCACATCAACCCCACCGGACGGTTTGTGATTGGCGGCCCGATGGGAGATACGGGACTGACGGGCCGGAAGATTATTGTCGATACTTACGGCGGCATGGGGCGTCACGGCGGCGGAGCATTCAGCGGAAAAGATCCGACGAAAGTGGATCGCTCGGCGGCTTACATGGCGCGGCACATTGCCAAGAATATTGTTGCGGCCAAGTTGGCGGATCGCTGCGAAGTGCAGCTCGCGTATGCGATCGGCGTGGCTGAGCCGGTGAGCGTGCGCGTAGACACATTCGGCACGGAGAAAGTGAATCCGGAAATTCTTTCGGATTTAATTCGCGCGAATTTCAAGTTGACGCCGCGCGGGATTATCGAGTCATTGGATTTGCGGCGGCCGATTTACAAGAAGACGGCGGCGTACGGACATTTTGGGCGTAACGATCCGGACTTCACCTGGGAAGCGACGGACAAGGCTGCCAAGTTGGCCCGCGACGCGGGCGTGCGGGAGACGGCAGGAACGCGGAAGTAAAAAGCTAATCCCGCGAAACTTGTGGTGGTGTACGCATTCGCGGACGGGGGCGCCCGCGCCACATGAGCCGAAAGTGCCATTCCCCTAAGAGTTTTTGAATATGCAGAATCCAGGTTCGATTCGTGTATTCTGACAGAGCACTCGTATCGACTATTCTTCGTCAACAAACTTAAATTTTTCGCATGAAGGCGCCACAGGAGGCGTATGTCAACAGCAGCACAAGTTAATTCCGATATCAAGAGTTTAGAACTGGCGGAGCTGGGCAAAAAGCGCATTGAGTGGGCGAACCAGTCCATGAAAGTGCTGCAGATTATCCGCAAGGAATTCATCAAGAACCAGCCGCTGAAGGGGATGCGCATTTCGGCTTGCCTGCATGTCACGGCGGAGACCGCGAACCTGGCGATCTGTCTGCGCGATGGCGGAGCGGACGTGGTGTTGTGCGCCTCGAATCCGCTCTCCACGCAGGACGATGTTTCCGCGAGTCTGGTGCGCGATCAGGGCATTGCGGTGTTCGCCATCAAGGGCGAGGACAACGACACGTATTACCAGCACATCATGGCCGCAATCGATCACAAGCCGCACATCACCATGGATGATGGCGCCGACCTGGTTACGATTCTGCACACCAAGCGCACCGATGCGCTCGAAGGCGTGATTGGCGGAACGGAAGAGACCACCACCGGCGTGATCCGGCTGCGCGCGATGGCCAAGGAAGGCGTGTTGAAGTTTCCCATCGTCGCAGTGAACGACGCCGACACCAAGCATCTTTTTGATAACCGATACGGGACGGGGCAGTCTACGATCGACGGCATTATCCGCGCCACCAACTTTTTGCTGGCGGGATCAAAATTTGTAGTCGCCGGCTACGGCTGGTGCGGACGCGGACTGGCGAGCCGGGCGCGTGGTGCGGGCGCGGAAGTAATCGTGACCGAAGTCGATCCGACCAAGGCGCTGGAAGCAGTGATGGACGGCTTCCGCGTGATGTCGATGACTGAAGCCGCCAAGATCGGCGACGTATTCTGCACGGTTACCGGCAACAAGAGCGTGCTGACCAAAGATCATTTCGGCCTGATGAAAGATGGCGCGATCATTTCGAACTCCGGGCACTTCAATGTGGAGATCGATATTCCGGCGCTTGAGAATATGTCATCTTCGAAGCGCACGACGCGCACGTTCGTTGACGAATACTCGTTGAAAGACGGCCGCAAGATCAATCTGCTGGGCGAAGGCCGGCTGATTAATCTGGCGGCGGCGGAGGGGCATCCCGCGTCGGTGATGGATATGAGCTTTGCCGACCAGGCGCTGTCGGTGGAATACATGGTGAAGAATTTCAAATCGCTCGAGAAGCGCGTTTACAAAGTTCCCGACGAACTCGACAAGCGCGTGGCCAAACTGAAGCTGGAATCGATGGGCATCAAGATCGATCGGCTGACGCCGGAGCAGGAGGAGTATTTAGCAGGGTGGAGCGAGGGAACTTAGTTCGTGTAGAGCGGGCGCCATCGCCCGCTGCTTGTGACTTTGAAGCGGGGCGGCGCAAGCCGCCCCGTTCTGCTTTCTGAAATTTATTGCTTGCATTTACACCATGGAGTTCGTTTTGTCGCCTCTTGCAACTGCATACCCTGATACCCGTCATACGACATGCACAGGTCTACGCTTCTAAAAGTGGAGAACCTGAAACGGACTGATTCCACGCGCTTTCCAGTTCCGTCCAATATTACTAGTGTAGTGCGTCAAGCAGAGTGACGTTTATTCAGGGAGCGTTGGGCGCGCTTCACTTTTTCCAGGATGTCGCCAGCTCGGGCGGTCCAGATGAATGGTTTGGGCCTTTCGTTGTGGCGGTCGAT
>JBAVGI010000435.1:0-8022 GCA_049684755.1 Candidatus Sulfotelmatobacter sp.
TCCGAAACATGCGCCTGCGCGCGAATGCCGTCATACTTATCTTCTACGGCAGTTTCTGCGAAGTAACTCAGCCCTTCTTCGGGCGACTCGACCGGACTCGCCAGCATGAATCCGAGGGGATGGAACATTCGCATCTTCGCCTGAGAGAGTTCATTTTCAGCCGCAAGTCGAAGAGTCTTGCCAATGTCGCCGAGCAGCATGTTGGCGCGCTGCACCTCTGCGAGCGTGGCACCGAAAGCCTTTGCGATCGCCTCTTCGACCAGGCTTTCTTTCAGACCAATGCGCAAGTCGCCGGTCATAATCTTAATGATGTACTTGGCTTCGAGCGGCGTCGCGCGCGCCAGCAAATCGCGAACCAGCGCCGATTTTGCTGCCGGTCCGCGCACCGCCGCGATCTGCCGGAAGGTTTCTTCAACTTCGAGAACGTTTAGCATCCCTCGCGATTTGTCGGGCAGAACTTCTTCCGCGACAGCTCCCAGATCTCCGTACTTCCGATATGCCGCACTCAGCGCGGCCTCCTCTTTTCCAGAAATCTCCGCGATCACACGCCACAATAGTGTCCCGCCGATCTGCAGGGTGGTTTCTTCCCAAACGGCGAAGGGTCTTCCGGAAAGAAATATCGCCGAGATGGCGGCTTCATCGACGGTGCAGGACTTCAGATAGTCGGCCACGATTGCCGTCTTCTGCAATTTCTTCGTGGTGGCTGCGATCGCCTCGCAGGTCTGTGCGAACTTAAGCATGTCATCCCAAAGCATAGACGAACGGGCAATCGGGGAATAAGGGTTTCGTCCCCTGTGGTACCCTAAACGTTGGCGTTTTCTGGCGCCTGGAGCATCTAATACTCGTGCGTTCATTGCGCAATCTCGTACGTTTCCTTGTGGCCGTGCAGCTTCTGCCCGCTCTCGAGAGCGGGGAAGAAACTCTGGTCGGCGGCCAGGCTGTGCTGGAAGGTGTAATGATGCGTTCGCCGCACGCCTGGGCGATTGCCTGCCGCAAGCCTTCGGGCGAAGTGGTCACCATGAGCCAGCCGCTCGAGCGTCCGTCGGAGAAGCACAAGTGGATGGCTTGGCCGGTGGTGCGAGGCGTGATGACGCTCGGTTACGCGATGTCTCTGGGCTACCGTGCGCTACGCTTTTCAGCCAACTTCGCCATCGAAGAAATAATGCAGGAGGATTCCACCGAACATGGAGAGACAGCCGGCTCGGCTGTCCCGCTAGAGCGAAGCGAAGCGGAACTGTCCTCGGCGAAGAACCAGACGAGAGAAAAAGCCGCTTCGATCAGCGGATGGCTTGCCGCTGGCAACGTCATACTCTCGCTGGCATTTTTCATTTTCATGTACAAGTATCTGCCGCTGTTGGCGGCCACCGAACTGAAGAAGGCGAATCCCGCTCTGGGCGGTCAGGTCGTGTTCAACCTGGTGGATGGCGCGGTGCGATTGATTCTCTTCCTCCTCTTCATCTGGGGAGTTTCGTTGTTCCCGGATATCCGCCGTGTATATGAGTATCACGGTGCGGAGCATAAAACGGTATTCGCGTTTGAGAACGGCGACCCGCTTGAGACCGAAGCCGTGCAGAAGTATTCGACTTTCCATCCTCGCTGTGGCACAAGCTTTCTGATGACGGTGATGCTGATCTCGATTGGCTTCTACATGCTGATTCCGTTCACCACTTTCTGGGCGCGCTTCGCCTCGCGCATCGCATTGCTGCCGGTGATTGCCGGGGTGTCGTACGAAATCATCCGCTTCGCGGCCAAACATCGAGGGTCGCTCTTCGCCTTGATGACCGCTCCCGGCCTGTGGTTGCAGCGCATCACCACCCAACCTCCGTCCGACGACCAAGCGCAATGCGCCATCGTCGCCCTCGATCAAGCCATGGCTCTTGAGAAAGAAAACGGCGGCGAGTTGGTGATTGCCTAGCGGCACCGCCGCGAATATTTCTCTCTCTTCATCTCTCATCTACAATGCCAAGGAGACGCTGCTTGCTACTTCTAGCTTGCTTGCGCTCTTGCGAAACTGAGACGTAGCAAGCGATGTCCCTGGGAAAGACTGCCGATGTTTGAACGCTTAGATCAAATCGAAGCTCGTTACGAGGACCTGACTCAAGCTCTGGCTTCGCCCGATATCGTCAATGACTCGGCGAAGTATCAGAAGACTGCCAAGGCGCATAGCGAAATAGCGCCGGTGGTGGAAAAATATCGCGAGTATAAAGACTTGACGAGGGGTATCGCTGAGAGCAAGTCTATGCTCGCCGAGGAAAAAGATCCCGAGATGCGGGCCTACGCTCAGGAAGAGCTTAACAAGTTGGAACCACGAGTAGCAGCGATTGAGGAAGAACTGAAAGTCCTATTGCTGCCCAAGGATCCCAACGATGAGAAAAATATCATCCTGGAGATCCGAGCGGGCACGGGCGGGGATGAGGCTACACTCTTCGCCGCCGAAATTTTCCGCATGTACACCCGGTTTGCGGAAACGCAGCGTTGGAAAGTTGAGATTCTTTCCTCATCAGAATCGTCGGCTGGAGGACTGAAGGAAGTCATCGCCATCATCGAAGGCAATCGAGTTTTTTCTCAGCTCAAGTATGAGAGCGGCGTCCACCGCGTGCAGCGCGTCCCCGCCACCGAGCAGCAGGGAAGGGTTCACACGTCCGCGGTAACTGTCGCCGTGTTGCCTGAAGCCGAAGATGTGGATATCAAAATTGAACCGAAGGACCTGCGCATCGACACGTTTTGTTCCTCCGGGCCGGGCGGCCAGTCGGTGAATACGACTTACTCTGCGGTGCGGATTACTCACATTCCAACCAATACCGTGGTTAGCTGCCAGGACGAGAAGTCGCAGATCAAGAATCGCGAGAAGGGCATGCGCGTGCTGCGCTCGCGTCTTTACGAAATCGAAATGGAGAAGCAGCAGCAGGCTCTGGCGAAAGAGCGCAAGGCGATGGTGGGGTCAGGCGACCGCAGCGAGAAAATCCGCACCTATAATTTTCCGCAGAACAGACTCACCGATCATCGGATTGGATTCACCATTCATCAGTTGGAAGCCGTAATGGATGGCAAGCTGCAACCACTCATCGAAGCGCTCACTACTTATTATCAGGCGGAAAAACTGAAGCAGGAAACCGCCGGCGTCGCCGGATAAAAGTGATTGCGGTCGCTGCGGAAGAAATCTGTAACGAAGCAACCCATGTGCAGAAAATCCGCACCTAATGGACACTATGCCGAACCGTAAGTCTCGCTCACTACTGGCGCTCGCGGGTTTCGGGTTAGTTACGGCCGGAGCCGCTTGGTACGGTTCGCGTGACAGCCGCGGCGGTGGCCGCGACGAGTGGTACCGTCATCTCGACAAACCAAGTTTTACTCCACCGGATAATGTTTACCCGGTGATCTGGATGTCTCTCTACGCAATGATCGCGTGGTCGGGATGGCGCATTTGGAGCGCTGCGCCGTCTTACGAACGCAAACATGCGCTGCGACTGTGGATTTCCCAACTCAGCGCCAACGCGAAATGGTCCAAACTTTTTTTCGGCGAGCATCGTCCAACGCTCGCGCTGGCGGACGCGATCGCCCTCGAAGGAATGATCTTTTCCTACATCAAGGCAGCCCGGAAAGTTGATCGCGCAGCCGCCAACGCGTTTATTCCTTATGCCGCATGGGTTGCATTTGCTGCCGTGCTCAGTGCGGAAATTGCCAGACTTAATTCTCGCAAGGCTTGATCAGTCCAGTCCGCCAGAATCAATCGCCTCCGCGCAGAAATAGCATTCTGTGGTGAAATGTTCATGTGCAACTGAAGCAAGCTCTCGCGGAGGCGGTCCTGCGCTTCACCGCTAAGAATGTTCCTTCCCCGCGGATGAATGCCGAAACTCTTCTCATGTTCACGCTTAGCTGCGATCGCGCTTACTTGTACGCGCACTCGGAACGCGAACTCACTGCGGATGAAATATCTCGCTACGAAATCGCGCTCTCGGAGCGAATTCGCGGTGTTCCGGCGCAATACATTACCGGTCACCAGGAATTCTGGGGTATGGATCTGATCGTCGCGCCGGCCGTGCTCATCCCGCGTCCTGAAACCGAGCATGTGATTGAGACTGTGCTGGACCTTGCTAACGCGCGGAGGAATAGTGGGCCACCGGAACGGCGACAAAATGTCCGCATCATTGACGTGGGCACCGGGTCCGGTTGCATTGCGCTGGCGCTTGCTCACGAATTGCAACAGGCTGAAATTCACGCCGCTGACATCTCTTCTGCAGCGCTTGAAATCGCGCACCTCAATGCTGTGCGCCATCAACTCGACGGGCGGATCCATTTTCGCGAGGCGGATCTGCTGATGGGATTCGAAGATAGCTTTTTCGACTTCATCGTTTCTAATCCGCCTTACGTTGGCGTGTCGGAAGAAGATGAAGTTCAACTTGAAGTGCGCAGGTTCGAGCCGCGGAACGCGGTTTTTGCCGGACCTACGGGATTAGAGATTATCGCCCGGCTCATCCCGCAGGCACACGGGGCATTGCGGACGGGCGGTTGGCTGGTGATGGAAATTAGCGGAACAATCGTGAAGACCGTAAAGCAGCTTTTGTACGGATGGGCGGAAGTTCGAGTCGCAACCGATCTCCAAGGCATTCCGCGCGTGGTCGCCGCACGAAAAGTGTCGTAGAGATATGGTGCAGCCCCGGTGTTCCTTAGCGGGGCGCGCTGGCAGGCTGGATGTCTTCCACGTCCACGATGTTGGTTGGATATTTGCCGGTATAGCAAGCCGAGCAATAAGAAGTTTTCTCTCCCTCGCCGCAAGCTTTCTTCAATCCTTCGAGCGAGAGATAAGCGAGAGAGTCGACGCGGATGTAGTCGCGAATTTCGTCAATAGATTTATTTGCGGCGATCAGTTGATCTTTCGAAGGCGTGTCCACGCCGTAGTAGCAAGGCGAAATCGTTGGCGGACACGAAATCCGCATGTGAACTTCCTTGGCTCCGGCGTTGCGGATCATGCGGACGATCTTGCGGCTTGTAGTGCCGCGCACGATCGAATCGTCGATCAGCACCACGCGCTTTCCTTCCAGAAGCGATTGCACCGGATTTAGTTTCAGCTTGACGCCGAAATCGCGCACGCTTTGGCTCGGTTCAATAAATGTGCGTCCCACGTAATGGTTGCGGATAAGGCCAAAGCGAAACGGGATGCCGCTCTCGGCGGCGTAACCTACGGCGGCGGTCACGCCCGAATCCGGGACGGGCACCACGAGATCGGCGTCCACCGGCGCTTCGCGCGCCAATTGCCTCCCCATCTCTTCGCGGCTGGTCTGAACGGCGCGGCCAAACACACGGCTATCAGGCCGCGAAAAATAGACATGTTCGAAAATGCAGCTTGACTGCGGGGCCGCGGCCGAATAAAAAAGCGAACTGATTCCCTCTGGACCAACCACGACTAACTCTCCGGGCTTCACATCGCGCTCGTACGTGGCTCCGATCAGATCGAAGGCGCAGGTTTCCGAGGCAAAAACAATGGTGTCGCGCTTCTGGCCTTCGAGCGCCGGAATTCGACCCATCGCCAAAGGCCGAAAGCCGCGCGGATCGCGCGCCGCGATGATGCGGTCGGGACTCATTACCACCAGCGAAAAAGCACCTTCCACGCGGCGCAAAGCGTCGGCAATCGCTTCCGGCAGGGTGTGCTCGCGCGAGAGCGCGATCAAGTGGACGATCACCTCAGTGTCGCTGTTCGTCTGAAATATCGAACCCTGGCGCTCCAGCCGGCCGCGAACTTCACTCGCGTTCACGAGATTGCCGTTGTGTGCTACTGCGATCGAACCTTTATTCGATTGCACCAGAATCGGCTGAGCATTGAGCAGCGCTGAATCACCCGCGGTCGAATAACGGGTGTGTCCGATTGCAAGCGTGCCGCGGATTTGGGAGAGCACTTCCTCGGTGAAGATATCGGCGACCAGTCCCATGGCTTTGTGCACCCGGGAAGTGAGACCATCGGAAGTGACGATACCAGCCGACTCCTGGCCGCGATGCTGCAGTGCGTGAAGGCCAAGGTAAGCGAGTTTCTCCGCTTCAGGATGGGCGAAGATCGCGACCACTCCGCACTCGTCGTGGAATTTGTCTGCAATTAGCATTTAACAATTAGCAATTAGCCTTAAGCTCCAACTCACGGCCCTGTTGCACCGACCAGTTCAGCATCGGCTCGCAGCGCCGACTCTAACGCGCGCTCGTACGTCTGACCCAACTCAGAAACGGAAGAGGAAACCAGAACCTTGTTGTCCAAATTAATTTCCAGCCGGTCCGGATTCGTTTCCCCAATCACGTCGGCGCCGATTCCGTGTTCGCCCGCTATCTTTTGGATTCGCGAAATCTTCTCTGGGTCGCAAGACAGCAGGATGCGGCTCGCATCCTCTCCGAAGAGAACGAACTCTGCGGGCAGTCCGTTCGACATGAGACTGACTCGCGCACCCACCCCTTTCGCGAATGTCTTTTCCGCCAGCGCCACCGCCAAGCCACCATCCGAGCAATCGTGCACAGACTCCAGCAAGCCTTGCTCGATCAATTCGATCACAGCTTTCTGCAGCGCGGCTTCTTTCTCAAGGTCGAGTTCCGGAGGATATCCCCACAGCGCGCCCAGAATTTCTTTGGCATACTCCGACGACCCAAACTCGCTCTCCACATCGGTGATATCGGCTGCTTCGCCGCCGCGCAATAGCACGATCGTGCGGCCGGTGGCTTCGAAGTGCATCTTCGCGGTTTTGTGCACGTCATCCAGAATGCCAACTACTCCAAGCACCGGCGTGGGATAAATACCTTCGCCCAGCGTTTCGTTGTAGAAGCTGACGTTGCCGCCGGTGATGGGAATTTCAAGTTCTTCGCAGGCTATGGTGATGCCATCGATGGTCTGCGAGAACTGCCACATGATGTGCGGCTTCTCCGGATTACCGAAGTTCAGACAATTGGTGGCGCCTACGGGAGTTGCACCGGAACACGCTACCTTGCGGGCGGCTTCGGCAACCGCGTGAATTGCGCCCAGCCGCGGATCGAGATAGCACCAGCGGCCGTTGCCGTCGAGCGCCATCGCCAGCCCGCGTTGCGAGCCCTTGATGCGAATTACTCCCGCGTCGCCGGATCCCGGCGCTTCGACCGTATTGGTCTGCACCATGTGATCGTATTGCTGCCACACCCAACGCTTTCCGCAGATATTCGGGCTGGCAAGAAGTTGCTTCAGGCTTGGCGTAAGATCGCCGCTCTGGTGGAGCTTAATGTGCTGCGGCATCTCGCGGGGCACGGGCGGCTCCCAGCGCGCGAGCGGACGTTTATACACGGGCGCATCGTCAGTCAGCGCCTGATTGGGAATTTCCGCGACAACTTCGCCGTGTTGAAGCACGCGCAACTTATTGTCGGTGGTGACCCTGCCAACTTCGACGGCATCCAGTCCCCATTTTTCAAATACGCGGAAGACTTCCTGCTCGCGGCCCTTCTGCGCCACCAGCAACATGCGCTCCTGCGACTCGCTGAGCATGATCTCGTAAGGAGACATGCCAGTTTCGCGCTGTGGAACGCGATCGAGTTCAATCTCAATGCCCACACCGCCACGCCCGCCCATCTCACAGGTGGAGCAAGTAAGCCCGGCCGCGCCCATATCCTGAATTCCCACGATTGCCCCGGTCCGCATCGCTTCAAGACAAGCCTCAAGCAGCAACTTCTCGAGAAAAGGATCGCCGACCTGCACGTTGGGACGCTTGGCCTCCGAGGCTTCGCTGAATTCCTCGCTCGCCATGGTTGCGCCGTGAATGCCATCGCGTCCGGTCTTGGCGCCGACGTAGATCACGGGATTGCCCTCGCCGGCGGCGCGCGCGTAGAAAATTTCATTCTTGCGGACCAGGCCCATGGCAAAGGCATTGACCAGCGGATTGCCTGAGTAACACGGCTCGAACTTGGTTTCGCCGCCGAGGTTGGGCACGCCGAAGCAATTGCCGTAGGAAGCGACGCCGCTGACGACGCCCTCGAGGATGGAATGATTTTTGTGAATGTCTTTCTGGTCAGCGTCGGAAGTGG
>JBAVGI010000436.1:0-7130 GCA_049684755.1 Candidatus Sulfotelmatobacter sp.
CAGCTGAACTGGTCGAGCGCATGAATCGCGCCTCCGCATTCGGGCGTGGCGGCTGGGTGGGGCGGCAGAATTCTTTCAGCGCCATCTCTTATGACATCTACAAAACCAAGCCGGAAAATGTCGATCTCGACAAAGTGACTCTCGACGACGCCAGCCGCTACACTTTATTCACTCCACTGCCGGATACGCATCAATGGGCCTCCTTCGGCCACCTGGGCGGTTACTCCTCGGCCTATTACACCTATCTCTGGGACAAAGTGATTGCGGAAGATTTCTTCCTGCAATTCGACCATAACAACCTGTTAGCTGGTGACGCGCCAATGCGCTACCGCCGCGTGGTCCTCGAGCCCGGCGGATCGATGTCAGCGAATGATTTGGTAAAGAATTTCCTCGGGCGGCCGCAAAATATCACCGCACTGCAGCACTGGATGGCAGAAGAATTCGATACCAGAACTGGAGGCACGAAAGCCGCGGGACAGTAATTGCTTACGCCGCTTATGTTAATTTTCCGTTAAATTCGCCTAACTTAATTGACCGACGCACGGAACGCCATTAGTCTGCAAGCCATGACTGCGGCAGAGTTAACTTCGGCAGACCTGGATCAATTGCGTCTCGCCTACAAACAGGCAACTGACGAGTGGGTTGGCGCGATTCGCGCCGAAGAAGCATTAGCCACTGCCGACCATTCGATGATCGCGATGGAAAAATGGGACGATGCCCACTTCCGCGAAGAAGACTGTCACACGAAAGCCACCCAATCCCGCGACGCCGATAAGGACGCCCTCCGCGCCGTGAACTACGGCATATAGATCGCTTCTCCCATACGTGGCGACGGCCCAGTCAGGGCCAAGACTAGCGTTTAGGATTTAGCGTTTAAACCTCGGACGACCGCTCGAATATCCCAGGTCTCCAGAATGCTTTTCGGAAAACTTTCCCGAGCCACGCCCAACATAGCCTGCCCAATCTCCTTAGTCGTCAAAACGGAATCTGGAAACGCCCACCGTACCAACGGTAGCAGCGGCCTTCCAAGCATGTAAAACGCTCGATACAGCCGCGTCTTCGAGCGCGCTCCAAGCACGGGTTCAATTACTCCTGGACGAAACATGTACGCCGCCGCAAACGGCATCCGCAGCAGCGCATTCTCCGTTTTCCCTTTCACCCGCGCCCACATGCTCTTTCCGCGCTCCGAGCCATCGGTCCCAGCGCCCGATACATAAATAAAAGTAAGGCCAGATTTGTCGTGACCTGATTCGTCCCGACTTGAATTCACCCGGCACAGCATCTCCGCCGCCGCCATCGTGATCCCGTAAGTTACCCGCTCATAATCCTGCTCCGTCATCCCGTACGAGGTCTGGCCCAGACAAAAGAAGCAAGCCTCAAACCCCGCCAGCTCGCGTTCGATCGATTCGTAATGAAATAAATCGGAATGTACCACTTCCCGCAGCTTCGAACTCTGAACGCCCGTCGCAGTCCGCCCGACCGTCATGACCAGTTCAACATCTGGATCCGATAGACACTCACGCAATACTCCCTGCCCCACCATTCCCGTCGCCCCAAAAATCAAGACCTTCATGAATTTCCTTTCCGACCGAAGATTAGCAGGAACATTGAAGTTGTTCCGGAGGGCGCAACGCGGGCAGTCTGAAGCGAATAAAACTTTAGTAGCGCTCTTGAATAAACTCGCCAATCGAAGCGTAAGCCTTCGTCAGCGTTTTTTCATCCGGCAGGAATACGATGCGAAAGTGCTGCGTCCCAGGCTTCTGACCGAAGCCGGAACCGTGCACCAGCATCACATGTTTCTGGCGAATAAGTTCCTTCACGAAAACTTCGTCGCTCTCGGGGATATCGATGCGCGGGAAGGCGTAGAAAGCGCCGCGAGGCGCAACGCAACTCACCCGAGGAGTCGCTTCGCACCATTTCTGCGTCAGATCGCGTCGAGAGCGCAGCTTGCGTTGCACCTCGACCAGATGGTCCTGCGGACCTTCAAGCGCCGGCTTGATCGCATATTGTTCAGGATGATTAGCGCACAACCGCGCCCGCAGCAGCCGGTGAATACCTTCGGTGTATGGCTTTACGGCCGCAGCATCACCGGAGACAATGCCCCAGCCAATACGCCAACCTGGAACCAGATAATTCTTCGACATCCCTCCGAAGGTGATGCAAGGCACATCGGGCGCGACCGAAGCAAAAGCGATGTGCGGAGTGTCTTCGAGAATCAGCTTGTCGTAGATCTCATCCGAGAAGACAACGAGACTATGTCTGCGTGCGATCTCGGCGAGATGCTCCAGCATTTGCTGCGAGCAAAGCGAGCCCGTAGGATTATTAGGATTGATGAGAACAATCGCCCGCGTGCGCGGGGTCAACTTGCGCTCGATGTCGGCGAGTTCTGGCTGCCACGCGTCTTCTTCATTTAGATCGTAGGCATTTATCGGAATTCCGAGCTTGCACAAGACCGCGGAATAGAGAGGATAATCCGGCTTCGGCGTGAGAATATCCTCGCCCGGGTTCACCAGCGCGGAGATGCAGAGATCGACCGTCTCACTCACGCCGGATGTAACGAAGACATCACGAACGGTCGTAATGCCTTTGTGCGCGGCCTCGCCGCGAATCGCATCGAGCGCTTCCGGAATTCCGGGTGACGGCGCGTAGCCGTTCTTGCCGTCGCGCATCGCCTTGTAGGCGGCTTCAATAATGTGAGGCGGGGTTTGAAAATCGAAGTTGAGCGGATCGCCGACGTTCAGTGGGAGAACTCTGTGTCCCTGCTGGATAACTTCGTCCGCCACGCAGGCCAGATCGCGAATGGCGTAGCGGACGTTGTCGAGGCGAGAGGCGGCGGTGACTTCGCGGGCTTGAGTTGTGGGCATCGCGCTAAGACCAAATCTTAAACACCGGGGTCACAGAGGATCACGGGGTAATTCTAACCGATTGCCTTAACCTGTGTTCCCCTGTGTTCTCTGCCTTAAAGCTTTTTATTCTCCGCGATCGATCTGAGCCCTTTGCAACGTATCCGAATAGTCGACG
The DNA here is from genome assembly GCA_049684755.1 of Candidatus Sulfotelmatobacter sp. GTDB lineage: Bacteria > Acidobacteriota > Terriglobia > Terriglobales > Acidobacteriaceae > Sulfotelmatobacter. Next base: position 3,022 of record JBAVGI010000436.1, read on the forward strand.
TAGACCGACTTCCACTCCGTATAAAAATCAATTGCGCCGATGCCGCCTTCACGATGGCCGTTGCCGGTAGCTTTTGTGCCTCCGAATGGCAGATGTACTTCCGCGCCGATTGTGGGCGCGTTGATGTAGGTAATACCAGTGTCGAGGTCACGGATGGCGGCGAAAGCCTTATTCACATCTTTCGTGTAGAGCGCAGAAGAAAGCCCATATTCGATCCCGTTGGCGATCTCGACGGCGTCTTCGAGATCGTCGCAGGGAATGACCGATACGACGGGACCGAAGATTTCTTCCTGCGCGATGCGCATCGTCGGATCGACATCCGAGAAAACGGTCGGCTCCATGAACCAGCCATATTGATACTCGCCATCGGTCAGACGATTGCCGCCGCACATCAGCTTCGCGCCTTCGTTCTTGCCGATCTCGACGTAGCTGAGATCGGTCTGAAGCTGTTTTTCGTTGATGGCTGGACCCATCTCCGTGGTCTCATCGAGGCCGTTGCCGACTTTCAACTTTTTCGCGCGAGCGACGTAGCGTTCGATGAACTCGCGATACACGCCCTTCTGCACGATGATGCGGCTGGTTGCGGTGCAGCGCTGGCCGGTGGTTCCGAATCCGCCCCAGAGGCCGCCTTCGATGGCGAGATCGAGATTGGCATCGTCGAGCACGATCATGGGATTCTTTCCGCCGAGTTCGAGCGAGCAGTGCTTGAAACTCTTGGCCGCGATGCCGCCAATGATCCGGCCTACGGCGGAAGATCCGGTCAACGAGATAGCGCGCACGTCGGCGTGCTCGGCCAGTGGCGTGCCTACGTCGGGACCGAAACCGGCGACGATGTTGATCACGCCTTTCGGCAGTCCGGCATCGGTGAGAGCGCGAACAAGATTAAATGTGGAGAGCGGAGTATCCTGCGCGGGCTTGATGACGCAGGTATTGCCGCAGACGATGGCGGGCAGCAGCTTCCAGGAAGAAATCGCCATGGGGAAATTCCACGGCGTGATCATGCCGCAGACGCCAATGGGCTGGCGCACGGCCATGGCGAATTTGTTGGGCAGCTCCGAGGGAACTGTGGGGCCAAACATACGGCGGCCTTCGCCAGCGTTGTAGTATGCGGCATCGATTGCTTCCTGCACATCGCCGCGAGTTTCGTTCAGCACTTTACCCATTTCGCGCGTCATTTCGCGAGCATAATCTTCTTTGCGTTCGATAAGAATCTCGGCGGCCCGAAAGACGATTTCCGCGCGTCGCGGCGCGGGGACGAGTCGCCATTTGGCGAAGGCACGTTTGGCGGCGTCCACGGCGGCATCAACATCTGCCTTGGCGGATTTCTGGAAGATGCCGACCATGTCGCGCGTGTCGGCGGGATTGCGATTTTCGAACGTCTCGCCGGTCGAGGATTCCACCCACTCGCCGTCAATGAAATTCTTGAGGACTTTGGTGGGAATTTGGCCAAGCGTGGCCGGAGATGCCAGAGTATCGGTTGCCATAATTGCTCCTTCATGAATGCTCATTATTGATGCTACAGAAGGCATGAAGGTGCGGCAAGGGAGGCGGAAGGGAGGACTGGCGAGTCGGGCCCGCCGCGATTTCGAGCGCTGTTTGAATATTCTGCAGCACAACCGGTTCAAAGAGCCCCGCCAGGTCCTACGCCCGCGGCTAAATCCGCGGTATACTTGCGCGTTTAGGATGTTGGTTAAGATGGCTCAACTGAAACCGCAATTCGCCCTGAACAAAATGGTAGATGATTTTGTTAAGGCTGGGGAGGGTCTTTTCACCTCACCACCGCCCGCGTCCGTGCTGCGCGAGAAGGGCACGTACGTCTATCTCTACGCAAAGCTCTCGAAGCGCCTTTCCTCCACGTTAGCTGTGGACCGTGAGGTGCTTGTCCTCTTCACCAGCTTCGAGGAGCAGCAGCAGCGAACGATTAAGACTGCGAGCGATCTGATTGGGGCGTCGAGCGGGAGGTTGGAGAGCAGCATAGTCGTAATCATCCACGCGGATGCGGAGGGAAACGCAAAACTAAAAAGATGGGGCAGAAACGTGGGACTCTCCGTTCTTCCGGTCTATGCTGGTTCATGCCCAAGCAAGCCCGAGGAAATCGAGCGACTTCTCGGCCAAGAGCTATTCAGTCACGATCCGTTCGACGTTACAGGTCCCGTGTCTGACGACGAAAACTTTTTTGGGCGGCGGAATGAAGCCCATGACCTAGCGCGAAAGCTGCAGACGGGTCAGATCCGCTCGATACTCGGAATTCGCAAAATCGGGAAGACTTCTGTTATTAACCGCATCGTTGCCGATGCAAAGGCAAACTACGACTGCTATTGCATAATGCTTGATTGCTCGCGTGATGATATTTGGACTCTGAGTGCCGAGCAGCTAATATCGGCCCTGATTGAGGCCTTGCGCTCTGCAAAGGGGTCACCGAGCCGATACGCCGTGGTCGAACCGACGACGAATGAGATAACTACAGCCGAAGCATCCAAGCAGTTCCTGAATGCCATAAAGGGCAGCGACAAGCCTGTTGTTTTTTTCGTCGACGAGGTTGACTACATTACTCCGGGCAGTCCCACGACCGTCCATTGGAGGCATCACTTTAACCCGTTTTGGCGTCAGGTCCGCGCCGTCTATCAGGAGGCGTGCAGAGACTCAAAACCTTTTTCGATGTTGATAAGCGGCGTATCGAGCAAATGGTTCTCTGTGGAGTCTATCGACGGTGTCGAGAACTCTGCCCTAGCCCTCATACCCGAAGAGTATCTGAGCCCGCTCCCTCGGGGCGCGAGTTGCGCAATGATTAGGAAGATGGCTCGCTCTGCCGGACTTGTCTTTAGCGATGAAGTTGCGAATATTATCGCCTCGGCGTGCTGCGATATGCCGTACTGGATTCGAAAGGCATGCTCGTACATCCATCGGCAAATCGAAATATCGGCGCGGCCCGTAGCCGTCACAACTTCCCAGGCGACCTTACACGTGAACTCGTTCATTGATACTGAAGGCGACACGATCGCGCAGGTTGCCATCAGCCACCTGTTTCGCGTTTATCCCGAGCTTGAGTCGCCCTACTTGGCACTTCTAAAAGGGGGCAACGCTGCGGCGAACGTGAGCAAGAAGTTTGTTCACGTTCTGGATAACTACGGGGTTTTATCAAACAAAGAAAGTGGCAACATGAGGAATATGATTAAGGCTGGCATAGAGCTCCGCGTCGGTCAGGCGACGACGGAGACGACAACACACGCGGAAGACCCGGGAGGCATGAGCGCCCAAACGTTCGACCGCTGGGCGGATGACCTCGCCGTAATAAACAAGGCGCGTAACGTCCTCGAAAGGCAGCTGCGGCAGATCGTAATCAATTTCTTGAGAGCCGACGTCATCGCCGATAAAACGAAGGGAAGCATGAGATCAAGGCTCGCTAAGGTGCTGCCCCCAGGCAGGCAATTTGATAATTTGTCGGCCGACGAGCTGATCGAGAAGTTTCTCTGGCTGGAGCTGGTCGCCCTTGTGAAGCGCGAGTGGCGCTTGTTCGAGGGTCTATTCGGAGATCGGAATCAATTCGAACTTCAGTCTTCCGTCATTAACGACAGGCCGGACGCTCACGCGAAAGATCTTGATGCAGCCGATTTTGCTCTATATCGGCGCTCCCTCAAGTGGATGAACGACAGAATTAACTCCGTCTAAAGAGCCGGAATCCGCCAGGCAGCCCGAGTTATTCGCTAGTGCGGGTCAACTCTTTCCTTGCATGACTATAGTATAATGACCATGATCGGAAGGATACTCTGCGATGAAAAAGATGGCGGCCGGCGAATTCAAGATCCATTGCCTAGCAGTCATGGATGAAGTTCAGGCGAAGCGGGAAGCTGTGCTGATCACCAAGCGCGGTAAGCCGGTGGCTAAGCTTGTGCCAGCAGACGATAATACCAACGACTTCTACGGTTTTTTTGTCGGCAAGGGCAAGATCGTAGGGGACGTCGTCGCTCCCGCATTTTCTCCGAAAGAATGGGGCAACCTCTATTGATTCTGCTGGATACGCACGTTGTCATCTGGATCGCCATGAACCCGGCGAAGATTTCGAAGAACGCAAGAGTTGCGATGGATCAGGCGCGGCAGGAAAATGCCGG
>JBAVGI010000437.1:0-5879 GCA_049684755.1 Candidatus Sulfotelmatobacter sp.
GACCGCGACCTTGCGAAAGAAGGCGGACGGCCTCGACGTTGTCGTGATTGATCTGCAGCGGGACGTCTGGAATGGCCAAGGCGGCTTTGAGAGTGCTTCCCTCGAGGCGCGGAGAACTGGCCATGGCGATGTTGGCATCCGTGGCTTCCTGTCCCGCGAGCGTGTAGAAACGCTGCGCGCGGTCCACCTGCCCTTGCAGCTCAGAGACGTAGCCGAGATTATTCAGCGTAAACGGATCGTCGGGATCGAGCAGGTAAGCCTTATAGAAAAACGCTTCAGCCTTGGTGTACTTGTGCTTGCGGACGGCCTCTACGCCTTCACGATTCAGTCGCTGGACCGGGGTCAGATGACTGCGCTTGGGCAGAGTGATTTTAATGTCGCCGGCTCTAGCTTGCGGCGCCGCTCCTACGATCGAAACGGTAACTACTGCAGCAGCAAGCCAGGCTTTCCAGGACATTCGCGGAGACCTCTTAGGCAGAATTCGCGCACAGAATTGGCACAAAATGACGCGTTATTGAGATGCCAATTATTCCTCTACGTTTGTCGGCTCCTCAGGTGATTTTTGTAGGGATTTGACTACCTTAGAGGCCGGAAACGGCATCGAATAGACGCCCAGGAATTATCGTTTCTGAAGCATAAAAAGGCATAAAGAGGGTGGGGACAACGATGGGTTGGTTTTTCTCGATGAGGCTAGCCAGTGGCGTTCTAACCGGGTTGTTTCTCGGCTCACTGGCGTACGCGCAGGCAACGGCATCGCAATCGGTGGTATCGGCTGAATCGGCTTCGTCGGCGCCGGCCACCACTCGATCTTCGGTCAGCCCGATTGTGGCAGTGCCGGAGAATGTGGACAATGCGGTTGATCCTGCCAGCTTACTTCCCGATTTGCCGACGCTTCCGCCAACCAAGGCCAGCCTGATCGGCGGGACGATTCAGCGAGTCGACCGGGTGCGCGATCAGTTGACGGTGCAGGTCTTCGGCGGCGGAAAAATGAGAGTCTTCTTCGATACGCGCACTCACATTTATAACGGAAGCGCGCTGGGTGCGACCCCCGATTTGAGAGTGGGTGATCGCGTGTACCTCGATACGATTCTGGAGGGGGGCAATATTTTTGCCCGCAACATTCGTCTGGCAAGGCAAACAAGCGGCGGGCGAAGCCAGGGAGTGGTGATCAGTTATAGCTCCGGAAAAAATGAATTAATGTTGCGCGATCGGCTTTCACCCGAGGCGGTGAAATTGCGCCTCACGCCGAATACGCAGGTGGTGCAGGATGGGCACGTGGCCTATGCCAACCAACTGGTTCCAGGAACTTTGGTGAATGTGGATTTCGTGGTGCAGAAGGATGATCGCGACGCGCAGAGAGTTTCTATTCTGGCGGTGCCCGGGACTGACTTTACTTTCGCGGGCGTGGTCACATCTCTGGATCTGCACATTGGGCTTCTGGTGCTGACTTCGCAAACGGACCGGAAGACTTACGAGATCTATCTGGATCCTGCGGCGATTACGGTGGACGATGGGCTGCATGCGGGTGCGGACGTGACTACGGTGGCACGGTTTGATGGGTCCCGGTACGTGGCGCGAACGTTGACGGTTAATTCGCGGTAGGGCCTTGTCGGCTTCGAGGCTTGCTTCCTCTTCAATTTCAATGTTTGTACCGGCACTGCCGTGCCGGGCTTTCCCATGCCGCCTTTTCCGGGCTACAGCGTGACCTCGCGAAACTAGAATTATTTCCATCGGCCGAATCGTGGGTGATTGACGTTACCAACGATTGGGCGAGGTGCTCACTTACTAACCGTCCAACAGGACATCTCCTGACGTTATCTGTTGTTTCTTAACTTCTCCTCATAAGCTGACCGCAGTTCCCAGATAAATTCCAGTCGCAGGAAATTTACAGGCGGGCGTGCCTTCCCTGGGCTGGTCCCAGATCCGAAGCAAGATCCTCGGCTCTATGTTCGCCCTGAGGACCGATGCATCGCAAACTTTCGGCGATCGCAGTCCCGCTGCTCGCGTCGACTTTATCTTTGGCCAGCTCGGCTTACGTGGTACCCACGACGACTCTGACAGCTCAGACCTCGAACAATACCAGCGCGGCAAACACCTTTAAGACACAATCGAATAACAATCGAGGCGCGGGAAACATAAGTAAGGTGGACGTGCACACCCTGCTTTATTTCGGCGCTACGACGAAGATTTATGCGCACATGGTTCTTTGGTTCGGGGATTCGGGGCACATGAATATCGGTTACAGCGAGACGAATGCGGCGCAGGTCAAAAGTCAAATTGACGACATGGTCAGCCGCGGCATCGATGGAGCGATTATCGACTGGTACGGGCCCAACAACACGATCGACCAGGCAACGCAGTTGGTGATGGCGCAGGCGGAAAGCCATCCGGGTTTCACGTTCGCGATCATGATCGATAAAGGAGCAATCGCGCGGGCGGACTGCTCTGGTTGTTCACCGCAGCAGGAGCTGGTCAGCGAGCTGCAATACATCGAGCGCACATATTTTTCTTCGCCAGCTTACATGACGATACAGGGTCAGCCGGTGGTCACGAATTTTAATGTGGACCTTTCCTATCCTTCGGTCGACTGGAACGCGGCGACGGCAGCATTGAGCACGCGTCCAACACTTATTTTTCAGAACAACAACGGTTTCACCCAAGCCCTTACCGACGGCAGCTATTCATGGGTGATGCCTACGACGTCGGACTATGGAATGGGCTATCTGAGCAGTTTCTACGACGCGGGAATGTCCCACTCAAGCGAGCAAACGGTAGGGGCTACATACAAAGGCTTTAATGACACGCTGGCATCGTGGGGATCGAACCGCATCATGAATCAGCAATGCGGGCAGACGTGGCTGCAGACATTCTCCAAGATCAACAGCATGTACAGCTCGGGGAAACCTCTTCCCTATCTGCAGTTGGTGACGTGGAACGATTACGAAGAGGCTACGGAAATAGAATCGGGCATCGATAACTGTTTGACAGTTTCGACCAGCACGGCTGCGAACTCTTTGCAGTGGAGCGTCAGCGGCAACGAGAACACGGTGGACCACTACGCGGTATACATCAGCGAGGATGGCGAGAATCTGATGCCATTGACGGATATTGCCAGCGGAATCCACTCGTTGAATCTGTGTGGATTCCCGATTCCTGATGGAAATTACAAAATGTTTGTGCAGGCAGTCGGCAAGCCGACGCTGGCGAACCAGATCAGTGGGGCTACGAGTTATACGGCGACTTGCGTAGCGGCCCAACCAACTTCGCCACCCTCTCCCGCTCCACCTCCCACGCCGAATCCGACGCTATCTTTTAGCGCATCACCCGCATCCCTTACGATTTCGGCGGGGACTACTGGAAGTCTTACGGTGACTGCGAAGGCGCACTCCGGATCGTTCAACAACTCGATCGCGCTGAGTTGCAGTGGCATGCCAAGCACGATGAGCTGCTCTTTTTCTCCAGCGAGCATTACTCCTGGTTCCGGCGTGGCTACTTCCGTGGTTACGATTTCCGCCAAGGCAGCGCCAGGCACCAATCCCTTGCCACCGAGGAATCCGACTCAACTTTACGGCAGCTTGTTACTGAGCTTCGGGATCGTGGGTTTTGGTTTTCTGGGGAAGGGCGCGGGTAAGCGCGGGACACAAGGGATCGCTCTCTGTGCCGTCATCGCTCTGGGTATGCTGGGCGCCTCGTGCGGAAGCGCCAGGAACGCGGGAACTGAAAGCGCCGCCGCTGCTGCCACTCCGGTCCATTACTCCGTTACCATTCATGGGAATTCGAGTGCCAGCCAGCTTTCCACCACCGTCAACGTGATTGTTCAATGAGTGATGGTTGGACGAATCATTATTCGAGGAGTCGCCATCGTTCGGAGCGCTGGCTGCGGGACGATGCAGCGCGGAGCGGTGAACCCAGCCGAGTGACTTGCCAGTCATCAGTCTCAACAGAAGCGACTTCGACGGAACCCAACTCGGCAGCTTGCGGAATCGAGTGATGTGGCGCAGAGCCACCGTCCGCTGTTCCAGTTCGAAGTGGCGCAGATATTTCAGGACGATGTTTGGCATGGTCATGCGGAGAGCGGCGGAAAAATTCTGCTCCGCCATGGTTTGTTGTTTTTTGGGGTCGGATAGAAAACGGATCAGACAATCCGCGAGATCTTTGGCCTCGCCCGGCCTGTAAAATTCAATCGCCATTCCCTCGCCATCAGACATCTGGCGAAAATCTTCCAGATCGGCGCAAACAATTGGGACTCCGTAGGCGCAAGCCAGGTGCGCGACTCCGCTGCAACCCGTGGAAGATGAGTAAGGCATGACCGCGACCGAGGAGCTTTGGAAAAGATCGGGCAAATCGTCTTCGTCAACGTAGCCGGTAAATTCGATTTTCGGATTTGCCGCACACTTCTTCTTCACCGATTCGACGTAGCCCGCGGCTTGCGGGTGGTTACCGCCAGCTACCACTAACTTCGCGTTCGGCAGAGCCGCCGAAATATATTGAAAGGCGTCGATCATCAACTCCAGCCTTTTGTAGGTTCCCCATTTGCCGAAGGCCAGGATGCGGTGCTCAGGATTTCCGCGCCGGGGTATATCGGGGAATTGGGGCTCGCGAGACAAAATTCCGTGGGAACGGAGATGCACATTATCACGGCCGTATTTTTCGTGGAGGATCTTGCGATATCCGGGCATAAGCACGGAGACGGAGTTGGCGAGAAGAAGCATCCGTGTGGCCACGGCTCCGGCCAAGCGATAAGTGCGCGCGTAGCGCACGCCGGCATCCTGCAGGTTCACCGTGTCGATGAGATGGTGAAGCGTGACGTGGGTATAGCAACCGCTGAGACGCGAGAGCAGTGGAGTGACGAGTCCGGCAAATGCAATTAGCGGATTGCGTCCAAAGGTGCTGAAAAGGAGATTGAACCAGACGACGTCGGGCTTCTGTTTGCGGATGACATTCAAAATGCGGGCGGAACTGGCGGCGTCGTTAAAAGACCAGCAGCGCTCCACCGTAAACTCGGGCAATTCGGGGGCGGGAGAAGAAAGTGTGTCTGCGAGAACCGTCAGACGAATGAAGGGATTGCGCTGAAGCTCGTGCGCAATATGAAGCCCGTACTCGCTGAGCCCGCCTTGGCTCGGCGGGAAGGTTGTGACCAGACAAATCTTCATTCAGTCTCCGGCTTAGGGTCGATCTAAATCATCGATCGGGCTCCGTCGATCAACCGTCGCCGATCTAATACGACAATTCAAAGCTCCGACCATTGGAGCGTTGACCATCAAGGTTCGATGAGTTCGCCGGGGGAGATGTTGGCTGGACTTGGAAGCGAAACAGCGGAATGTCGTTCCGCGAGATGGAGACGCTTTTGTTCGAGCGCTTCCAGCATTTTGTTCCTGACGCTGGTTTTCATGGCCTCGACCGAATCAGGCTCGACCACCGTGATGGTGCCGGAGAGTTTGGCCAGACGAAGATAAGACTCCCGGTTACGACGGACAAATTCCAAAGGGTATTCGGGCTTCCGGGCGTGCGCGGCAGCCGGGTCGGCGTCGATCACCAATGCGAGATCAGGCTTGGGCACGAGTTTCAGTAGGAGCCGGGCGAAAATTGCAGTGGGCTTGCGGTCGAGGGGAAGATTCGCGAGTTCATCGTAGATGTAGCGGTCGAAGATGACAACATCCGCGCCACTTTTCCTGGACTGACGAACCCGTACACAGAGATTCACTGCATCGGCGAAATAGAGCGCGAAACGCATTGCGGTAACCGGCCATGTAGTTACGTTCTTATCGCGGCGCTGCACTGGCTTTTCCGGACTGCCGACGCCGGCATCCCCTTTGAACGCCTTCAGGCTCATGAACTCGCGGCTGCGGGAGAAACAGACGACATTGTCCCAGAAGGTG
>JBAVGI010000438.1:0-9489 GCA_049684755.1 Candidatus Sulfotelmatobacter sp.
AACGAAGTGACGCGGGGGATTGGGCAGTCGGCGCAGGAGACGGGAGTTCCTCATGCTTTCGGCGTGCTTAGTTGTGAGAATCTGGAGCAGGCAATTGATCGCGCTGGGTTGAAGATGGGGAACAAGGGATTTGAGGCGGCACTGGCTGCGGTGGAGATGGCTTCGTTGAAGGACGCGATGAGCAGGCAGCGGTCAGCGGTCAGCAAAAAGCAGGTTCCTCCGCCTCGCTCCCCGAGTCGTCGGAATGACAAGCCCGAAAAGATGAATGACAAGCTCAAGCGCGCAACGGCAAAGACAAAGCGGCGCAAATAACCCTTCTGTGCAGTAAACTGAATCACCACCTCCACAGCAATCTCTTTATGGGTACACGGCGTAAATCCCGCGAACTGGTTCTGCAGATGCTGTTTCAGGCGGACATGGGCAAGCAGACGGTGGACCATGTGCAGCGTACGTTTTGGGCGGAGCATGCGGGGACCAGTGCGGATGTCCGCGGATTTGCCGAGGATCTGTTTCGCGTGGCGACGGATCGCGGGCCGGAGATTGATAAGCTGATCGAGCGGCATGCGGAACATTGGCGCATGGAGCGCATGGCGGCTGTGGATCGCAATCTGCTGCGCGCGGGAGTGGCGGAGTTTCTGGCTTATCCGGAAACGCCGCGAGCGGTGGTGATTAATGAGTCATTGGAGATCGCGCGGAAGTTTTCCAGTCTGGAATCGGTGCAGTTCGTGAATGGGGTGCTCGATAGCGTGGCGAAGGAACTGCAGAACCCTGCATAGGACCCCTCAGGGCTAAAGCCCTCTTTGCTCGCGTGTTGAATCGCAGCGCTTAAGCGCTGTGCCACCCAAAATCAAACCTAGCGCCTGAAGGCGCAGCCAGGTTCATCCGTTAATTGCGCTATGCCTGACGGCATACCCTGATACGAATCTGGGCTGAATCAATCCCCCTGAATCATTTAAGGCTTTATCGCCACCATATTCAGGTTGCAGGAGTATGAGTTGTAGCAAAAGTTATTTGAGGAGTTGGGAAGCTGGTAGAAGGGGACTTCCATGACGTCAGTGGCGGTGACGGTGTCGAGTTCGTGCAGGATTCCGTCGGTGCCGGCAACGTAAAGGTATTGGCCGTCTGAGGCAATGTCGGCGGCCACCGGCGCCGCGCCGCCACTGAGTGGGATTGCGCTGACGGATGAAGTGACGAAGTTATAGATCAGGACGCCCTGGTCGCTGGTGATGATGTAGACTGCGGCGCCGCCCGGCGCGACGAAGAAGTTCAGTGGATGGAAAGTGCCCCGTTGAAGATTGATGTGAACCGGGGCGAAGGCAGTCGACGTAGCGACGGTTTGAGCGAGTGCAATCTGCTGCTGGGGGCAGAGTGTGCTCGGCGGAGGGACTAACGGCGTTGTGGTGGTTGTCGCGATAACGTCGATGCCGGTGTTATCGATCCCGAGGAAAACATCGAGGTTGGCCAAGTCGCTCTGGCTGAGAAGCGGAACGGTAGCGTTACCCATGGGGGCGCTGACTGCTGGGACCATCTTGAGCAAGGTGGGCGTGGTTGGCAGCCCAGTGAGCGTTAAGCTGACCGGCGAGTTGTTGCATGTGTTGAGAACGTCGATGTTCGAGGTGGAGCTTCCACCCGCGATGAAGGCAAAAGCACCGGTAGAAGAAAACGCAATCGAGGTGGCTGGCGCCGACAGAGGAATCGTCAAAGGAGCCTGCAGAATCGAGTAGACGTACAAAGTGTTGCCGCCATTGCCGAGGATGTAGGCTTTTGAGCTGTCTGGGGAAAATGTGGCCGTGGTCGCACTGTTGATATAGAGAGCCGTAGTGACCGCAGATGAGGTGGTGGTGTTGACTACGTAGACCTGGTTGGGAGTAGAGATGGTATCGGAGAACACCGCCAGATTGCCGTTGGGCGAGACAGCCAGAACTTTACCGGTCACTATCCCCAGAGTGCTGGCAGGGTTCGGCAGGAACGTAAAAGGATTTGTAGTAGATGAGCCGAGGTTTACGGTCGTGATGAGGAATGATCCGTACTGGCTGCCGACGTAGGCCTTATCTCCCGGCGGGTCGAACATCAGGGAATTCGGCGGGGCGGGCATCGAACTGGGACTGGCTGCAATGTTCTTTGCCGTCGAGACGTCGTAGAGCGCGACGGTGCACTGAGAATTGCTGTAACAATCCTGACTGGTTGCCAGAACGCTAGTCGAGACTGGGACGCCGGTGACCAATCCGGAAATGGAATTGACGGGATAAACCGGTTGCGGAATGTAGGGTCCGGGAAAGCCGGCTGGATTAAACGGGAAGCCAACGTTACAAGTTGGCGGGCTGCACGAGGCGGTGATGGCTGCCGTCCCCGGTTGGGGAGTGCCGATTGTGCAAGCTGCCGTGCCGGAGCACCCGGCGGACGCCGTGGTGGTGGGTGTAGTTGTGGTGGTTGTTGTCGTGCCAGTGGCAGCGCCGCCGGCGGTAAGCGCAGCGGGAGCGGAAGATGTCCAGGTCAGCGGAGGTTTGGGCACGATACAGCCTTGGACATCGACGGCCGTCGCAGTGATGGTCTCCGATGTGCCCTTGGTGGCGATGAAGTTGGTCTGGCCGATGTTTTGTGAGCCGTTCGAGCCAAGCTGCAGACTGATGCATTGCACCGGGCAAGTCTCTGCGACGTAGGGTTGGCTGAATACCCCCGAGGCTGAGGCGATCACCTGGGTCTGACCTGGCGTGTTGGGCTCCACGGTAGCCTGATTGGTGATGAGGTTCGACGAAGCACTTACGATCGGAGTGATCGTAACGACGTTTGAATTGGCCTGGGTCCAGGAGAACGGTCCAACGGAACCAGTGATGTCGATTCCCTGGCTGTAAGCCGTGGCTTGTAATGTTTGCTTCTGATTTTGGGAAAGGCAATAGTTGGCAGCGCTGCTATTAAACGCGATTTGGCAAGCCAGCGGAAGTGCGCTCTGCGTAGGGCACGCGGGAGGCAGAGAATTCACCGGAGGAACGATGCTGATCTGAACGTTGTCGATCGGAGGATGGACGAAGACAGTAGTGGGCGGACTGATCTGCCCGAGGGCTGAAGCGATCACCTGAACCGTGCCCGATCCAGCCGGCGTGCAGACGTTATAGTACGGAGCATTCCAGGTTCCGGCGCAGGCGAATCCATTGGGAGAGACGGAGAGGATTCCGGGCGGGCTGTCGGGAGTTAAAGAGAAAGTGAAGGCTGGCGAGATAGTTGCGTTTGTGCCGTTCTGGGCGCTGGCAGTGAAGGCAAGTGTGCTTCCCCATTGCATGGAAGCGCTGATCGAAGGATTTAGAGTAATCTTCGCGGGAAATGGGCTCGTGCCGGCGGGTTTGTGTCCTCCGCAAGCCGGCAACAACAGAAAGAAAAAGATGGCGACGACAACTCCTGCCCACTGAACGCAGCCGAACCTTCCCATGCAACCTCTCGTCGCCTCACGTCGCATCCGCGGGGCGAGCCGCTTATGTGATAGTAGAATTGAATTGGAACGGAAAACTTTTGTAGTGTAGAGGCTGCAGGCGGATTCAGCAAGCTGGCTGCGTGCTCTCCCACGATTGGTTATTCCGCATTCGCAGTGGGATGCAAAAACATGGGTTGACGATGTTTCGCCCGAGTTGCTATAGTAGTTTGGTTCCGCGAGTTAATCCAAGCTTGCTGTAGGCCGTGAGTTTTGCGGAGTACTGCGCAGAATTCTGGTTGAGCTTTTGAAATGCGTTTCCGAATTGATTTTTGGTTTGGAAACTTTCCTCGCTGAAATGTTCCTGCGCTGCCTTTCGCCCTCGGACATCTGGTGCGGCTAAGTTTGTAGCACCGGCGGTCTGCGGAAGGATATGCAGGACAGAGCTGGCGATACGGAGTACCCCCGGAGTTTTGGCCGGGTGCCACCGTCGACAGTTCAAACCTAGATCGGGAACCCAAAATCTCTCTCCGTGGGTTGGTGTGCGGCGAGAAGCATGGTTGGCCACCGAGCCTGCCAGCCCGGATCATGTAGTTCGACCGGGAAAGTGATGATGCTGCGCGCAGTAATCGCGCTGCCGCGACATCGGTGTGAAGTTGGTGTGAAGAAGGAGCGGCAAAGAGTGCCTACTTTTAATCAATTGGTGGCGAAGGGCCGCAAGCGGCCACGGTATAAGACGGCAAGTCCGGCGCTGCAAGGCTGCCCGCAGAAGCGCGGAGTTTGTACGCGCGTGTACACGCAAACTCCGAAGAAGCCGAACTCCGCGCTGCGGAAAGTGGCGCGCGTGCGTTTGACCAATGGAATTGAAGTTACCACTTATATCCCCGGCGTCGGCCACAATTTGCAGGAGCACTCGATTGTGCTGATCCGCGGCGGCCGCGTGAAGGATCTACCGGGCGTCCGTTATCACGTAATTCGCGGAACTCTGGATGCGGTGGGCGTAGCCGGGCGTCAGCAGGGACGTTCGAAGTACGGCGCGAAGAGAGCGAAGAAGGGTTAAGAAAGCAGGTTTCAAAGTTTCATGGTTCCAAGGTTTCAATGTGGCTGCGGTCACGCAAACTTTGAAACCTTGAAACTCTGAAACCTTGAAACTTGGAGTTTTATGCCTCGTAAAGGACATACAGCAAAGCGGACCGTTCCAGCCGATGCGGTTTATGGCTCGAATCTGGTAACGAAGTTCATCAACTCAATGATGTGGCAGGGCAAGCGCTCGACCGCCGAGGGCATTTTTTACGAGGCTCTCACCAAGGTGCAGGAAAAAGGCGGCGACGAAGCTTTGAAGCTGTTCACCAAGGCCGTGGAGAATGCGAAACCGCTGCTCGAGGTTAAGACACGTCGAGTGGGTGGTGCGAACTATCAGGTGCCGGTCGAAGTGAATGCCGACCGGCGAACGTCGCTGGCGATCCGCTGGCTGCTGACCTATGCGCGCGGTCGCGCGGAGCGAGGCATGGTCGACAAGTTGAGCAATGAGTTGCTGGACGCCGCCAACGGAAAAGGCGCAGCGATCAAGAAGAAGGAAGATGTTCACCGCATGGCGGAAGCCAACAAGGCTTTCGCGCATTACCGGTGGTAAAGAATTGCTGATTGTTGATTGTTGGTTGCTGATTGAAGAGGCTGACTCGATTTTCAATCAACAATCAAAAATCATCAATCAACAATTGAAAAGTTTCGGAGCCCAGAAAGAGTTAGAGAGTCGTGCCTAGAACAGTCCCATTAGAACGCTGCAGGAACATCGGCATCATGGCCCACATCGATGCCGGGAAGACCACTACGACGGAGCGCATCCTGTTTTATACGGGAAAGACGCACCGCATCGGAGAGGTGCATGAAGGCACTGCGACCATGGACTGGATGGAACAGGAGCAGGAGCGCGGCATCACGATTACGTCCGCGGCGACCACCTGCACCTGGCGCGATATTCGCATCAACATTATTGATACCCCTGGCCACGTGGATTTCACGGCGGAAGTGGAGCGCTCCCTGCGCGTGCTCGACGGCGCGGTGGCAGTGTTTGACGCGGTGCACGGAGTGCAGCCGCAGTCGGAAAAAGTCTGGCGCCAGGCGGATAAATACGGCGTGCCGAGAATTTGCTTCATTAATAAGATCGACAAGATGGGCGCGGATTTCGAGCATGCCGTCGACACCATCCGCAAACGCCTCAGCGCCAAGCCAGTCGCGATTCAGATTCCGATCGGCCAGGAAGACAAGTTTAAGGGCGTTATTGACCTCATTAATATGAAGGCGATCGTGTGGCAGGACGACACCATGGGCGCCGAGTATGTGACCGAAGAAATTCCCGCCGAGCTGAAGAAAAAAGCTGAAGCGTTTCACGCGCAACTGGTCGAGAGCATTGCCGAGAACGACGACGAAATCCTGCACAAGTTTTTGGAAGGCGAAGAGATCAGCGCGGACGCGCTGCGCGCGTCGCTGCGCAAGTCGACGATTGCGCTGAAGGTATTTCCGGTGGTGGTGGGAACGGCGTTCAAGAATAAAGGCGTGCAGCCGCTGCTCGATGCAGTGGTGGATTATCTGCCGTCGCCGCTCGATGTGCCGGAGACGCATGGGTTGAATCCCGATAACGGCGAAACGATTGTCCGCAAGGCCGATGACAAGGAGCCCTTCTCCGCGCTGGCGTTCAAGATTATGGCTGATCCGTTTGTCGGCCAGTTGACGTTTATTCGCGTTTACTCCGGGCAGTTGAAGACCGGGGACTCCGTGTTGAATACGGGCCGGCGCAGAAGTGAGCGCATCGGGCGGTTGCTGAAAATGCACGCCAACAAGCGCGAAGAGATCAGCGAGATTTTGGCGGGCGATATCTGCGCGGCAGTGGGCCTCAAGGGTGTGAGCACCGGCGACACGATTTGCAACGAAGATCATCCCATCGCGCTGGAAAATATTACGTTTGCGGTTCCCGTGATTTCGGTTGCGGTTGAGCCCAAGACGAAAGCCGATCAGGAAAAAATGGGCATGGCCCTCGGCCGCCTCGCGCAGGAAGATCCCACCTTCAAGGTTCACACCGATCCCGACAGCGGACAGACCATCATCAGCGGCATGGGCGAGTTGCATCTGGAAATTATCGTCGACCGAATGATGCGCGAATACAAGGTCGAGGCCAACGTAGGCAAGCCCCAGGTCGCGTATCGCGAAACGATTCGCAGGCACTCGGAAGCCGAGGGCAAATACATTCGCCAGACTGGCGGCCGCGGCCAGTACGGTCACGCCAAGATCAGGCTGGACCCGCAGCCAGCGGGCACAGGCTATGAATTCGTCAACGACATCGTTGGCGGGTCGGTGCCGAAAGAATTCATCAAGCCGATCGATCAGGGAATTCAGGAAGCGCTCGAAGGCGGCATTCTGGCGGGCTATCCCATGGTCGATGTGAAGGCCACGCTCTACGACGGCAGCTATCACGACGTCGATTCGAACGAAATGGCGTTCAAGATTGCCGGGTCGATGGCGTTCAAGGAAGCTGCTCGCAAAGCGTCTCCGGTGTTGCTGGAGCCGGTGATGGCGGTGGAAGTGGTTACTCCGGAGGATTATGCCGGTGTGATTATGGGCGACCTGAGTTCGCGGCGGGGGCGCATCGAAGGCATGGAGCATCGCGCCGGGTCGCAGGTGATCAAGGCAATCGTGCCACTGGCGGAGATGTTTGGTTATGCGACGCATATGCGTTCGTCAACACAGGGCCGCGCTGAATACTCGATGCACTTCGCGCGTTATGAGGAGGCTCCGCGATCGGTGGCGGAGGAAATCATCGCCAAGGTGCAGGGGACGACGAAGTAGCAGTGACGCCGAATAAAAGGGTTGCATAGGTCCTTCGGCGCAAAAAGCGCGCCTCAGGATGACAAGAGTTTGGCTAGAGCTAAAAGCTAGGAGCTAAGAGCTGAATTATGGCGAAAGAGAAATTTGATCGTAATAAGCCGCACTGCAATGTAGGGACGATTGGTCACATCGATCATGGCAAGACCACGTTGACGGCGGCTATCACCAAGGTGTTGCAGAAGCACAATCCGAAGATTGTGTTCCGGTCGTTCGATTCGATTGATAACGCTCCGGAAGAAAAAGCTCGCGGCATCACCATCGCGACGGCGCACGTGGAGTATGAGACGGCGAACCGGCACTACGCGCACGTGGATTGTCCGGGCCACGCCGACTACATCAAGAACATGATCACCGGCGCAGCGCAGATGGATGGCGCGATTCTGGTTGTCGCGGCGACCGATGGTCCGATGCCGCAGACGCGCGAGCACGTGCTATTGGCGCGGCAAGTCGGTGTGCCTTACATCGTGGTTGCGCTCAATAAATGTGACGCTGTTGACGACCCTGAGTTGCTGGATCTGGTTGAACTGGAAGTGCGCGAATTGCTGAAGAGCTACAAGTTTCCTGGCGACGATGTGCCGGTGATTCGTTTGTCTGCGCTCGGCGCACTGAATGGCGAAGAGAAGTGGGAGAAGCAGATTGACGCGCTGATGGAAGCGGTGGACAAGAGCGTGCCGCAGCCGGCGCGCGAACTGGACAAGCCGTTCCTGATGCCGATTGAAGATATCTTCTCGATTCAGGGACGCGGCACGGTCGTGACCGGAAGGATCGAGCGCGGCAAGGTGAAGGTAGGCGAGGAAGTGGAAATCGTCGGCTTCCGCGATACGCGCAAGACGGTGGTGACCGGCGTCGAAATGTTCAAGAAGCAGTTGGATGAAGGCATGGCCGGCGATAATGCAGGCCTGCTGCTGCGCGGCATTGCGAAAGAAGATGTGGAGCGCGGCATGGTTTTGGCCAAGGGTGGATCGATCACGCCGCACACCAAGTTCAAGGCCGAGGTTTACATCCTGACCAAAGAAGAAGGTGGACGGCATACACCGTTCTTCAAGGGATACCGTCCGCAATTTTATCTGCGAACTACGGATGTGACAGGAGTGGCGGAACTTCCCGCGGGCACCGAGATGGTGATGCCGGGGGACAACGTGAGCCTGGTGATTGAACTAATCACACCGGTGGCAATGGAGAAGGGCTTGCGCTTCGCCATTCGCGAAGGCGGACACACGGTAGGCGCGGGAACGATCAGCGAGATCGTGCAGTAAGGAAAGAAAAACAGCGGAGCTTTGCTCCGCGGACAGCCGAGGGCGGCTGTCCCCACATAAACAAATATTACGCGGCTTGCGGCTTGCCGCCAGTTCTTTCCTTCCGGAGATGCCGGGAGGGGTTAGAGAGAGTGAAGCGTGATTGGAAAAGAAAGAATTCGCATCCGGTTGAAGGCTTACGACTATCGCATTCTGGATCAGTCGACGGGCGAGATTGTGGAAACGGCGCGGCGCACCGGAGCACAGATTGCCGGGCCGATTCCGTTGCCCACGATGAAGAACAAATACTGCGTGCTGCGTTCGCCGCACGTGGATAAGAAGTCGCGGGAAGAGTTCGAGATTCGAACCCACAAGCGGCTGCTCGATATTCTCGAGCCCACGCAGCAAACGGTGGACGCGCTGATGAAGCTCGATCTGCCGGCGGGCGTGGACGTGGAGATTAAGGCGTTCGGTAAGGAACATAAGTAGCGCGGGCTTTGCCGGCGGAACAGCCGAGGGCGGCTGTTCCCACATGAGCAGAAGGGCTCCTCAGCCAATAGCCGGCGTTCCATAAACGACGAGCCACGCTGAGCTTGGAGAGAAAGATGGCGATACGAGTTACGGGTATTCTGGGCAAGAAGGTCGGCATGACGCAACTGTTTGACTCGAAGGGCGATGTACGTCCGGTCACAGTGCTGCAGGCTGGCCCTTGCGTGGTGACGCAGCATAAGCTGGCGGTAAAAGACGGCTACGAGGCGGCACAGATTGGCCTGGTGGAATTTGTGAAAGAGTCGCGGCTGACCAAGCCTGCGCGCGGACACCTGGCGAAAAATAATCTTCCGCCGGTGAAGTTCATGCGCGAAGTGCCGCTGGAGTCCGACGGCGATGGCGACGGGGCGGTAAAGGTTGGAGACCGGGTGTTGGTCGAGATTTTTGATGGCGAGAAGTTTGTCGACATCGTCGGAGTCA
>JBAVGI010000439.1:0-3339 GCA_049684755.1 Candidatus Sulfotelmatobacter sp.
TTGGCTGGAGCCGGCGCGGTCCCCTCCAGCCACGCTCCCACGGAGTTGTACTGGAGTTGCGCGTGGTTGCGAACCAGTGCGCGATAGACGTCGTTGGAAGTTACGTGACCTCCGGCATCGACTACGAATTCAATGACTACGCTGAGACGGTCCTGGTTTTCGAGCAGAGAAGTCTTACCGGTGGAAAGCTCCTCCGGCAGCATAGGAAAATTTTGGACACCCGCGTAGACAGTGGTAGTTTCTCGCGCAGCGTGCTGATCGATCGCAGACTGTCTGGGGATGAGAGCGTCGACATCAGCGATTCCGACCCGAACTTTCACATCGCCATTAGACTGTCGTTCGGCAACTTCGATCTGATCGAGATCGCGAGACGCGTCGTTGTCGATCGACGACCAGAGAAGGTCACGAAGATCGCGCACATCTTTTCCGGAAGCGATTTGTGGGGGATGAGAGCGTAAGTCTGCGAGTTGTTGTCTGACCTCGGCGGGGAAGTCGGGTTCAAATCCGCGTTGCCGCATGACTTCTTTCCCGACGGCCCGCAGATCGATGTGAGAGGGATTGTTGGACATGAGGTTTCGTAGCGATAGTCAGCGAACAAGCCTCTTTACCACAGAGGCACGGAGACACAGAGAAGAGAAGAAAGAACTAAACGACAAGGCAATTCTCGATTTTTCTGTCCCTCTCTGGTAAGCGCCTGCGAGCTATTCGGTGACCACTGCCTTTACCAGATTCCGTGGACGATCAACGTTATAGCCTTTTTTCGTGGCCACATAATAGGCGAAGAGTTGTAGAGGAATAACTTCTTCGATCGGTAGCAGCAGTTCTGGAGCGGCAGGAACGAAGAATACATCATCGGCGATATTAGTGATCGAGCTATCGCCCTCGGTGGCTACTGCGACCAGGCGGCCGTGCCTGGATCTGACTTCTTTCATTACATCGAGTGTGCGGCGATAACGCAGGACGGAATCGGGATCGTGATGATCGCAGGTGGCAAGCACGACTACGGGGAGTTTTTCGTCAACCAGGGCGTTCGGACCATGCTTCAATTCGCCTGCGGGATAGCCTTCGGCGTGAGCGTAAGAAATTTCCTTGAGTTTGAGCGCTCCTTCACGGGCGATGGCATAGTGAACGCCGCGTCCGAGGTAAAGAAATTTCTCCGCGTGGAATTGTCTCTCGGCAAATTGATCGGCGAGATCGTCCCAAATGCGAAGATTGCGATCGATGGCTTCGGGAAGCTGCAGGAGCCGCTGCAGGTAAGACCGCGTAACCTCGGTGGTCATGCGCCCGCGTTTGCGCGCGAGAAATAATGCCATCAAATAAAGAACCGTTACTTGGGTGGTGAAGCTCTTAGTGGCGGGAACAGCTAGTTCCGGACCAGCGCCGGTGATCAATGCCGCGCTGGCTTCGCGGGGAATCGTGGCGTCTGCCACATTGGAAACTGCAATGGTCTTCACGCCGCGGGTGAGGGCCTCACGTTGCGCGGCGATGGTGTCGGCAGTCTCGCCGGATTGCGTTACCACCATGACGATCGGATCCACCGCGGCGTGGGTGGAGCGATAGCAATATTCGCTGGCATACTCCACATCGACCGCGACGCCGGAGAGATCTTCGATCATGATCTCGCCAGCCAGACCGGCGTGACGGCTCGATCCGCTGGCCGCGATGATTAATTTTTCGAAGGTGAGCAGAGCACTTTCGATGGCATGCAGCTCACCGGGAAACAGAATGTCATCCTTCAGATGCTGGTCGATGGTTTTCGCAATGGCCTGAGGCTGCTCGTAAATCTCCCGGCGCATCGCATGGGAAAACCGATCGGTCGTGTCGGACTGAGTTAGCGGATTCATGAGGGCTGCGGCGAGGGTAAATCATTTGCAGTGCATCGGGCA
Organism: Candidatus Sulfotelmatobacter sp.; assembly: GCA_049684755.1. GTDB lineage: Bacteria > Acidobacteriota > Terriglobia > Terriglobales > Acidobacteriaceae > Sulfotelmatobacter. Next base: position 1,887 of record JBAVGI010000439.1, read on the forward strand.
AACTTGCTCGGATCGCTGGCCGGTCTGCGATGATGGGAAACAAATTTCGTTCCTGTTCAATTTCAGGCGGACTATTTACGGACTTTGCCAGAGCCGGTTTCGTTGCGCGTGGCAGGCGGCCCGTCTACAATCTCGATGATGTGGTAAACGCACAGAATTTTCCATGTGCCGTTAGGATGCACAGCTTAGTATCGTTCGTGCGGTCCTTCCAAAGCCATTAACGCGGCCCCGTAGCTCAGATGGATAGAGCAGCGGTTTCCTAAACCGTTGGTCGGCGGTTCGACTCCGCCCGGGGCCCCCAGTTTTCAAGTTCAGGACCCGACTTTGTTTTGTCGCGTGGTACTATCGCGCATGAGACGAGTCGGCGCTTTCTCGGCATCGTTCGGTGTGCTACTGGTCGCATTACTGGCTTTTCAAGCCTGCAATGCACTTAATCCGGCGTGCGGAAGCGCTCGGCCAGCCCCGGCCATCGCTTCTCTTTCCGCCAGCACAATTACGCTCGCTCAAGTGCAGCAAGGCTTTGTTCTCACGGTGAATGGCAGTCAGTTCGTTTCTTCTACTGTCGGGGTCATAAACGGAACGACGCTAACCACCCTGGTCACGAGCAGCACGCAGTTGCAGGTCACCATCACGAGCGCCGTGATCTCAGCCCCCGGAACAGCCAGCGTGACGGTGAACACTCCGAGCGGGAACTCGGGGGATCTAGGCTGTACCAGCGGTGGGACGAGCAGCGCCCTTGTTCTGACAATTACGTAGGTGTTTCCGCATGGCGCTCCGCCGAGCCTTCGGCAAACGTTATACATTCCGCGTTGATACCGAACTGTTTGGAAACACTTCTGCAAGCTCCCGCGTGATGCCTACGGTCAAGGCCAGCGCTAGGCGGCCTTCTTCGCCGCTCTCACTTTGGCCCAGCGTGCTCGCTGCGCCGCGGCGATTTTTTTTCGGGTCGATGCCGACATAGTGTGCTTGGCAAGAACCGGGCCGGCTGTTTTCGCGGCACCCGCTGGCGCTTGAGATTGGTTCCGAGCCCTCATCCATCGAGCTTTTTGCGCTAGCGCCATTTTTCGTCGTGAAGAGGCTGATATGACTCGTTTCGGGGCGTTCGTTTTCAGAGATTTTCCCGATCCGTTTAACGACTCGATTACCGAAATTGCTTGATCCAACTTCTCCACATGTAACTGCGCTTCTCGCCGCTCAGCACGAAGTTGCTGGAGCGCATTCTCTAGATTTGCCATAATCCCCCTCAAGATTTACAGCGACCCTGATTGTATAGGATGAAACTGATCTCTCAGCAGATATTAGAGGCCCGAGAGGATCGACCGGTTTGTGCAGTTCTAATTCTGCTAAGCTGGTCGGCGTTAATATTGTGGCTCAAGGACAGAACTGTGGAAGTAGTGGCCGGTGTCGATCTGGGCGGGACTGCCATCAACTATACCTTGGTGGATCGGGAAGA
>JBAVGI010000440.1:0-3793 GCA_049684755.1 Candidatus Sulfotelmatobacter sp.
CAATAAACTCTCCGTGCCTTGTCCAATGCCGCTAAGAATTGGATGCTGGCCTTCCCGACGGGCGATTGCTGCTGCTGCACCTTCGGGAGTTGATTCTTCATCAGTCGCTGCATAAACGTTCCGAGGGTTAGGCTGGCCGTTTGGTCCGACGGGCGGTGTGGACGCTGGAGGGGCTGTTATGGCCCCCGTCGCGCCTGCCGGGTTCACTTGGTCAAAGATATTCCCTGATGTTGGAGACACCGAACTGGGTGCCGAAGACAGCGGCGTTGCCGTTGATCCTGCTGGCGGATTTACTTTGTCGAAGATATTGGGCTGAGTGCTCATTAAAAACTCCATCCATTCTGTTTCGCGATCTCAGCAGCCTTCGCGTTATTACCGCCTGCCGCCAGTACGAATTGCTTCGCGATGTTCGGGTCAGTGAGTTTCTGAGCCTGTCCATTCGCCCAACCGCGAGGGAGGTTCTGAGATAACGCCGGGGACTCGGCTTTAATCCCAAACCTCTGCAACGCTGCCTTGCCCTTATCGGACACAAGATTCGGATAGGTCGTTCCCATCGTAGATAGATACTGACCGCCGATTGCTGCCAAGCGAATATCGGCTGACTTAGCCAACTGCTGCAAAGAAGCCTCAATCTGAGCGGGTGTTTGCTTGTCGTTCAATACGCTCTGCATCGTATTGATATCTTCGGAATGTTCCGCACGATTGTTCTTCAAGAAACTCATGAATTCCGTGCGAACAGGTTCAAGGGCGGCTGCAAACTTCGTATACGTTGGATCGTCCGATACATTCTTGGCCAACCAATTCATCGGCTTGTTTAGGAGCGGTGAATTCGAACGCTTCCAAACATCGCTCGCGTCGAGAGCATCATTCGCATGCCCGAGGAAAGTATCGAAGGCCGTACGGTTGAGACCAGTTCCCTTATTTTCGTGGAAATCCTTCCACATTTCATCTTTTGCATCCATAGCCGACGGGCTAAACTGCGTTGTGTCTAAACCGCGTCGAGCAGCTTCATCGTGAATGCCGTTAATCGTGTTCTGGCGGGCATTTCCACGCATACTGCTCAATTTCGAAGTCGCACCAACATCACCTTCAATGATGTCAGACGCCATCTTCTGAACCGTTGCAGGATCGCCATTTGCCAAGGCTGCCTTTTGGTTATTATTCTTATTGGTAGCAACGGCTATATCTGTTCGAGTAACCAAGGACTTCACTTGGCCTTGTGTCATGTTGACGACGCCGTCTTTATTAGCAGCCGGGACATCATTCAACAACAGCTTGCGATCAGAGTCCGTCAAATCGGGATTCGTCCTAATCGAATCCACCAAGCCCTTAATTTGCTCGGGGGCTGCTGGTGCTTTATCACCCATGCCGCCCTCCTTAGCTAACTGCTGGGCAGACAACTTACGATTGCTAATCGTATCGACGTAGTTCTGAACTGCGTCACGATCCGTGCCTAATGCCTTGAAGATCGCGTCACCGCCGCCTGATTGCAATAGACGATTCATCTTCGCAGCCGTATCACCGCCTGCTGCTCCCGCATTTTCGAATTCCATCAACGATTTCAACGCAGAGGGATCGTTACGCACTACTCCTGCAAGGCGTCCTTCCACGTTCCCCCTAATACCCAACTTCATAAGGTCGGGGTCTTTCGAGTCCGCTACGGTTTGGAGCAAGTCTTCAGCATGATCTACGCTGATGACCTGATGCATAACAGAAGCGTAGCGACCAAGATTCATCGGAACGTCCCCACCAGAAGTGTCAAATAAATTATTTCCAAAAGACGGATTGATCCTAGCCGCACGCTCTACAGCCGCTTGATTGAGTTTGAACTTGATATCGGGATTCAAGACTGTCCATGTCGGAACAACATGTGACCGTTGGGTTGCGGGATCATAAACGTTACGAGTTCCATCTTGTACCATCAGCTGGCTCGTCATCTTGTCTTTAAACGGAGAGGCGAGCAACTCGTCCATCGTCATACCAGAAGCCAAGCGGGCTCTCGGAGCGTCAGGATTAGAACGATTTTTATCGTACTCATCTGCGCTTGCGATAATGGTTGCCTGATTCTGATCGGCGATACTCTGCCAGTTCTTGGTCTGTGCGGCTTCAGCTTCCGCTCCTTCTTTCTCCGCAGCGGCTTGCGCCTGCATCATAGAGGCGTAACTATGCATAGCGGCAGTATTGTTAGCAACGTTTTGGAGTTTACGGGCTTGCATATCGTCAGATAACTTCTGAACAGCGGTATCCTGCTCTTGACGCTGCTCTTTTCCAGCGGCAAAGGCATTCGCAGCCGTCTGTTGTGTGTCTGCTATAGGGCCGAACGTTCCCTGCCGATAAGCAGTTGGCGTCAATAATCCCGCGATAGCTCCGCTCAAGATGCTATTCGACAAACTAGGACGAGTCTGTTGAGGATTCCCTTGGGCATCTAAGTAACGGGTAGGTGGCGCTAAAATTGAAAGTGCCCGTTGATACAAACTTCGATGTATCTCGTGCGGCGTAGTAGGGGCGGCTGTAGGCTGTGCCGCGGCGGGCGAGGGTTGCCCAGCAACCGTAACAGGGATTTGGGGAGACGGTGCCCCCGGAATCGTAGGGAGGAGCGACGGCTTATTCACCACATCCTGCATCACGGCGGTGCTTAAATTCGGCGTTTCTGAAGCAGGAGCAGCCTGTGCAGGGGCTTGAACTGGGGGCGTGCCGTTTGGGCCGCCTTGGGCTGTTCCGTTCGTCAAGGGTACTGGTATGTTTACGTCAGGCATTTGTGTTCCTATTCTGGGCTTAGCCCTAAAACGTCCACGGGTGAGGAGGTATGAGCCATCGGAGCCCGTAGACAAAGTCCGATGGCTCTGTCTTGGTTCTAAACTTGAGGGGTGGGCGCATTTGCCGGGGTTGATGCCCGTGCCGTCTGCGGGAAATCCCACCTATGACGGCAAACTTGATCGTTATATGTAAAAAACTGACTGGTCTTGCTGCAGAATCGCTTGGATGCAGCAGAATGAATCGCACGCCTTAGAGGTTTATCGTCGAAATTAGCTCGAAATAATGCATTCTACGTGTGAACTTCTGCCAAGGATTTGGCGAGTCTCGCCGCTACTAATCTTGCTGCCCCTGCTTGAGCCTGTTCTGGGCTCAACTGCCTACGGACCTTCGCCCGAATACCCTGAATGGCTACCTTCGCCTGTTTGGAGTTATTGGGGTCGAAACTAAAACTGCCCTCAGCATCGCCGATCTGGCGAGGCGTCATGCCCGCTTCAAGACAGTCGGCTTTGAAGATATTGAACAATCCTGTCCTCGGAGCCTTCCTGCCGTCCGTCATAAACGACACGGCCAACTCAGTCTCGCTGTATTCATAAATGCTCGATTGCCCGATTCGTCCAATGACGACCCTCTCGATATCTTCGCCTTCACCGTCTCGTACGGATTTCAACCGATGTGCTGCTGCGAATTCGGCAATCATCACTCACCGCCAAATTTCAGACGGTTAAAGGCGGCGGCATATCGTTGCTTCCCTGCCTGAGTGTCGAGGGAACCAAACTCCCCAGCCTCAACACGCAATTCCAGTTGCTCCAGTGGGGTTAGCATCCCCTGCTTGAATACGCCAGATTGGGTAAGTCTGCGGCGGCACTCATTAAATCGATCATCGCCGTACTGTTCTAACTTGATGAGTAAATCGATGGCGGCACGCTGCTGGTCTGTTTTGGCGTAAAAAGACCACGTCTGTGCCATGCTATCGAGCCACTGACCCCAGACATCAGAAAATATGGAGAGCCATTTGTGCTCCGCATCTGTGTAGAGG
>JBAVGI010000441.1:0-5721 GCA_049684755.1 Candidatus Sulfotelmatobacter sp.
TCCCATCGCCGCCGGTGGTGGCGGCTGCGGCGCAACCGGTGCGGGCTGCGGGCTGGGATGAGACGGCCAAGCGCTGGCCGTAGAGGTGGACGGCTCAATCCTCTGCAGAACCAACCCATTCCTTGAAGTATTTGCGTTCCTCAGGGGCTAAAGCCCTTTTTCCTTTCATTGGACTCCAGACGGCAGGCCTGAAGAGGCTGCGGAAAAACAGAATTTTTGTCGTGCAGCGGTCTTCCGCAACCTGCTTTCGTGTCCGCTTTTGTCGTAAACCGAGTCTTGCCCCTGCTCGCGCTTTGTTTTTGTGCACACTCCGGCTCGGGTTACGACAGCGGCTTTAAGCACAAGCAGTCTGCGGTGGAGACGATTACTCCCATGCTGGATAAAGATGGCAAGTGGAGGGTTTCGGGATACTACATCAAATAGACAGCAGCATAAGGCGAACTGGCCGAGTCGCGGCCGTACATCCATTGACCGGTTGGCCCGCATCTCTGTAGTCTTGCAATATAATTTCGGTGCGGATTTCCAAAGGTCAAGGAAAATACATGAAGGAATTTGCAAGTCTGTTGCTGCTCGCGCTCGTGTTGAACGGATGCGGCGACAACCACGTGCCTAATCCGCAAGTGGCGGCGGGCGGCCTCTGGCAGTCGGAGATGGTGGGTGGAGATGGTACCTCGTCCGGACTAAGCTTTATCACGCAGTTTACAGTCGCCAACAACGGGGCCATGAACATTACCAGCTTTCAGTTCCTCACCCAAATCGACGGGGGATGTTTTCCGGTTGCCAATGGGCCCAGACCGACCGGAACTTTGAAAGTGACACCCAACTCTGCAAACCAGGTGAGCGGCACGTTTTCGTTCTCAGTGGTATCCGGGCCCAACACGCTCGCCCTAACCAGCACATCCGTGAGCGGCACATTAAACGGGATTAACGACACTCTGAGCGACGGTGTGATCATTGGTACCTGGACCGTAAAGGGCGCCGGGACCTGCAACACAAATGGCACCTTCACCATGACGCAAACCACCAGTAACTGAAGACTGGTTGCTTTCAGAACCAATCGCTACGGTAGGCAACCCACCACGCGATAAAGAGGCACGGTATCGTTGCCGCAAGTCCCCACCAGATGGGCAGCAGGAAATCCGCCAGCAGGCCAAGCACCGTGAAGACGATCCAGAAGATTTTGCGTTCCATGGAAAGATTGTAGGATCTTAAATGGTAGGGCCTCAGGGATGATACGAGGAAATCGAACGGGGCGTACGGCTTGTAGTATCCTCGGCTTATCGATATTCTGATGCACGCATTGCGCCGCCGACTCCACAATTCATGAACCTTAAACTTATCGCTTATTCTCTTGGGCTGTTTTTGCCGCTGTGGAGTGCGTCGGCCTTCGCTCAAACAGCCGCCGCGGGGGGGCCTGAGGGCTATCCATTTTCGGCGCAGGGAGGCGGTCCCGCGTCGGCTTCGCAGAGCGGAGCAGTTTCTTACGCATCAGTGACGCAGTTGAACGAACTGTTGACGCAACTGGATGCTACCTCCAAAACCACGCAGGCTGACCTGGCGAGGTTGCGTATTGAGCGCTGGAAGACGGACGGCTCCACGAAAAAGCAGACGCTGAATGACGTCGAGTCCGTGCAGCGGAATTTGCAGAACGCTTTACCGGAGATGATTGGCCAATTACGGAATTCCCCGGAAGACTTACCCGCCACTTTCAAGCTCTATCGAAATCTGGACGCTCTGTATGACGTGCTGGGCGGGGTCGTTGAATCGGCGGGAGCGTTCGGGTCGAAGGACGATTTTCAGTCGCTGTCGAACGATTTGAGCGGCTTCGAGGGAACGCGAAAGCAGTTGGCGGATCGCACGAATAATCTGGCCACTTCGAAGGAGCAGGAGATTGTGCGCCTGCGGGCGGACCTGAAAACAGCGCAGGCCGCGATACCGGTGGCGCCTCCGAAGAAAATTGTTGTGGACGATAATGAACCGGTGAAAAAGAAACCGGTGGCGAAGAAAAAGCCTCCGGTGAAAAAGCCGGCGGCGGCGCCAGCTACGGCTCCCGCACAAACCCCGCCAGCTCAACCGAAACCGCAGTAGCTGGACTCGCTCAAGGCGTCTGGTTTGGCCTCAGCCTCGATGCTGGCGATGCATTTCTCACCCAGCCCAGCTTGTTCGAATCTGTTAACCTTCCCTCCGCATCAAAATTTCGCTTCAATTATCCTTGGAATTCACATGAGCTCTCACCACGGAAGTATCGTCGCCATAATTTTTGGTTTGGTGATCCTGTGGGTGGTGTTTCTGGATGCGTTCGAAACCGTCGTGCTGCCGCGGCGAGTGACCCGGCACTTCAAGCTGACGGCATGGTTTTACCGGCGCACCTGGATTCCCTGGAGGAGGATCGCCGAGCATATTCGCACCCCTTCCCGGCAACAAAGTTTCCTGGGATACTTCGGTCCGCTGTCATTAATTATGTTGCTGGCATTCTGGGCCACCACCCTTATCTTCGGCTTCGCGCTGCTGCAATACGGTATTGGCGGACACGAACAATTAGGGACTGAGCCCACCACTTTTGGCAGAATTGTTTACCAGAGCGGGGAGACATTTTTCACGCTGGGCTATGGCGATATTGTGCCCACCACCGGGCTCGCGCGAGCCCTATCAGTGCTGGAAGCGGGCATGGGATTTGCCTTCCTGGGGGTGGTGATCGGATACCTTCCGGTGGTATATGGATCGTTCTCCCGGCGCGAGATTCAGATTTCCATGCTGGACGCGCGAGCGGGGTCGCCCCCTACGGCTTCAGAACTGTTAGTGCGGCTAGCGGGACGTTCCGACGGCCCTATGATCGAACAGCTCGTGCTGGATGGAGTACTGCGCGACTGGGAGCGTTGGGCGGCGGAGCTGCTCGAGAGTCACATCTCCTATCCAGTGCTCAGTTTTTTTCGATCGCAACACAGCAATCAATCCTGGGTGGGAGCGCTCACCACGATGCTGGATGTCACATCTCTGGTGCTGACCGGCATTGAGGGAGTTCATCCCGGACAGGCGAAATTAACATTTGCCATGGCGAGACATGCCGCAGTGGATTTGGCGCAAGTAGTGAACGCGCGCTACGATCCGCTCGCGCCGGACCGCCTCACCGATGAGACCTTCAACGCGCTGCGAGAGGCGCTGGCATCCGTGGGATTGAGATTGCGAACCGGCGAAGAAGCAAGGCAGAAGTTAGATCGATTACGGTCGATGTATGAACCTTATGTGCATTCCACGGGAAGAAATCTGATGCTTAACCTGCCTCCGTGGAGGCAGGCCGAGAAAACACGGGACAACTGGCAGGCCGGCCCGTGGGATCGCGCTATCCAGGCGAAAGGCCTCGCCGTGCTTGGCCAAAAGCCCGTACGGCCGGTGAGCATCGAGGACCATTTCTAGTGCTCCGTTTTCTCCGCGATGGGCGTGCTACGATCCTTGTCCAGGTTTTTCTTACCCCGGCTTTCATGGCATGAAGAATATTGGCGAGAACGTGGTACGCATTGAGGCAGAGGCGTTGCGCGCCCTGGCGGACCGCATTGCAGGACCGATGGCGCCGGCGTTTCAGCAGGCTGTGGACTTACTGTTTTGCTGTGCCGGACGCGTCGTAGTGACGGGAATGGGCAAGAGTGGACTGATTGCGCGCAAGATTGCCGCAACCTTCAGCTCCACTGGAACACCGGCTTTGTATTTGCATCCAGTGGAGGCGTTGCACGGCGACCTGGGGATGGTGGTGCGAGGAGATATCGTACTGGCGCTTTCAGCCTCCGGAGAGACCGAGGAAATTCTCGCGTTGCTGGCAACGATCAAGCGCTTGAAAGTACCGCTGATCGCGATGACGGGAGATGCGCTGGTTGAAGGTCCTGCGAGCAATTCCCCCACGCTACCGCGCAGGTCCACACTCGCAACCGCTGCGGCCGTAGCGCTAGATTGCTCGATCGCCGAAGAGGCTTGCTCGCTGGGGCTGGCTCCCACTGCTTCAACCACCACGATGCTGGCCTTGGGCGACGCTTTGGCAGTTACTCTCAGCCAGAAGCGTGGATTCAAAGAAGAGGATTTTGCCAATCTTCATCCCGGAGGGAAACTGGGCAAGCGGTTGGCCCGGGTAGGATCACTGATGCACATTGGCGACGCACTGCCGTGTGTTGCGCCACGAACGACGATGCCAGATGTGATCTACGAAATGTCGCGCAAGAAGCTGGGTGTAACTGCAGTCGTGGAGGACGAGAAGCTCGTAGGCATCATCAGTGATGGAGATTTGCGGCGTCTGCTCGAGAAACGCGGAAAAGATGTGCTGGATCTCACTGCAGGCGAAGCCATGACGAAGAATCCGCGGACGATCGCGGCAGGGGAATTCGCCGCGGCCGCCCTGGCGCTCATGGAAGAAAAAAAGATCACGTCACTCATGGTCGTGGACCAAGGCGGAAAGCTGGAGGGAATTGTGCACCTGCATGATTTGTGGAGCACAGAGCTGGTGTAGCGCCGGCGCCGCGCCGGCTCGTGCGTCCGCGGCGCTACAATAACTGCATGTATCACTACGATCCCAAAATCGCGCTGGAAGAATTGACCGAGGACGCAGCCCTGCCAAACCCTGTGCACGTGCGTGACATGATGCTGCGCAAAAAGCTTACTGCCGACAAGTCGCTGGAGTTGAACCGGCTATTCGTCGAATATCAGAAATTCTTCGGCGAGACGCAAAAGCTGGGGAAAGAAATTCTGCGGCAACTGGCGGGCTAAGAACGCCGAAAGCCTCTTCAACGGCCGGATAAAAAATGGATCACATCCTCACGCGTGAATCCTGCTTCCCTTAACAGAGACATAAGCGTTCCCTTTGGCAAATCGCGATTGTGGTTTGGCACAACCGCGCGGCGCCGCATAGTGGGATGATAGAAAACGAAGTGGCTGCCCGAGGAGTGATCGAGAACGAAGCCGCTCTGCTCCAGAAAATGAATGATTTGACGGGGCTTGAGGGCGGGCAGTTTTGTCATCACTTCGCTTATATCAAATGCAAAACCTATAAAACCAGTAGTAACAGTAGGCGAGTCGGAGAAGTGGAAAACTTTATGAGATCATCTCTGCAAAAGAGTTGCAAAACCGTATACCAAATGTGTGAAGCGGTTGCGATATCAGCGTGAGTACTCGAAGTCCAGCGATGCAACCAGAGTGTCGTCGTCGGTTGGGATGGGGTCTTTGTGCTTGCGCAGACTGGCAATATAGCCGGAGATAGCGTCCTTGGCCATTTCCCGAGCTTCATCTACGTTGCGTCCGTAGGTGACGCAGCCCGGCAGTGCCGGAACCAGTGCCGTGTAACCGCCTTCGGGTTCGGGTCGGAGCATGATGTTGTAACGGTAACGAGCCTTAGCCATGAGACTGCGTTCATTCTAGCAGGAGCGGCCAGCCCGTCAAAGAAACTCGCTGCTACAATAACGACTTCCACATAAGAATCGCAGCGGGGATTTTCCGCTCGGTACACGGAACTAAAACCTTTATGCATCGATGGTCAGAACTCTTTATTCCTACCCTGCGTGAAGCGCCAGCAGACGCGGAAGTCGCCAGCCACAAGTTTCTGGTGCGCGCCGGCTACATTCGCCAGCTCGCGGCTGGAATCTACTCTTATCTTTTTCTCGGCACTCGTTCGTTCAACAAGATCATTGCTATCGTGCGTCAGGAGATGGACAAGATCGGGCAGGAGTTTTATTTGCCGGCGCT
>JBAVGI010000442.1:0-1587 GCA_049684755.1 Candidatus Sulfotelmatobacter sp.
TCAGCCATTTTGCGTCGGCATGGGCACCACCTGAGCCACCGGCTTACCTCTCTTTGTAATGACGATCGTTTCGCCCGTCTTTGCAACCCAATCGAACAGCCCAAGGCATTTGGCCCTGAACTCTGTGGCTGTCATTATCTTTGCCAAATTTGTTGCCGATCCTCAGAGTTTATCGTCATCTCTCGCGATCTCGCTAGGCCCCGCCGCAATGAATACACTGGAAGCAGGGGCGGAGAACCATGGCGTATTACACACGAGTTCTGTCGAAAGACGAAGAGTTCCCTTCCTTCGAAGAACTCTCGCAGTTGATTCGCGCGAACCACCCCGAGTTCCGGCTGACAATCGAAGAAGGAGACGAAGAGGGGTGGAACACCCTTCTGCTCTCAGGAAACGATGAGGTCGAAGTCGCGCTGATTGAACGCAATCCCGTGATGGATGGGTCGGTTGGCCAGGATGAGATTGCGGATTTTATTGAGGACATGCAGGATTGCAGGCCGAAGAGCGGCGTTCAATGGCTTGAGAATTACCTGGCTTCGGTGAAGACGGTTTATGCGTTCCAGCACCTGCAAGGCTCGGAAACAGAGGAAGGCAGCAATGCGCTCCACGCGCTGCGCTCGGCGTTGTGGGAGCGCGGAGACGCGATTATTCAGGCCGATGGAGAAGGATTCACGAACGAGGAAGGCTACCACATTATCTGGCAGTTTTCCGATTCGGTTTCAGGACCATGGAAGATGGGCGTGCTTCAGGACGGCGTCTGGCGCCATTTCTCGATGGACCTCGGAGATCCCGATCATCGGGCTGCATTCCTGAAAGGCACTGTGCCTGACGATCTGACGCCGGTTTTGGGATCAGGCGCGTAGAACGCACGCCGAACTGAGCTCGGAATTCCGGGGGATTCGGCCCGACCGAATACTCCCAGCTCAGTTTTCACTCGCGTGGTGCCCCCGAAGTTCGCTTCATCAGTGGAATCCAGAAATGCGTGTCCTTCGACTGCGTATGGCTCTTAAAAACAAGCCAAACTCCGCTCAGGATGACCGGTACTTTCGCTGCGAACTTCTGGGACAGGACACTAGTTGTTGGTTGAGTTCGAGTGACTCTTCACTCTGACCACCCAGTCGACCTGCTCGCTCGTGCCATCGGTCAACCTCACGACGAGCGGCGTTATTCAATTCGATGTGAACACAATCGGATCGACCCGGTCTGCCGACGACGCAGCCAGCACATGCGTGATTGTGCCTTCTGCCGCGCCAAGAATCTCGACGTGCAGGCTTGTTGGCTTAGAGCTCTGAAGGTTCGCCGTGTCAAAGCTTACGGTGTAGCTCCCTTTCGGCCAAACGCCGAAGTTCACCGCGCCGCCACTGTCGGAAACTTTCGCGGCACAACCACCGCCCGGGTTTTTGCCGAGCTTTACGTCGACCCCTTTCAATGGCGCCCCAGCAAAGGCGCTGTGCGTCGCCAGCACAAACATCAGAGCAAAAGCAGGAACGATCCAGACACGCTTCATTTCGACCTCCAACGAAGATTTTGGGTAAACCAGATGAATGGTACCAAGGCGGATTCCGAAACGGGATCATTGAGGCCATGCAA
>JBAVGI010000443.1:0-9029 GCA_049684755.1 Candidatus Sulfotelmatobacter sp.
GAGTTGACGGCGGAGGTGGCGGACGGTCCACAGTCGAAAATTATTGACGAGGTTCACAACGGCGTCCCCACGCGCATGGCGATTTTGGCGCGGGCGTTAGGCAAGGCGAAATGAGCCACGGATTTTCACGGATTAACACAGATACAGAGAATGGCTAACGACAAACCCAAAGCAGGGTCGCTGCTTATCAAGGGCGGCCACCTCGTCGATCCCGCGGCAAAGATCAATTCGCCGATGGATGTTCTTTTGCGGGATGGACGAGTGGCCGAGATTGCGCTGCCGAATAAGATCCGCAGCGGTGCCGATGAGAAGTTTGATGCGCGCGGATTGATCGTTGCTCCGGGATTTATCGATCTGCATGTCCACCTGCGCGAACCCGGACAAGAATATAAGGAAACGATTGCGACCGGCACTTCCGCTGCCGCGGCCGGAGGGTTCACGTCGGTTTGCACCATGCCTAATACGGTGCCGGTTGTCGATACCGACGAGTGGGTCGCCTGGTTGCGGCGTCCCGAGCGCAATGCGGTCATTAATGTTTTTCCGATCGCGGCAGCTACGGTCGGCTCGCGCGGAACGGCGCTCACCGATTTTGCGGCGCTACAGCGGGCCGGCGCTGTGGCTGTTACGGACGATGGGAAGCCCATTCTCGATGACGAAATCATGCGAGCTGCGTTGCGGCTTGGAGCCGGGTTGAACTTGCCGGTCGTGCAACATGCTGAAGATACTCGACTCACAGAAAATGCCTCGATGAATGAAGGGCCGACCAGCTTCCGTCTGGGTTTGCGCGGCATGCCGGTAGCGGCGGAAGCGAGCATTGTGGATCGCGACGTCACTTTGGCGCAGCAGATTCGCGAATCGCGATTGCACGTCGCACATCTTTCCACGTCCGACGCGCTCAAGGCGGTGCGGCGCGGCAAGCGCGCCAAGGCACGCGTGACCTGCGAAGTGACGCCACATCATTTCACTTTGCTCGACCAGGATGTGGGCGAGTACAACACGAATTTCAAGATGAACCCCCCGCTGCGTTCGCCGGCCGACCGCGAGGCTATTCTGGTTGCGTTGGCCGACGGCACCGTTGATGCGATCGCCACCGACCACGCACCTCATGCCACGCACGAAAAGGAAGTTGAGTTCGAGCGCGCCGCTTTTGGTATTACGGGTCTTGAAACTGCGCTTGCGCTGGCCATTACGAAGCTTCATCGGGAACATAAGATTCCACTGGCGCGCATTGTTGAACTTTTTACTGCCGGTCCAGCGCGCGTCTTCGATCTTAGCGGCCGAGGATCGCTGGTGCGGGGCTGCTTTGCCGATGTAACTATTTTCGACCCCAAGAGGCGGTGGACGTTCGAAGCCGCCAAATCGCGCTCGATGTCGCACAATACTCCGTTTGATGGCTGGCAGTTTACGGGGAAAGTTGTGGCGACGATTGTGGGCGGGAAGATCGTGTACAGGGCGGATTGAAGGCACTTTCATACATTTAAGTGTATATTTACAGCTCAACCAGTGCTATATTGTCTTTGTGACGAATGAAGTCCAGCGCCCCCATAGACGCCATTGTTGCGTGGGAAGGCGATTCCAAGGAAGTGATTAGTTCGTTTCCGGATGCGGCGAAGGGCAACTTGGGATTTGACCTGCGTTTGTTGCAGCAAGGCCAGCAGCCCACAGACTTCCGGCCGATGAGTTCCATTGGTCCAGGAGTTTTCGAGCTACGGGATCAGGACGAGCGGGCGTGGTATCGAGTGATCTATTTGTCGAGAGTTCGCGGGTTATTCATGTGCTGCATTGTTTCGAGAAGCGTAGCCGCGAGACTCCGATGAAGGAAATCAATGTGGCGCGGCAAAAGCTGAAGGCGGTGCGGGCACGAACGATTCAGGAGAAAAGGCATGGCGCGCAGTAAGCCGACTCACGTGACGCGCGGCAATGTGCTTGATGATTTGGGATTCCCGCCCGAGCAGGCCACGGCTTTGAAGTTCAAGGCGGATCTGTATCAGGCCATCCTGAAGCATGCTCGAAAGTACTCGGCAAGAGACTTGCAGGTGATCCTGGCGGAGCCTCAGCCGCGGGTGAGCGAACTGCTCAACGGGAAAATCGCGAACAAGAGCGTGGACAAGCTGCTCTACTATGCTGGACGGCTGGGGATTGAGGCCAAGGCTAGATTCCCTCAGACCAACAAACAGGTCGTACGGCGGGAGTTGGCAGCGGCCGCGCGTTAGCTACGTTACAATCCCCATTCGCTTCCCCACCCTCCCCAGCACCTCCAGCGCTTTCTCCAATTCTTCTTTCGTGTGCGTGGCGGTCATGATAGTGCGAATGCGGGCTTTGCCTTCCGGGACCGTGGGAAAAGCAATTCCCGTGCCGAGGACGCCTTCTTTGAAGAGCTCGCCGGAGAAGTCCATGGTGAGTTTGCCATCGCCGATGATGATGGGCGTGATGGGAGTTTCGCTGGCCGGAGTGGCGCGGCCGCCGATGTCGAAGCCGAGCAGACCGAGTTCTTTTTTCCAGAACCGCGTGTTCTCCCACAGTTTTTCCATTCGCTCGGGTTCGTTTTCCAGAACATCGAAAGCTGCGATGCACGTTGCGGCAACAGATGGCGGATGCGATGTTGAAAACAAAAACGGACGCGCGCGATGATAGAGAAAATCGATCAAGTCGCGTGATCCGCAGACATATCCACCGAGAGCACCGATGGCTTTCGATAAAGTGCCGACCTGGATATCCACGCGGCCGTGGACGTTGAAGTGATCGATAGTGCCACGGCCATTGCGGCCGAGCACGCCGGAAGCGTGCGCGTCATCGACCATCATGATGGCGCCATATTTTTCCGCAACATCGCACAGACCGGGCAGCGGGCCAATGTCGCCATCCATAGAGAAGACGCCGTCGCTGATCAGCAGCTTCCTGCCGGGTTCGTCTATCACGCTGGCTAGCTGCTCTTCGGCGTGGGCGACGTCCTTGTGGCGGAAGACCAGAATTTTCGCCTTCGACAGGCGCGCGCCGTCGATGATTGACGCGTGATTCAGCGCATCGGAGATAATGAAATCTTCTTTGCCCAGCACCGCCGATACTGTGCCGGCATTCGCCGCGAAGCCTGACTGGAAGACGACGCATGCTTCCACGTTCTTGAAGCGCGCGATCTTTTCTTCCAGCTGTATGTGGATCTTCATGGTCCCGGCAATGGTGCGCACCGCGCCCGATCCCACGCCGTATTTGCGAGTAGCCGCGAGCGCCGCCTCGCGCAGCTTGGGGTGCGTGGTCAGGCCGAGGTAATTGTTCGAGGCCAGGTTGATAACTTTCTTGCCGTCGAATGTGCAGACGGGAGCCTGCTCGTCCTCAAGTACGCGGAGTTTGAAGTGCGTGCCTTTGGCCTTGAGTTCGTTGAGCTGGTCGGTGAGATAAGACAGCGGATTGGTGCGGGTTGCGGTAGTCATAATTGCCTCAAATTTATTGCCACGGATTCACATGGATCCAGAGAGACTTTTAAAACATGATCGGGTTGCCGGTTGCGACGCTGGCCTCGCATAGTTGCTTCATATTGTTGAAGAATTCTTTTTCCGAGCCGGAGAGAATATCGCTGGAGTGCAACACCGTCTCGACCTCTTTCAAGAGTTTGGCTGCGATTTTGCTGGAGAGCCAATCGCCGGTGTGGGTGCCGTCGTAGAGAACTTTTTCCAGCAGAATGGGAAATCGCGGTCCGGGGCTGCCCTGTAAGTGGCGCAGAAAGCTTCGCAGATTTTGAACTCGCGTAATGTTGCCCAGAAACAGCGAGAGAAGATATCCCTCGTGCTCGCAAGACTCGCCGAGCCACTGGTCGTGAGCTTCCCACTCTTCTTCCGAGGGATCACCCGTCAGCGTGGGCTGGCCGGATTCGTCGAAGGTGAGCCGTTCGGGGAACGGGTGCGGTTTAGCCTTGCCGTCGCGGATACAGGTACAGCGAACGAATCCATCGAGGCTCATGGTTTACCTCCGACTGCTCTTGTCCCCCGCATCGTTGCGGTGAAAAAAGTCGCGGGCGAGGGCGCCCGCACCACACGGGCTCAACGTACTCCGTTCGGATATATCAAGATTTTACTGGCCTCGCCGGTTTTCAGGCGTTCCATGGCTTGGGCAAAATTCTTCATGGGAATGCGGTCGGTGATTACGGGATGCAGGTCCAGTTTGCCGGCTTTGAGCAGCGCGGTCATCTGATACCAGGTCTGGTACATGCGGCGTCCGTTGATGCCTTGCACCGTGATGCCCTTAAAAATAACGTCTTCGGAAAAGTTTAGCGAGATGGGTTTCGAGGTCAGACCGAGGAGAGAAATTCGGCCGCCGCGACGTACGATATCGAAAGCTGTGCGGATTGAATCTGGATGGCCCGCCATTTCCAGGACGACGTCGACGCCGAGTCCGCCGGTCTTCTCCATCACGATCGCTTTCCCATTTTCTTTGGAAGGATCGAGCACGTAGTCGGCCTTCATCTCGCGCGCGATCTTGCGCCGGTGTTCGTTTACTTCGATGGCGAACACGCTAGTGGCGCCCACTGCCCGGGCTACGGCAATGGCAAAAAGACCGATGGGGCCGCATCCGGTGATGGCCACGGTTTTCGCCGCGATCTCACCGGCGAGAACGGTGTGGACCGCGTTGCCCAGCGGGTCGAGAATCGAGGCGTATTCCTGAGGAATGGCGGGATCAAGTTTCCAGATATTCGACTCTGGAATGACGACGTACTCGGCGAAGGCTCCGTTGGCATCCACGCCGATGATCTTCACGTTCTGGCAGATGTGAGCCTCGCCGGTGCGGCATTGGAGGCATTTGCCGCATGCTACGTGCATTTCGGCGGAAACGAAATCGCCTTCCTTCACGCTGGTCACTTCGTCACCGAATGCGGCTACCTCGCCGCAAAATTCGTGTCCGGGAATGAGCGGCGGATGAATACGGCT
Source organism: Candidatus Sulfotelmatobacter sp. (assembly GCA_049684755.1). GTDB lineage: Bacteria > Acidobacteriota > Terriglobia > Terriglobales > Acidobacteriaceae > Sulfotelmatobacter. The sequence goes on from JBAVGI010000443.1 coordinate 4,920, forward strand.
CTGGGCCCAACGGTCCCAGTTGTAGATATGCAGGTCGGTGCCGCAAATGGATGCCATCTTCACTTTCACCAGCACGTCATTCCGTCCGAACGTCGGAATCTTTACTTCGCGAATTTCCGCTCCGGGCGCGGCCGCCGGCTTGACGACCGCCTGCATCGTGGATGACATCAGATTATGACCTCACAGCTAATCGAAAGGATTTCCGTTTTAGTTTCAGCCTGCAAAAGCCTTCAAAGCAAACGAAAGATTGTAGCACCAAGCGTGAGACGCTTTCTCCGGAGCTTTGGATGGGCGGAGCCGTTCGCTCCTAGCTCAGGGGCTTGTAAGGTTTCGGGCGCGCCGTCTTATACTCTTCGGATTTGCCGCGCGGGATGCTCAGGGAGTTCCACTGGTTCGAGCGGAGATGCTTGGCCAGAAAAATGATCTGCCCAATGTGGCCGGCATAGTGTGCGATCTGGCGATTGACGGCCTGCAGCACGGTGTGGGATTCACCTCGAATCGTCACGTTGTGCATCACGTCTTCGGGCTTGAGACTGTCGAGCGACGCGAATACTTGCGCCCAACCTTCTTCCCACCAGCGCATGACCTCGGCTCGCGTGGTTGAGGCATTCAACTCAAATTCCTGGTCGCGAAAACGGTCGGGCTTTTCGCCATCCGTGGTGAGAAAATCAGAAAAGCGCGAGCGCATGTTTCCGGCCAGATGCTTTATCAGGATGGCTACGGAATTCGATTCCGGATCTAGTGTGGCAAATAACTCTTCGTCCTTCAGTTGGGAAATCGCGCCTTCGGCCAGGCGTTTTTGACCCCGGAGCTGGCGGCGCGCTTCGTCGATATAGTGAGTTGCGAGATCAGTCATAGGGATGTCCTAAGAGGTCGGCGTCAGACTTGTCGACGGAGGAATAATTGGATACGGAGCTGTCAGCGTTTGGGGCTGAACTTCTATTTCTAACTCGAAGCCACCGATCCATCGGGCGAACAGATTATAGAGTAGCCCGCCAATCGCGCCCGCAACAAATCCCATCACGCCGTAGAAGACAGGCATCAAGATAGCCAAGGCAATTCCAAAGCCGATTCCGAAAATTCCATTTACCGGGGATTTGCTTTGCCCCGCCACCGAACCGACGAGACCAAAGAGCAAGAAGAAGGGCGCGAAAAGCAATCCCATGCACCCATAAACCAAGCCCATGATCTTAGCTACGGAAAGAACGCCCACTGCTTTAATGATGTGCATAGAAAATTCCTCATTCTAGTTGCATTTCCCCCAGCCTCCGCCGCCAGGCGACTCGATTCTGATTCGGTCTCCTGGGCTCAGGCGCGTGCTGAACTTTCCTGGCATAGTTTCCACTGATCCGCTGCTGCGGATAATACTCGTTTTGCCCGATGCCCCGTCACTGCCGCCGTTCAATCCCCAGGGCGCGAGCACACGGCGCTCGGAGAGCAGCGTCACTTCGCAATAGGCGAGCACTTCAATCTCGCGAATGATTCCATTACCGCCCTGATATTTTCCCAGACCACCGCTGCCCGGTCGCAATGAGTATTGCCGCACTCGCAGAGGATAGGCATACTCTAACGCTTCCGCCGGGGTGTTCAATGAATTCGTCATATGCGTGTGGACGCCCGAAACTCCGTTCTTCGTGGGGCGCGCGCCCATGCCGCCAGCAATGGTCTCGTAGTAGGCAAACGGTCGGCCGGCACGAGGATCGATGCCGCCGATCGTCAGATTGTTCATCGTGCCGGAAGCCGCGGCAGGAATGCGATCCGGAATTGCCTGCGATAGCGCACGGAGCAGAACGTCGACGATGCGCTGCGAGGTTTCGACGTTGCCGCCGGCAACCGCGGCCGGGGGCCGGGCGTTCACGATCGTTCCTTCGGGCGCGATAACGCGGAGGGGGAGCATCAAGCCGGCAGTGGCTGGAACATCGTCGGCCAACAGACAACGAAAGACATAAAAGCATGCCGAGTAGGTGATTGCCGCGACTGCGTTCACGCTGCCTTCCACTTGCGGATCGCTCCCCGTGAAATCGACCGTGATCATGCGGCCCCGCTTGCGTGAACGTTGCCCTTGCCCAAGCGTCACTGTCACCGCGATCTTCACCGGCTTGCCGGCGATGCCGTCGTTATCCAGAAAGTCCTCGGCGTGATACTCACCCGGCAGCATATGCGACAGAAACGCGCGCATCAACTCTTCGGAATACTCCAGCAGTACCTTGGCGGCGCGCTGTGCCCGGTCAAGTCCGTAACGCGCACACACTTCCCGCAACCGCTCGGTTCCGGTATGACACGCCGCCAACTGAGCGCCGAGATCACCTTCGCGTTCTTCCGGAGTGCGAACGTTGTTCAACAGCAGAGCCAGCACATCGGATTGCATTACACCGGCACGCATTATTTTCACCGGCGGAATACGGAGTCCTTCCTGATAGATTTCGCGACAGAGCCCCATGGAGCCAGCGTAGGCTCCGCCGACGTCGGCATGGTGAGCGCGAGAAGCCACATAGAAATCCGGAGCAGCCCGCTTGGGTTGCCCGATATACACGGGCGCAACCAGCGTTATATCGGGCAGATGAGTTCCGCCGCGGAATGGATCGTTCAGCATCACCACATCACCGGGAGACATCTTGCCCGCGGCGATGGCGGCATGCACGGACATGGGCATCGACCCGAGATGCACCGGCATATGGTCGCCCATGGCAATCACTTCCCCAGCACCATCGAATACGGCGCAGGAATAATCGCGGCGCTCTTTTATGTTCGGCGAAAACGCGGTGCGACGAAGGGCTGCGCCCATCTCCTCGGCGATCGAGTGGTAAAGATTCTTGAAGATTTCGAGTTCGATGGGGTTACGTTTCATCACGCGCAGTTTAAAGGAAGGAAGAATCGGGAGCCAGTGCAGGAGATCATTTTCGACTCCTCATCCTAGCGGCGGGGCGGCCCTCAGACAACAATTCATCGCGCAAATTCACCAGATGATGAGTCGGGCGAAGGAGCAAGAAGCTTTGTGGCAGAAAAATATTGCGAGGAAATGAAAAATTGTGTTGACACTGCGTTCACACTCCCGCAATATCTTGTGTTAAGGAAGCTGCCTGTACAACAAGTTGGGTGGCTTTTGGTATTCGGGTCCCCGAAGTCGACAAGGGAAAATCGTTCACGGAGGAACCTTCATGGCAACGAAGAAGAAAGCAAAAAAGAAGAAACACTAACCGTCTGCGAGACGATACTTCGCAAGGGCCGAGATTTTAACCAGCCTCTCAGGAGAAGCACCTCTTGAGAGGCGTTTCCTTTTGCAGTGCCGTACGTCGATTTGGCACGTTGGTACAGCGCGTGCGAAATTGTTCGTACGTCCGGCCTCCGTGTGTCACAATACGTAGACCGCACGGGCCTTGAACCGTGGATCTGAGCATGAGTCCGAGAAAAAAAAGCGCGGGCAAGAATAATCACAAAGCTAAGCCCGATGAAGTATTCATTCCTGACAAACTCTATTTCCGCATCGGCGAAGTGGCGACCCTATGCCGGCTGCCGGCCTACGTACTGCGCTTCTGGGAGAGTGAGTTCCCACAGCTGAAGCCGGTGAAAAGCAGCACCGGGCAGCGAATGTACCGCAGGCGCGACGTGGAAAGCGTTCTGCGAATCAAGCAATTGCTCTACGAACAGGGTTTCACCATCGTGGGGGCGCGGCAGCAGTTGCGTTCCGAGACAAAAACGGATAAAGGTCAAGCCGCCATTCCATTTCCGACTCCCTCCTCCCCTGAGATCCAGCACATTCGCCAGGGACTGCGCGAGATTTTAAGCCTGCTCTCGGCGCGGCGCACGGGATAATTCGGGCCCGTTACTTCCGGCGAATATCCCAAGGACCTGCCTCGACTATGAATTCAGGCTACGCGCTCCGGTGTCGGCTTTTTAACTTTTCCGGCATTGGCCGCGTCCAGACGGATGCGGCTGGCGCGGGCGGTTTCGTGAAGCAGATCGTCGGTGGCGCGAGATCCGTCACCCGCCATTACCGAACCCGCGGCTAATGCAAAACGCAATGCGTCCGCTTGGTCGTCGAAATACAGAATGACTTGCCCGGACATAATGATTCCCCCGAATGTGAACTACTTTCCTTCGCCCTAAAAA
>JBAVGI010000444.1:0-9262 GCA_049684755.1 Candidatus Sulfotelmatobacter sp.
ACAGCCATCACGCTTATCGGCCGCGTCACGCCCGGCCGCAAGATTTTTCTGAAGAAATCGAATAAAGCGAAATCTGAACTGAAGGCAGGCGGATGGGAACACTTCACTGGCTGAACCGCTCTCGAACGACCCAGGAGAATCAAAAACAGCAATGAACAAGTTTCGCATAAGGCACTCAGGACGGATGAGATATCGAAGCATGTTTTCTGCAACATCTCTGATCGTACTTTCGTTATTCGCATGGAGTGCCGACGCAGGCGAGTCTCCGAGCCCGCTTTCACTCGAAGCTCAGATTCCTATCCCAGATGTCAAAGGACGCATCGACCATCTCAGCGTCGATGTGAAGGGCCAGCGCCTGTTCGTGGCAGCTGTCGAAAATCATACTGTCGAGATTATCGATCTGAAGTCCGGCAAAGATGGGCACACTCTCACCGATCTGGCGGAGCCGCAAGGAGTCTTCTACGAACCTTCTACGAATCGCTTATTCGTAGCTTGCGGCGACGGTGTGGTGAAGATATTCGATGGGACGACATTCCGAGTTCTCACATCGGTAAAGTTCACAGACGACGCCGATAACATTCGATACGACCAGCGTGACCATCGGGTCATCGTCGGATATGCCGGAGCCAAGCAGTTAAGGAAGCGGGAGGAGGGAAATGGCGGCCTTGGATTTCTGGATTCGAATGGAAAAAGGACTGGGGACGTTGTGATCGACGCTCACCCGGAATCATTTCAGCTGGAGAAGTCAGGCAGTCGCCTATTCGTGAACGTGCCCGACAGGAAGGAGATCGAAGTAATCGACCTGGTTAGGCGCAGCATCGTGGCTCGTTGGCCGATCGCCTCCGAGGAGAACAATTTTCCGATGGCGCTGGATGAAAGCCATAAGAGATTGCTGGTGGGATGTTGGGCGCCGCCTCGATTGCTGGTTTTCGATACTGACACTGGCAAGCAGACCGGGTCGGCCGAAATTGCAGGTAAAACTGATGATCTCTTCTACGATGCTGACAGAGCACGCGTGTATGTGCTCACCAGTCCGGGCTTCCTCGAAGTGTTTCAACAGAACGACGCGGACCACTATGATCGACTCGCGAGGTACTCCACTCCGCCCGGTACGCAAACTGGTTTATTCGTGCCCGAGTGGGGGAAGCTTTTCGCCGCGGTCCGCCGGCAGGGCGATCAGAGCGCAGAAATCCGCGTGTATCAGGCACACTGACCCGAGCCCTTCGGTTAGGTACCTTGGTCACCAGTGATCCCTTATGTCTATACCGTCCAGTGCGAAACGGTACTAGAGTATGGATATGTCGTACTCCCAAACTGTCCCGATTCGCACTTTGCTTATATTGCTGGCGATCGTTGCCGCGTCAGCAGTGCTCTCCGCGGAAAAGAAGCAGCCACCTCCGCCGCCCGAACACGCCAAGTCTCCGGTGCCGGCGGTCACCGATGAATACATCCGCAAAGAGTTCGGCGACGACTGTTCGCTGCTGGGTGGCCCTCCGCAGTTTGTTGGCGATCTTGATGGGGATGGCGTGGATGATCTTGTGGTCGCGGCCCGCTGCAAGAATCCCATTGCGGACCAAGCCGAATACGGATTTCACGTAGCCGACCCCTACGACAGCTTTCTGGGTTTCGGCGACGTTAAGGTCACATCGACTTTTGCTTCGGACGCGCCGGAGCGAAAGGGAGTCTGTCTGTTGATTGTCCACGGTGTCGGTCCAGAGGCATGGCGTTCCGATAAGCCCAAGCCTAAATTCTTGCTTATCAACCTGCCGTTTAAATCTCTGGCTGTAAAAAGATTGGCACTGAAAAAGAGAACTGTGCTCGGAATCTATATGGAAGAAAGAGGGGAAGGAGAGAGTACGTCCTCAGTTCTCTACTGGGATGGGAAAAAATATCGCTACCAGCAAATCGGAGCGACCTTCGATTAGACCGGCACTTCTAGCTTCGGAACACGTTGACAGCATTAATTGAAATCACTCGTTTGATCAATTGCGAGTAAGCTCGCCCTCCACCTTCCCCCAGTCTTCGTTCGCCGGCCCGGCCGTGAGTACGGATGGAGGATTGAGGGGGAGCACCATTTCAACTGCGAGCGCTTCAATCAGAATGGTCCAGGGATGGGAGAGAACATCCCATCCCTGGATTGCCGTTTTTATTTGGTAGCCACAAATTTAATCACGCCATGGGCGACTAAATCGTAGCTCGGATCGACGGAGTGCGTGCAGCTCGAGCAGGCGTTTCCTCCTGCATCCACGCCCGCTTTCCGCGGTGCCGCAAGCAAGGCTTTCAGGTCGATTACGGCGAGGTAGGTCGGCACGTCGGTTGCCCAATCAGCGATCAGGCCGTAGGCCTTTTGCGTGTTCGGGCTAACGTAAGCCGTAATGGTGTGAGGATCGAAACCGTTCTGGAATGAGTTTCCATCCGGAGTAGCGGGTATGCTGGCTCCCGCCCAATCCACCAGCGCCGGTGTGCCACTGCCCGAAGTAGTGGGAAGGGAAAGTACGCCGAACTGACTGCCCCCGAATTCACCGGTCACGATTCCCAGATGGGAGTTGCCCGGTGTAACTGAAATTCCGTCGGTGCCCGCCGAGAAGCCCTCGAAATCCGAAATGGCGAGGAACTGATTCGGAGCGGTCCAGCTACCCGGCGAGCCGCTGGTGAACTTCGCCTGCGTCAAGTCGGCAATGAAGACATCGTCGGTGAACTCGTCGGAAGCGAGGGCGATGCCCGTAGAGCAGTCCTCCGCGGCGGAATCGAGTTCGCCTCCAACGCTATTAGCGTATTCCGTCAAGCTGCCGGTCGCCCCGAGTTGGAAGAGATCGTAAACCCCATCTTCTCCCGGCGAAAGGATCAGATTTCGCGTGGCGTCAACGGAGATGTTTTCGGAGACGTCATACGTACTGGTGGTCGGAGTCGAGAACGTGTTGTTGTTGAGGTTCAGGGGCTGAATCGCATCTTTGTCGTTGTACCCCATCGAAATAAAAGCAGTGTTGGTGAGAGCGTCGATGGCAACACCGCAATTTTCACACTCGCCGCCGGAGAAACTGGCTTCGCTATTGCTTCCGCTGGTCAGAGTCTTGCTCAGCGTCGATCCAGTTAATAGATAGACGTCAGTATTGTTTGCAGTGCAAACGGTTTGACCCGTTACCGAATTCGATGAGCAGGCATTTACGGCGTTCTTGGTAGCGATGGAGGCAGGAGAACCGGAACCCTCGATGGGAACGAATTGGACGCCGGTCGTACTGCAACCCCAACAGCCATTCGGGACATAAGCTTGCACGGTCGTGGTCCCGGTGAGTACGCCCAGGGAACTCGATGGCAAACAGGATGAGAGCCCCTTGGTGACTGCCGTAATGGTGACTTCGGAGCAACTGGGGCTGCTGGTGAAGGTCGTCCCGGTGGTGGTGACGCCGGTGATCGAGACGAAATAATTGCCAGTGCTGGTGATACTGGCGGGAATCAGGAACTCGATCCGCTCGCTGGTGCCCAGAACCTTCGTTACTCTAAGGGCAGTCGTCTTGGTGGCGCCGGTCCCAGAAAGGCTAGCCGAGCAGGACGTGGCGATCGAAATATTCACGCTCGCGGGAGCGATGGTGCCTGCCGGGAAAGCCGTCCCCACGATATTCGTGTTGCTGGAGCCCGCCGCACCGGATGGCGGATTGGTCCAGGTGTCGAGCTTGACGCTCGCCCTGGCGGCGGGTGCTGCCGACAAGACGAGCATCAAACAACAGAGTGCAAGAGCAATAGTGGTGGTGCCGCCACTGCTTTTTAGCAATCTTTTCAGGCCTGCTCCGAGGTACTTACGCCGGAAGCTCATTAAGGCTGCCAGACCCGTCCCCATGAGCATTAAAGTCTCGGGTTCCGGTGTAGCGGCCGTGGTGCCGGTGGTCCCGTAGATGATGGCCACATCGCCATCCATCACAGTACCCGAGGGATCCGTGAGCGTGGTTTTGAAGCCCGAAGCCACCGTCACCGTGGTTCCATTGTTTAGGTTGAATGCTGTTGTGCTGAAGGTTCCAGTCAGTGTGGCACTGGTGACAGGTATCAGCGTCGAGAGCGGATTGCCGCTAAACGAGATGCCATCCGGGCTAAGGGTGAAATAAGACGAGCCGAAAGTTTCCGTGGTTCCATTGGAAAGGGTCACGGTTAGGTTCAAGCTCGAAAGGGAAATTGTATTTGTAACCGGAAAGGTAGTGTCCGGGAAAGCGGAAGAGTTGGGTCCGGTCTGGTTGGTGATATCGAGCTGAAAGGTGCCCGTCCCGGTTACGTCATAGGAAAAAATACCTACCGGCACAGAAGTCGCGAAGGCCATGGCGGAAAGCAGGCTAACTGTTGCCGCCAAAACCAGGGCTTTGACAAATCGGCGCATTTGATCCTCCCCCTAACGAGGAATTGATTTGAACTGCTTTGAATTCACCTGGGAATCTAACTAGAGATACTTCTCTAGCGCTCTATGGGGGGGAAAGAGGCGCTAAAGCGTGATGATCGCCCGCAAGCGAATATCCATATCTGAAAAGATTAAGAACAATCGAGTTATCGCCAATCAGTTGCCCGCTAAAATGCAAACTTTTGCACTTTTGCGGCAAATGACACGATCGATGAGGATGACTTTCCGGAATCGAAGATGACCCCGAGACCCTCCAGAGGTTCGGTGCGTGCGCGCGGCGGCAGTACTCTGCAAGTCCCTCGCACCCGGTATAATCCATCCGCCATGAATCTCGAGGAAAAAGTTGCAGAACTAAAAAAACGCAACCGGCTGGCGGAAGAAGGCGGAGGCGAGAAGCGGCGCGAGCGGCAGCATAAGGAAGGGAAAATGTCGGCGCGGGAGCGTATCGAGTTCCTGCTCGACGACGGCACCTTCGAGGAGACTGACAAGCTGGTCACACACCGCTGCAACGATTTTGGAATGGCCGAGCAGAAGTTTTATGGCGACGGCTTCATTACCGGATATGGCCGCATCGAGGGGCGGCTGGTCTATGTATTCGCGCAGGATTTTACGGTGTTCGGCGGATCGCTTTCGGAGACGAACGCGGCAAAGATCGTCAAGATCATGGACCTGGCCGCGAAGGTGGGGGCGCCGCTGATCGGATTGAACGATTCCGGAGGCGCCCGGATTCAGGAAGGCGTTGCATCCCTGGCCGGGTACGCCGACATTTTTCTGCGCAACACTTTATATAGCGGGGTTGTGCCGCAGATTTCGGCCATCATGGGACCGTGCGCGGGAGGTGCGGTGTATTCGCCGGCGATCACCGACTTCGTTTTGATGGTCGACAAGACTTCTTACATGTTCATTACCGGGCCGGACGTAATCAAGACCGTTACTCATGAAGAAGTCACCAAGGAGCAGCTCGGCGGCGCCATGACGCATAACGAAACATCAGGTGTGGCGCACTTTCTGGCGCATGATGATGCCGAATGTTTGTCGATGGTGCGCGAGTTGTTGAGCTTCGTACCATCGAATAATTTGGATGATCCTCCGCAGAAAGCGTGTACCGATCCTATCGATCGTGCCGATGCGGCGCTCGACCAAATCGTGCCGGCACAATCGAATTTGCCTTATGACATGAAAGATGTGATTCATGGCGTGGTCGATGACGCGTATTTCTTCGAAGTGCAGGAGCACTTCGCGAAGAATATCGTCGTCGGATTCGCGCGTCTGGACGGGCGGTCGATTGGCATCGTCGCCAATCAGCCAGCGATGCTAGCGGGAACGCTCGACATCAACGCGTCAGTGAAGGGCGCGCGCTTCGTACGCTTCTGCGATTGCTTCAATATCCCGCTGATCACTTTCGAAGATGTTCCCGGATTTCTTCCGGGCACTGCGCAGGAATACGGTGGCATCATCAAGCACGGGGCGAAACTGCTATACGCGTTCGCTGAAGCCACGGTGCCGAAGGTGACGGTGATCACGCGAAAGGCGTATGGCGGCGCCTATTGCGTGATGGCGTCGAAACACATTCGCACGGATGTGAACTACGCGTGGCCGACCGCCGAGATCGCAGTCATGGGTCCGGAGGGCGCGGTGGATATTGTTTACAAACGCGAGCTGGACGGCGCGGAGAATCGGGAAGCGCTGCGGCAGACAAAGATTGAAGAATTCCGCGACCGCTTTGCCAGCCCTTATGTGGCCGCCGATCGGGGATTCGTGGATGCGATCATTCAACCGCGAGAAACGCGGAAGAAGTTGATTCAGGCGCTGGCCATGCTGGAGACCAAGCGGGATAAGAATCCGCCGAAGAAGCATGGGAATATACCACTGTAAGGCCCTTAAGGGTACGGCCGGAATTCGGCTGCTTTCAAATGCGGATCGTGTGCAGATGCGGCGGGGCGCCATCAGTGATCGGGTGAAAAACTTCTGCATCCCATTGCCGGACCCGAGAGAGGTATTCCCAGTGCGGTAGAGTGCTTACCCGCGTAACTTCGACGGCACGGCCAAGCAATAGGTAGAACTTCATAAGGATGTCGTGATGCTCAGATGCCATCTGTAGGGCTACGCCGCGAGCGTCCATCGGATTTGGGCAGACCCCTCTGTCGCAGCAGAAAGTGACGAGGTATTTGTCCATGGCGAATATGACGTTGGGCCAAACATGAGGAGGCTTTCTGTGAACAACCTCGATCAATTGCTCGGCGACGGTCCGGCCCGCCAACGCTTTCCCGGTTACGAAGACAAAAGTAAAGATCTGGTCGAGATGATTGCAGCAGGGATTGATCGTTTCGCCGGTGGCATCGTCAATCGCCATGCCATTTGCCGAACGGTCTAAGGACTTGACGGATTCGAGGTTTGCTAGTGCCTTTTGGAATTCGGTAGATGTCGTCAGCGACGATTTCACCTGGCCAACCGCAACGACAGACTCACAGGGGAAAAATCTCTTGCCTCCGGCTGTTTCGAAGCGGGGACAAATCAGAGAATTCGAAATTACAATGTCAAGCTGTTTGCTGAGCTTGCCCGACGAGTCGAAGGCAAATCCGGTTGAGACATCGAAGCGCTTTGGCAAGTAGGCACGCAGAAACTGACGTATGGTCTCCTCCCTATCCGTTCCCAGTTCGGACGGATGAGGGATCAAACGCTCGGCGAGGTCGTCCCTCATTCGCTTTCCAGAGGTCTTCAACATCGTTTCAAGACTAAAATCGTTCGTTTTCATTTTCTCGCCATCCTGTCGATACGAGGAGAACGTACAGCCATAGGGCCTCTCAGACACTCGCTAACTTCCTTATGATGTCATTCGCGATTCTAATGCCAGTCGTCGCGGCGGCGAAGAATAGTATGAAAAGCAGAGACCCGTTCGAATTGTGCATTGGTAATGGATCGCTAACCGCCACGAATTCCTCGAGTAACCGCTTTACGAAGAAGTCGGTTATAACGCGATGGTTGGCTGACTTATGAATCCTTTCAACTTGCTGCGTTGAGTCAAGAAGCGACGGAAACGCGTTCTTGGAATAGAAAGCACTCTCCCAGTCCGCTGTGCCGAACACTGAGGTGAGGCGGTCCGCCCACGCTCTGGATGGCGTTCGATCATTTATGAGCATCCTGTTGATTGCGGAGTACGGAAATAGAACCCATAGATCGACGGCACGAGTCTGACCCAAGGCTGAAATGGTCCGCCACTCCACAGAAGCACCAAATGGATCTAGGAACACAACCGCACGTCCATGTTCCGTATTGAAGCCCTCGCACCACTTCAGCAGAGCGACGTTCGCATCCTCATTCAAAACGCTAATGTTACGGTCCGGGAAGTCGGCCGCAATACCTTCAAGCTCACTGCATTTTTTCGCGTCTTTCTCGACGAAGACATATATATCGAAAGGAGGGTCAACTTCTAACGCCCTTCTTACACTGCCTTTCCGAAATCCTTTTTCATACTCTTGCAGCTCGGGCAGAAATTCAGCCAATCCTCCGAGTTCTGGTCTCCGCAAGGTGCCAGTCCCGGCAAAGGCATCAACATAGCTGATAGAGAAGAACCGGGCTCGTCGTGGATCCCTCTTGAAAATCTTTGTGTAGGCCTGAAGATACTTTTTCAGCGCGTCAAGTTTCTTCTGAGTCCACGCACCGCCAAACTCAGCTTGATATGTCACTGTAATCAACCTGCCGACTTGCCAGAGATGCCCTTGATTCGTACTCTAGATTCTTGCACATCGCCGCCAGTCTGGACCTTGAAATTGAGTCGCGAAGGGAACAAATAGCGAAGCTGGGGCTATACTTTTGGCAGAGGGAGGGATTGAGCTCTGCTGCGCACAGGTGGGTTATGAGCGAGCGTTCACATATCGAATGGACCGATGCTACCTGGAACCCAGTGCGCGGGTGCACAAAGATCAGTCCCGGCTGCAAGCACTGCTACGCCGAAACATTCGCGGAGCGGTTTCGCGGCGTCAAGGGGCATTCTTACGAGCAGGGGTTCGACTTGCGCTTAGTCCCTGAGAAACTGACCGAGCCATTTCTTTGGCGTTCTCCGAAACTCGTGTTTGTGAACTCGATGAGCGATCTTTTTCAGGATGGTGTGCCGGAGGAGTATATCGAGGCAGTTTGCAGAGTGATGGTCAAAGCGAACTGGCACACGTTCCAGGTGCTCACGAAAAGATCAGAGAGGATGCGGAAGCTCCTGAGTGGGCCCTTGCGACTTGCCGCTGAACAAGAGCACATCTGGTGGGGAGTCAGCGTTGAGGATCGCCCGTATGGTCTGCCTCGGGTTAAGGATTTGCAACAGGCGCCCGCAAAGATACGCTTTCTGTCGATTGAGCCGCTGCTAGAAGACATAGGCCGCTTCAACCTCTCGGGCATCAGCTGGGCGATCGTTGGAGGCGAGAGCGGCCCTGGCGCGCGTCCCATGCACGAGGATTGGGTGGTTTCGCTGCGTGATCAGTGCCGCGAATCGCGCGTGCCATTTTTCTTCAAGCAATGGGGCGGCGTGAGGAAGGCGAAGAATGGCAGGCTGCTTAAGGGTCGAACTTACGACGAATATCCGAGGCGCGTTTCGTCAGCGATTCCCGAAAAATCGCGATGCCTGGCGTACGCTCGTGACATTCTTGATTCGCTTCGACAAATTTCTTCTGCGAGTTCGCTAGTGCAAGTTGTTGCTTAAGGGTGTTCTTAGATTTTCTGCAGCCGTTGCACCTCGTGCACGCCGGGAATCTTTCGCAGGCCGGCCATGATTTGTTCGAGATGTTTGAGGTCGGAGATGTCGAGGACGATCTCTACGCTGGCTTGACTATTTGAAGTATGCGCTCCGATGTTGCGGATATTGCTTTGCGCGTCGCCGATTACGCTGGTGAT
>JBAVGI010000445.1:0-1504 GCA_049684755.1 Candidatus Sulfotelmatobacter sp.
CCGGTCCGCAAAGGACGCGGACCTCAGGATGACAAGGCAAAATGCTGACTGAGTGAACCTACCAGGTATCGCCGCCGCCGCGCGGAGGCCATGCGCCGAGCGTCCGGCGAATCATGGCGATCTGCCCCGTGTGATAGCTGTTGTGGGCGGCGAGTTGCCACAGAAGTGCTTCGAGGGTATCAGCGCGGTGATGGTGACTGGGGTGCGTGGCTTCGACTTGACGACCGAGGTCAGCCGGACTCGAGCCTGCAAGTGCCGCCGTTTCGTTTGTGAGTGCGGCAAATCGTTTTTGCCATTCATGCCATTCAGCATCATTTGCCGGCCCAGCTGCCGCCGGAAAGGTTTCGGAGTTATGTTCCGGGTATGGCGGTTTGTCGCCGCGCGCGCGGCGGAGATCGTAGTCCATCCAATAATTCATGTGAAAGAGAAGCTGGGCAATCGAGTGGGGAAGGCCGATAACCTGACGTCCGGCGAGTTCTGCGGAAAGGTCTTCCACGCAGGCCAAAGGATCGGCGTGAGCGCCTTTGCCGTGCAGCAGCTCAGTCAATGCGCGCGATGACATGGCCAATCATCCCCGCGATGCCGCGAAATATTTCTCTTCGAGTATCTTGCGATGGTGCAGTTCGTGCCCGGCAATCATATAAGCCAGCGCGCGCACTGTAACCTCATTCTTGCTGGCAACGCCGCGTCGCATCCAGGCGGATTCGTCGAGATTTCGCAAGAGCGAAAGCGTGGCACGACGGACGGCGATGAAATCCTCGATCAGGTCGGAGAGAAGTCGATTGGCGAATGGACCTTGGCGCACATAATCATCCTGCTCGAAGCTTTCGAGCGGGGTGGCATCGCCGCGAGAAATGCGCAGGGCTCGATAAGCGAAAATGCGCTCCGTGTCGCATACGTGTCCGAGGACCTCTTTCGCGCTCCACTTTCCGGGGGCGTAGCGGAAGTCTCCGTCTTTCTCGTCGCGGGCGCACAGCAACATCATGGTCTGGCGGCGCTGATGATCAAGCCTGTTGAGAATGTCGTCTCCCTCCACCAACGAAATGTAACGGCCGTAATAAGGAGCATATTCATCTGGCTGAGGACGAGCGATCATGAATGCTGGTGGAGTAATCAGGGCTGGTTCGGACATAGCGTGCTCCATTGGTTGAACTCTAATTGAAGTCTGGCTTACGAATTGTTGAGCCAAGAGCATACTCCGATAGACTGTGGAACGGTTCACCGGTGAGCTTCGTTCCGGGAATCCTTACATGGTATGCGAGCCAAAAGGGGAGTCCGTCGAGGCGGAGGGTTTCACCGAGAAACCCCCAAAGTGCGTACCATGGGAGGAAACTCCGTTGAAAATAAAGCTTTTCCACAGCGTTCAAAGTGAGACGACGGAGTACAATTCCATTTGGTCACGCAAGTGCGGCACGTGATCCCAATCCCAACAAGGAAAGGAACTATGTAACCCATGTGGAAGCCGACGAATCAGCCTCAGACCCCCGGGCGCCCAAACGAACCG
>JBAVGI010000446.1:0-1855 GCA_049684755.1 Candidatus Sulfotelmatobacter sp.
GAAATCACCGACCGGGTGTCAAAGACAGGGGGCAGGGGACAGGGGGCAGGTGTCAAAAACGGAGATCCTTCGCTGGAGGGAAAGTACGCTCCCGGCGGGCCGGCGCTGCTGTTTGAAAACGTCACGGGGCATCTCGGCCACAAGGTTCTCATCAACCAGTTCGGTTCTGAGCGTCGCATGGCGCTCGCGTTGGGTGTTGAGAATATTGACGAGATCGCCCAGCGCATTCACGGCTTGATGAATGCGAAGCCTCCGTCGGGCGGCCTCTTCGACAAGCTGAAGATGCTGCCCCAGCTGGCCGAGCTGGCAAATGTTTTTCCCAAAACCGTGAGCGCCAAAGACGCGCCATGCAAAGAAATGATTCGGCGCGAGAAGTTCGATCTCAACTATTTCCCGATTCTCAAGTGCTGGCCGCACGACGGCGGCCGCTTTATTACGCTGCCATGCGTACACACCAAAGACCCTCGCAATGGCAAGCGCAACATCGGCATGTATCGCATGCAGGTGTACGACGGGCAGACCACCGGCATGCACTGGCAGCGACAGAAGGTTGCGGCGGAGCACTATCGAAACGCCCTGCGGGAAGCTGCGGCGAAGAGCTCGTCCGAAAGTCCGCTCCCTGCAAGGGTTGCGATGATGGCTGAATCGGCTGGCGGCGCGGTCAGCGTTCCCAATGGCTCCATCGGCGGATTGCCCCAGGTCTCTTTTGGAAATCTGAAAGGCTCGCGTCTCGAGGTAGCCGTGGCCATCGGCACCGATCCCGCGACGACGTTCTCCGCGATCGTTCCTGCGCCGCCTGAGGTTGAGGAGTTCATGATTGCGGGCTTCCTCCGCGGCAAGCCAGTAGAGATCGTCAAGTGCGAGACCGTCGATCTCGAAGTGCCCGCACACGCTGAAATTGTCCTCGAAGGCTACGTTGAACTCGGGGAGTTGCGCCCCGAAGGCCCGTTCGGCGACCACACCGGCTTCTACACCTTGCAGGATGAATACCCGGTCTTCCATCTCACCTGCATCACCCATCGCAAAGACCCCATTTACGCGGCAACCATCGTGGGCAAGCCGCCAATGGAAGACGCGTGGATGGGCAAGGCCGTGGAACGGATTTTTTTGCCGGCGATGAAGATGACTATCCCCGAGCTGGTCGACATCAACCTGCCTGTCGAGGCCGTGTTCCACAACCTCATGATCGTGTCGATCAGGAAAAGTTATCCCGGTCACGCGCGCAAAGTGATGAATGCCATCTGGTCGCTTGGGCAGGCCATGTTTACCAAGTGCATCATTGTGGTGGACGAGGACTGCGACGTGCAGGACATGGGCGAAGTGGTGCTGCGAGTGGCCAACAACATCGATCCCGAGCGCGATATCCAGTTCACGCTGGGGCCGGTTGATTCGCTCGACCACGCCTCACGACTCCCCAACTACGGTTCGAAAATGGGCGTGGACGCAACGCGCAAGTGGAGGGCCGAGGGATTCGAGCGGCCGTGGCCCACGATGATCGAGATGGATCGCTCCACCAAGGCCAAGGTGGACGCGATGTGGGCAAAGCTGGGATTGTGACTCCAGCAACGGCAGGCCAATTGGTGAAGAAATGAGTTCGAGATTCAATTCGCAACAACGTCTCTCTGCTGCGCTGTTTTCTGTTGTTCTCGTGGCCTCCCCTTCACTTGTAGCGCAATCTCCGGCCACGCAGGCGCCGACCGCGCAATCGGCGCAACTCGCCCCTCAGTCAACCTCTCCGCAGCAACCTGCAGAAGAGCCTGCCAAGAAGGCCATCAAGAATCACGCCGAGTACGAGGCCTACGCTTCGGCGGTCAAGATCGGCGACCCGGCACAGCGCGCGACCGCGCTTGAGGCC
>JBAVGI010000447.1:0-6450 GCA_049684755.1 Candidatus Sulfotelmatobacter sp.
GCTTGCGCCATTCAGTTGCCGGAGTCGGCCTGATTTCTCCGCCGCCCCATCACGATATCTACTCCATCGAAGATCTCGCGCAACTCATTTATGACTTGAAGAATATTAACCCGCAGGCCCGCATCGCGGTAAAGTTGGTGGCTGAGGCAGGGGTGGGCACGGTAGCCGCTGGCGTGGCAAAAGCGCATGCTGATGTGGTTCTGATCAGCGGTGACAGCGGTGGAACGGGAGCGTCGCCTCTGAGTTCCATAAAACATGCGGGCATTCCGTGGGAATTGGGCTTGGCAGAAACGCAGCAGGTGCTGCTGTTGAACGACCTGCGTAGCCGCATTCGCGTGCAGACGGACGGCAAACTGCAGACTGGCCGCGACGTGGTAATCGCGGCACTCCTTGGAGCCGAAGAATTTGGCTTTGCCACTACGCCTCTGATTGCAATGGGCTGCGTGATGATGCGCAAATGTCATCTCAATACGTGCTCAGTCGGCATTGCCACGCAGGATCCCGTGCTGCGCAAGCAGTTTCAAGGCCAGCCCGAACATGTCATCAATTTCTTTTTCTTTCTCGCCGAGCAAGTGCGCCGGTACATGGCGCAGCTGGGATTCCGCACTTTCGACGAGATGGTAGGCCGTGTGGATATGCTCGACTTCGAACCTGCGGTCGATCACTGGAAGGCGCGGGGGCTGGATCTTTCGGCAATTCTGTATAGCCCTCCGGTTCCGTCGCGCGTTTCACGACGTTGCATGCAGGCGCAGGATCACGGCCTCGAAGATGCGCTTGACCACAAAATCCTCAAAGCCGCTCGCGTTGCCATTGACACACTAACTCCGGTTGAGATCACTTTGCCAGTACGCAATGTTCATCGCACCGTGGGCACAATGTTGAGCGGAGAAATTGCGCGGGCCCATGGTTCCGAAGGTCTGCCCGACGATACGATTCGTATTCAGCTGGAAGGCTCGGCGGGACAAAGTTTGGGTGCCTTTCTGGCCAAAGGCGTAACCCTCACCCTCGAGGGAGACGCTAATGATTACGTCGGCAAAGGCCTGTCCGGAGGGCGCTTGAGTGTGTACCCGCCGCAGGCCTCTCAATTCGCTGCCGAAGAGAATATCTTGATTGGAAACGTTGTCCTCTATGGCGCCACCAGCGGCGAGGCTTTTTTCAGCGGAGTTGCCGGGGAACGTTTTGCGGTTCGTAACTCTGGAGCAACCGCGGTGGTGGAAGGCGTCGGCGATCACGGTTGCGAATACATGACCAACGGAGTGGTAGTCGTGCTTGGATCATGCGGCAGGAATTTTGCGGCCGGCATGAGCGGTGGCATTGCTTTTGTCTTTGACGAACGCCATAACTTCGCGCAGGAAAGGTGCAATCTGGGCTCGGTAGACTTGGAGCCTGTGATCGAAACGCAGGATGCCACGCTCTTAAAAAATCTCATCACTCGCCACTTGGAGCTGACCGGCAGCCGGCGCGCGAAGTGGATTCTCGAAAATTGGACTGACCTGCTGCCTCGCTTCATTAAGGTATTTCCGCACGAATTCAAACGAGCGCTCGGAGTGAGCCGTAACCGCGAGTCTCATATTCCAAGTCAGCCTGTGGCTCGTGTCACACAGGTCGAGCATGCGCGGCACGTGCAGGTGCAGAATGGGTAAGACCACGGGTTTTCTGGAATATTCTCGCGAGCTTGCACCGCGCCGTCCTGTCACGCAGCGGGTGAATGACTGGTTTGAAATTTATCTCGATCTGCCCGAAGAGACCCTTAAGAAACAAGGCGCCCGCTGCATGGATTGCGGTGTACCTTTTTGCCAGACGGGATGTCCAGTCAATAATCTGATTCCCGACTGGAACGATCTGGTTTACCGCGGGCGATGGAAAGAGGCAGTGCGGCAACTTCACGCAACCAATAATTTTCCGGAATTCACCGGCCGAATTTGTCCCGCGCCCTGTGAAGCGTCCTGCGTGCTGGGCATCAATCAGCCCGCAGTGACGATCAAACAGAACGAAAAGAATATTGTAGAGCGTGGATTTAAAGAAGGCTGGATCCGGCCTGAGCCGCCGAAGCATCGCAGCGGCAAAAAAGTTGCGATCGTGGGCTCAGGGCCGGCTGGACTCGCGGCCGCGCAACAACTATGCCGCGCTGGTCACGCCGTCGTCATGTACGAAAAAGCTGACCGCATCGGTGGATTGCTGCGCTACGGCATTCCACAGTTCAAGCTGGAGAAAGACATCATCGACCGCCGTCTGGAACAAATGTCGGCCGAAGGGGTGAGCTTCGTTACTGGAACGGAAGTGGGTAAGAATATTTCGGTCGAGGATTTGCGCCGCGACTTCGATGCAATCGTATTGGCAGGTGGGTCAGAACATCCACGCGATCTCAAAGTTCCGGGGCGCGAGCTGAAGGGAATCCATTTCGCCATGGAATACCTGCCGCAGCAAAACCGCCGCTGCCTTGGCGACACCGTCGAGCCTGAAATTGAAATCCTGGCCAGCGGCAAGCGAGTGGTCATCATCGGCGGCGGCGACACTGGCGCAGACTGCCTGGGCACTTGTCATCGACAAAAGCCGATCTCAGTGCATCAGTTTGAAATCATGCCCAAGCCACCCGATGATCGTTCGCCGCTTACTCCGTGGCCGCTGTGGCCGATGCAACTGCGCACTGAGGCGGCGCACGAAGAAGGCGGAATTCGCGACTGGAGTATTGCGACCACCAAATTCACCGGCGAAGCGGGAAGCGTAAAGCAATTGCATGCCGTGCGCGTTGGCCCTGCACCGAAGTTTGAACCGATTGCGGGCAGCGATTTCATAGTCGAAGCAGATTTGGTGCTCATCGCGATGGGATTCCTGGGTCCGGTGCGGAATGGAATGATCGAGCAACTTGGCGTGGCGCTGGATCAGCGCGGCAATGTTGCCACGGATCAAAACTACATGACCTCTGTGCCCGGAGTGTTTGCCGCTGGTGATATGCGGCGGGGCCAATCGCTCGTCGTATGGGCGATTTCCGAAGGCCGCAAGGCAGCCGCGGCTGTCCATACTTACCTTTCATCCGCGGCTGTGCGTTCCGCGCCTTCGATTGCGGCGGTCCAACAAATCGCTTGATGATTGTGACTGCGGATGCCCTCCAGGTATTAAGATGACATCGCGAGCGCAATGATCGGGATCCAAGACATTCAAACTGCAATGGGACGCATACGCGAAGCCATTCGCGTTTCTCCCTGCACGCGATCGGAATCTTTTTCGATCCTCACCAATAACCAGATTTTCCTGAAGCTGGACAATCAACAGCGCACTGGAGCTTTCAAAGAGCGGGGCGCGTTGAACAAGTTGCTGACACTGACCAACGAAGAGCGCGCCCACGGAGTGATTGCCGCATCGGCTGGAAATCATGCGCAAGGGGTTGCTTACCATGCCGGCCGCCATGGTATTCGAGCGCTTATCTACATGCCGCTGCCCACCCCGCTTACAAAAGTTTCGGCCACGCGCGCTTATGGAGCCGAAGTAGTTTTGCATGGCACGAATTATGACGAGGCATATGAGAAAGCCGTCGAACACGGCAAACAAGAAAATCTCACACTAATCCACGCATTCGACGATGATGCCGTGATTGCCGGGCAGGGCACGTTGGGATTGGAAATACTGGAACAGCAGCGCGACATCGAAGTAGTTGTGGCTCCGATTGGAGGAGGCGGGCTGATCGGCGGCATCGCGTGCGCGGTGAAAGAAATGAATCCGGCCGTTCGGATTTTTGGAGTACAGCCCGCCAAGATACCTTCGATGAAGGCCGCAATCGCCCAAGGAAGTCCGGTGACTCTTAAAGCTGCCGCGACAATTGCAGACGGAATTGCGGTACGCCGCGCAGGCGAACGGACGTTTCCCCTGGTTCAGAAATATGTGGACGACATTGTTACGGTCGAAGAAGAAGAAATCGCCAACGCCATTCTGCTGCTTCTAGAGCGAGAAAAAACTCTGGCGGAAGGTGCGGGCGCAGCGTCGATTGCGGCCGTGCTGAACCACAAACTGCCGCTGGAGGGCAAGAAGGTTGCGGTGCTGGTGTGCGGAGGCAATATTGACGTTACGTTGCTTGCCCGGATCATCGAACGCGGCCTGGTGAAAGATGGCAGGCTGGTTCGTCTGCGCGTCCATCTGCCGGATTATCCCGGAGCCTTGCACCGCCTAACCGGGATTCTTGCCGATCTTCGCGCCAATATTGTTGAAACTGCTTATGATCGCGCCTATCACGGGGTTAACCTCGGCGATACGGCCATTGATATCACAATGGAAACCCGAGGCCCGGCGCATATCGCCGAACTGCTGGTGGCGCTCTCAGCCGCGGGGTACACTCACGAGCGAATTCTGTAGACGCATCGGCAGGTCTAAGATTAGCATTCGCCCGTATTCGAGAGCCTGATCCGCGCTATAAGAAATTTGAATTGGACTCAGCTACTCCATCCCTTTATCGTCTGCGGATTAGGGAGAAGACTGCGATAGAACGCCATGGCGTTCGCCTGGTCGGCTCACTTTGGGTCAGCCCTTCCCTCCAAGATTGCGGTGCGGTCGCACGGGAATTTGCTGGCGCTTCTTCCAGCGGACCTACGACCAGCAATGAATTACCCACGCCTCAAAAACAGGAGCAAGCAAACATGACAAAGCGAATCGACAGGCACTCTCTGCGCCTGTCGTTGGTGTCTGCCGGTATTGCCGTCGTTCTATCAGCCGGACTGTTCGCCGGGCTGTCCTCGACATGTTTTGCCGACGATGCGCCCAAACCAGATCCATCCGGCGTTGCCACCGGAGACCGAAATGCCGCCGTAGATGCAGCGGGTAATCCTTTCGTCGTCACGGAGCCAACCGACAAGTCGGACCCGGATTACGCAGCGAAGAAGAAGGCATACGACGAATACCAAGCCCAGGCGGCGAAGGAGCCGCTTACAGTAAAACTTGCCGACACCGTCGGCCATGTTCGCGTCGCCACGAATTTCGCCTGGACTTTGAACACCGGCTACCTGGTTCTCTTCATGCAAGCCGGCTTCGCACTGCTCACCTGCGGATTGGTTCGCAAGAAGAATGCTGCCCACTTGATGATGCTGAACTTCGCGGCCTACGTGTTTGCCTTTCTGGCATATTACGCGGTGGGGTATGCGTTTCAGTTTGGAGCGGTAAATATCAATGCCTCACCGGCGAATCTTGGCGGCATCCCCACCCTGAATCACTTTCTGATCGGGAGCGGGCAATGGGGCTTCGTCGGCGGCAGAGGTTTTTTCCTCACTGGCCCTGCTTATGACGTTTCCAGCAATGTTCTGACGCTGTTCGAAGTGGTATTTATGGAAACTGCCGGCTACATCATCGTCGGCGCCGTCTGTGAGCGGATCACTTTCTGGGCATTTCTGCTATGTGAACTTTTCATCGGCGCAATCCTGTATCCGATCTCCGGCTGCTGGACTTGGGGCGGGGGTTGGCTCTCGCAAGTTGGTTCCACACTGAATCTCGGCCACGGTTATGTCGACTTTGCAGGGTCTACGGTCGTCCATGCGGTGGGCGGTTTCTGCGCCATGGCGCTCGCAATCATTCTAGGGCCGCGGCTTGGTAAGTACGGCCCCGGTGGAAAGATCCGCGTCTTTCCTGCGCACAACATTGTCTATGTCGTGACCGGCACGTTCATTTTGCTTTTTGGATGGATGGGATTTAATCCAGGCTCTACCCTGGGAGCAACTGATCTTCGCATCTCAGTAGTCGCAGTAAATACGAATCTAGCCGCCGTTGCCGGCTCCGCTGCTGCCATGCTGCTCTGGTATCTCGCGTTCGGCAAACCGGACATCACCATGGCTTGTAACGGAATGCTTGCAGGGCTCGTTGCGATCACTGCCCCGTGCGCCTTTGTGTCTCCAACTTCCGCGACGATCATCGGGATTCTCGCCGGCTGTCTGGTTTGCGGCGGCGTTCTTTTCAACGACCGCGTTCTCAAGATCGACGATCCCTGTGGCGCAATTTCCGTGCATGGCTATTGTGGTTGGTTTGGCGCGGTATGTGTGGGAATTTTTGCCGACGGCACTTACGGCCTCGGCTGGAATGGTGTGGGCGCATCTTCGTATCTCGGACGCGCTGGCCAAGGTGTAACCGGCTTGCTCCACGGCGATACGCGGCAGTTCCTGTGCCAGCTTATGGGAGCGACTCTTTATGCCATTTGGGCGTTCGGCTTAACCTACGGGGTTTTCTCAGTCGTCAACAAAGTGAAGAGCATGCGAGTTGCGCCGCAGGTGGAAGAAGAGGGTCTCGACTATCCCGAGTTCGGCATGGGAGGTTATCCGGAAGATGCCGTCATCCCAGCTCCTTACTAGCGTCAAGTCAGGCGCAGTGTTAGCGATGGCAGCGGCAGCCCGTCGATATCAACGCGCCAAACGTCACCTCTCTCGGTCCGATGTCCGGCCGTGAGCGTCCCAGAGCTGACGATTTCTCCCGTGCTCA
>JBAVGI010000448.1:0-1522 GCA_049684755.1 Candidatus Sulfotelmatobacter sp.
CGCTAGGCCCTATCCTTGCCCCGCTGGTGCTGAATCCCAGCCCGCAACGCCGTGACCACGCCGGAATTATTCTGCAGCGCTCATATTGTCTTTAATCGCAAAACAGCTTGACGGAGTAAACAAGCGCCTTGGGTTCACAACCCAGCGTGCCGCTGTAACCTGCTTGTTTGTTGGGGTTTGCGTGGCACTGTCCGTGTTATGCCCGTGAAATAAAAACGGGTGCGGAAAAGCGTAAAAACCGCACCCGGTAGCGTTTGGGAGTATCGCAGCTTACGCGCGACCAGCGTTTCCGTCCCGGTTAGAAAACTGAGAATGCACCCCCGGCACCGCGCACGCTGCGCGCCATGAAATGATGGAAACATTCTCAATGCACTCGGGACTGCAGGTAAATATGAGTAGCCGCCCCGAACCTGCAGCCCTTGTCCGACAGTACATTGTGCCGGGAATTGAGACCGGGCGCGGCAACTTGATACAGAACTGTTTAGGAAGAGTGCTGCATCAATGGGAAAAAGTGCAGCACTCTTCTATTCTCCCTCTATCGTCTAGACGTACGGGAAAATCGGAAAATTGTTAGCCCTTAAAAATGGGCAGTAATCCGGTTGCAGTCGGAGTTGTCCCGGCATTCAGAACAACCTGATTCGAAAGTTTGGTTTGCGTTGCGCTCTGCGTTCGGCCCGTGCTGTTAACCGACGTTCCAGACGGACTCTGCGGAACAGCTAGCGCGCCCGTTGCTGGCGGAATTCCGCCGGATAACTCATAGGTGAAACTGCTAGCCGCGACGTTCGGGCCGTAATTATTGCTCGAACTGCTTACGGGATAAGTCATTAGATTCCCCCTTTGCACTGGCACTGCGCCAACGGCTGCCCGCACTTCCAACACGCAGGTTTTGGCAGTGTGGGTGCGTCCGTGTTGGTTATCAGGTCGTTGAGTTCGGGCCGGTCGAACGGGCGCATATCCGGCTTGTATGGGTTTCGGAAATCTGCAGGTTTGCTCACGCGGCACACTCGCAGTCATTCACGGTTTCCATGCAACCCCAGCAAATTGGCTCAACTTTTTTCTTGCGGGCAGTGGATTTGAGTAAATTCCCGAACTGCCGCACGGCGTTCGGCGCAAGGCTAGCCAGCGCGTTTGCAGTGGGCAATATTTCTTCTAGGAAGTCAGCCGGGAACGCTGCTGCCTTGCGATTGATAATGGCGTGCGCGGATGGCGTGAACACTTGCCCCGATATGTCAGTCACGGGACCAACCAATTCAGAAACCAACGCTGAATCTTCCAGCTTTTTGCAAAGCTGATCCGCTGCACCCGCAGACTTTCGATAATCAGTTGTAGCGTCATCCAGAAATGGCACGTCAGGAACCGGCTTGGAATGCAGAACGGGTGCAACTGAATCCAGCGCATCCATCCCGAAAATTTCCGCGTAGTACGAACTTGTTTTCATAATTTTCCCTACCGCAAAACGGAACCGCCAGCCAAAATGACCGATTCAGTGTTTCCGCCTGCATGGATTTTTTCAATTTCCTCT
>JBAVGI010000449.1:0-10505 GCA_049684755.1 Candidatus Sulfotelmatobacter sp.
TCATTCAACTGCCAATACAATGAACCCATGGTGCGCGGACGCTGCCGGCGCAAGTGCTCGGCGCCAATCTTGATAATCTCCGCTTGCTGCACCTGGCTGAGATAGACGTAGGAAGCGAAGTCCTTCGGCTGGCGGTACTCCCGCAACATATACGTGAGAATGCGTTCGTTGCCGCCTTTATTTTTCTGATGCGCCTGCATCACTGCGGAACGAATGTCGAAATCCTCGGGCTTGGCGAAGGTTTCAATCGTGCGCATTTCGGGGAATGACTGAAATCCGTACTCCGTCATGAAGCGCGGAAATTGCAAGGTATAGTCCGACGCCGGCGCCTGCGCGTGCCA
Organism: Candidatus Sulfotelmatobacter sp.; assembly: GCA_049684755.1. Lineage (GTDB taxonomy): Bacteria > Acidobacteriota > Terriglobia > Terriglobales > Acidobacteriaceae > Sulfotelmatobacter. The sequence goes on from JBAVGI010000449.1 coordinate 342, forward strand.
GACCGCCCAGTAGTGCATATCTCCGTTGTGTTGATTGTCCGGAATTTCCTCAAAGTTTGCGCTGGGCGAACTCGGCCAGTAGGGCGTGGGATCGGCATACTGCATGACCGAACTCTTGATGATGTCGGCGAACATGATGACGTAATCCTGCCACACGCGCTCGCGTGTCGCCGGCGAAACTGATTCTTTAAAGGCCTGGCGATCGCCCCAGTGGTACCAGCCGGTTTCAACTTCGTTATTACCGCACCAGATAACGATGCTGGGATGATCGCGCAGTCGTTTGATTTGATCGATGGCCTCTTGCCGGACATTTTCTTGAAAAGGAACATCTCCCGGAATCATGTCTCCACCAAACATGAATTCCTGCCAAACCATAATTCCGAGTTCATCGCAAATATCGTAAAAATCGTCCGACTCGTAGTAGCCGCCGCCCCACTCGCGAACCATATTCATGTGCGCATCACGCGCGGCCTGAAGAATGTTGCGATGAATTTCCGGAGTCACGCGGTTGGGAAAACTGTCGAAGGGAATGACGTCCGCACCTTTTGCGAACACGGTAATTCCGTTTACGACGAACTCAAAACTTTTTCCCCATTGATCGGGAACGCGGCGCAGTTCTACGGAGCGCAGACCGGTCTTCGTCTCGGCGTGAGCGGCCGCTTCGCGGCCGATACGAATCGATGCGGAAAAACGGTAACGGTTTTGCGCTCCGTATCCCACCGGATACCACAGCTTGGGCGCGGCAATTCGGAGCGGAAATGAAACGTGATTCATCCCGGCGTTGAGTTGCAGCGTTTGATTTCCGTCGGAAGTCGGCGGTCCAGACAATTCATCGTGAGCCAAGGTGAGAGTAGCGGTCGTCGGCTTGCTCGCTTCGATTTCGAGTTCAGCGCTAACGTTGGCCAGGTCGGACTGGATACTTTGTTGGTGGATGTGAAAATTCTCAATGCGCAACGCATCCCAGGCTTCCAGCCGAACGGGCTGCCAAATTCCCTCGGTCATGTAACGCGGTCCCCAATCCCAACCATAGTTATATGGAGCTTTTCTCGTGTAAGGGGCGGTGGCGATATTTTCTTCGTTTCCGGCAGTTTGAGTCGAGATCGACGGAAGAACGTAAGGCAGCGTTTTGACGTACGGAATCATCTTCTCTACCGCAGAGTGAAAAACGATTCGCAGGGTATTCGGTCCGGACTTCAGCCCCGTCTTCGCAGGAATTCGCCAGCGGCGGAACATGTTGTCCGCGTGCAAGATTGGTTGATCGTTAAGATAGACGTCGGCAAATGTATCCAGACCGTCAAACACTAAGTCAAGATGCTCATGCGCCAGCGTGGCGGCGTCGACTTGAAACGTAGTTTGATATTCCCAGTCAGCAAGCCCGATCCACTGCAAACGGAATTCATTGTCCCCATAAAAAGGATCCGGGATCAGCTTATTGTTCAGCAGATCCGTTTGCACCACGCCTGGAACCTGCGCGGGATGCCACTCTTTCACGTCGGATCGATCGGCGTTCGCAACCGCACGGAATTGCCAACCGGTGTTCAAAACTAGCGACGATGGTTCGGCGGCCTTGAGCGGCCATGCTGCCAGCGCGAAAAACGTCACACTTCCAAGGAGATAAAAGATAGTCGCGGGAAGACGGCGATAAAACCCATGCTGGATCAGTTCCATATCAGTGCTCCTAAATATGTTGTGACTGCCACTTAGTGTTGCGGACTCGGTTGCGCGGCTGGTTGTGCCTGAGCCGAACTCTGCAAACTCTGGAACTCCTGCATTTCATGCTTGGCCTCAGCGGTCTTCCCTTGCTTGCGATAAATTCCCGCCAGCCCGAAATGCGCCTGCGCCGCCAGCGAACTTTGCTTCTCGATGGAGAGAAGCTTCGTCCACGCCTTCTCTGCCGCAGGCGAATCGCCTTCGAGCGACGCCGCTTTCCCCAGCGCATAAAGCGTTTCCGGCATGTCAGGCAGCAATCGATCGGCGCGCAACAGTTCCGAGCGCGCCTCATGCGCTTTGCCCTGCTCTAACAACGCATTTCCCAACCGGTAGGCAGCCTCAGCATTTCCCGGCTGTAACTTCACCTGCATGCGAAATTCTTCTTCCGCCTTCGGCCACTGAAAAGCTCCGGCGTAAACTTCGCCCAGGGCCAGGTGAGCTTCCGGCAGGCCGGGGCGTAGCCGCAACGCCTCGCGATATTCTTTTTCCGCGTCCGGCATTCGCCGCAGCACAAAATAATTTTCCGCCATCGCCTGGTGCGCGCGGGCGGAGTCGGGATAAGCCGCGAGCAAAGTATCAATCGATTGCTTGGCCAGCAGACCGCTGGCGCGGCCTAAGTAATAAAGAATATCCGGATCGTTGGGATGCGCTGCCAGCGCAGCTTGAAGATTGGTAACCGCCTCCGGCAGTTGTCCGATTTGAATTTGCGCAATGCCCAATGCCGTTTTGTCCGGCGAGAGTTGCAAGTGCGGAACCGCTTCCGCCGCGTATCCCTGCGCGAGCAGCGCGTACCCTAACAACTGATGAGCCGGTGCTGAATCCGCGTTGAGTTCCAACGCGTGTTTGAGCGGCGGGATGGCGGATGAGTAGTCGCCGCTTTCCATGTAAGCCTGCCCCAGACTGACAAAGCCATCGGCAAATGATGGATCGAGTTCCGTAACTTTCTTATATTCGGTGATCGCGACACCGAACTGCCGCTGCTTGTCTGCCGCAATTCCGGCTTGCATATGCTCGGCCGCCTGCGGCGAGGCGATCTGCGACGCGAACCACAAAGTTAGAATTACGTGGATCAATGTTACGTGGATCAAGGCTTCTCCGGTTCACGCACTTCCAAAAACTGATCGGCGTGAACGTCGTTCAAAGTTTGATGAATGCCGGATGGCCAGACAATTTCCACTTTCGCTTTTTCCGCTGTTCCAAGTCCAAAGTGCAGACGCTTGTCGCTTGACGAAAGATAACTTCCCGCCGAAGTGGCAAACCGCGTCTGCCCGTTCACTTGCACACGCGCGCCGAATCCATCACGATTGCTCCGCGTCCCGCGCAAAGTGATCGCGAGCCAGTGCGCTTTGCCGCCGTGGTTCACGAAAACTTGCGGATGGCCGCCCAGCGTTGTCATCACAACGTCCTGCCATCCATCGTTATTTAAGTCGCCGAAAGCCGCGCCCCGCGCCGCCCACGGAACCGCGTCCCCGGAGTCCACACGCTCGAAGCGACCATTGTGATTCATCGCCAGCAGCGGCGGTTCAAGATAGTGCAGCGAAGGATCGATCTGTTCCACGTTGTCGAGCACATGCCCCTGCGCTACGAACAAATCCTTCCAGCCATCATTATCGAAATCTTCCAGCCCCACGCCCCAGCCCGCGCTTCCGCTGGAGAGAAGTCCAAGCCCGGTTTCCAGACTGCGATAAGTGAACGATCCATCGCCGTCGTTGTGATAAACGCCGTAAATTTCCCGCGGCAACTCCGTCACAATCACATCGGGACGTCCGTCATTGTCATAATCCTGGAACACGACTCCCATGCCCGAAAGCCGGCGTCCATCCTGCGAAAGCGCCGTCCCCGCTTCCATGCCCACTTCCGAAAACGTTCCATTTCCGTTGTTATGAAATAAATACTGCTGCATGCCATCGTTGGCGACAAATATGTCGGTGAACCCGTCGCCATCATAGTCGGCAAACGCCACGCCCAGAGCGCGGCCCTTTTTCGCCGCAATGCCCGAGCGCTGGCTCACATCTGTAAAAGTTCCGTCGCCATTGTTGTGATAAAGAATGTTCGTGGTCGCAGGAAATTCCTCCGGCGGACAATAAGTATGATAGTTCCCGCCGCAATCCTTGCTGTGTTTCGTATCCCAATCCATGTAGCGGGTTACGAAAAGATCGAGCTTGCCATCGTTATCGTAATCAAAAAATCCCGCCGAAACTGACCATCCCCCGCCCGCCACGCCCGCCTTCGCCGTCACGTCGGTGAACGTTCCGTCACCATTATTGTGATAAAGAATATTTTTCCCGTAGCTGGTCACGTAGAGATCGGGATAGCCATCATTGTCGTAATCCCCTACGGCCACGCCCATGCCGTAGTTTCCGTCGCCGGCATTGGCCAGTCCGGCTTGTTGTGTCACGTCGGTAAAACTTCCATCTTTATTCTGCCGGTACAATCGGTTCCAATAACGCGGATCGTGCCGGTCGAAATTTTCCGGCGTCTGCATTGGACTGGTGATGCGCCCGCCATTCACCAGGAAAATATCCAGCAATCCATCGTTGTTGTAATCGAGGAGGGCGACCCCGCCGGGCATGGTTTCAATCAGATACTTCTGCGGAGTCGGCGAATTCTGCAGCGTAAAATCCAAACCGCGAGGCACGTTAACGTCGAAAACCGGGGCAGTGAGAGCCGTCGCCACGAATACAAGGCTCAAAATGCAGATTCCGCGAAGCAAAGTGTTCAACAACTCAGGATTCCCTCACCCAGAAATACCGCGCGCGAATTAAACGCACATCTGCTGCAAGAATGTTTCCCCACTCGCCATCACATTCTTACTCACGATAGCCGCGTCGATTCGCGTTCCACAAGTTTAGGCGGAATCAATATTTTTTGCGCGCGCATCGGCCGCTTCGCTCCGATTCGTCCCATCAAGAGTTCGGCCGCCAGAGTTCCAATCTGGCAGGTTCCTTGATCCACAGTCGTGAGCGGAACCGACAAAACGTCGGAATAGCGAACGTTGCCCGCACCAACTAAGGCAACATCCTGCGGCACTCGAAGACCCGCCTCCGCGATCGCCTTCATTGCGCCGATCGCGACCGGATCGTTATAACAAAAAATTCCGTCTACTCGCGGCTCCACTTTCAGCAATTCTTTCATTCCTTCGTACCCGGTAGTGTCTGTATGACCGGCGGCGACGATACAGTTCCGGTCTGCACGCACGCCAGCCTGCTCCAGCGCCTGGCGATACCCATCCACCCGCTCCGCGGCAATCCGCAACTGCGGACCGCGCAGATGGCCGATGCGCTTGCAACCTTTTGCGATCAGATGTTCCGTGGCCAGCCTGCCAATGGCCTGATTATCCACTCCCACAAAACAGGCTTCCACGCCCGCGATGGGACGGTCGATCAGAACATACGGAGTCTTCCGCGCTTCTATCTTCTTGAATACGCTGAGCTGGCGTGCGGGCTGAGACGACGCGATGATCAATCCATCTACCTGCCGCGCCAGCAAAGAATCGATCTCACTGGCCTCGAGCGCAGGATCTTCCTCGAAGGATGAGATCACAACGCAATAACCATGTGGCCTGACGGTTCGCGCCACCGCGCGGGCGATCTCCGCAAAGAACGGATGCGCGAATTCCGGCAACAGGATGCCTATCGTATACGTGCGCCGCGTCACCAGGCTGCGCGCCACCCAGTTCATCTGATAATTCAGCTTCTTGGCCCGCCGCAATACCCGCTGCCGGGTGGCTTCGCTGATTCTCCCCTGGTTGCGCAGCACTTTGGAAACTGTGACCACGGAAACATTCAGACCCTTTGCAATGTCTTGCATAGTCACGGGCATGGCCGGGGAAGCATACCACTGTTTTTGAGGGTTAACGATAAATCTAATGCAAATCAACTAATTTTCTTCTTGACAACGGTCGTCCTAATGAACAAAAATCCCGCCACTGTTATTGGGTCCTTGATTTGGGGAAATTCCTGTACCGGAAAGAGTCACTTTATGCCAAGTCGCATTCTGCGGAGCCTGCTCGTCTCAGTCGCCCTTCTCGTTTCATTCTCTTTGTCACTCTATGGCCAAAGCACTTACGGTTCGATCGCTGGCGTGGTCACAGACAATACCGGAGCCACGATTACCGATGCCAGCGTGACCTTGACCAATCTGGGTACGGGGGAAAAGCGCACACAATCGAGTGGCGCCGACGGACTCTTTACGTTTGTAAATCTCTTTCCCGGCCAGTACCGGGTTGACGTGGAGAAGCAGGGGTTCAAGCACTTCGTCCGCAATGACGTCACCGTACAGGTGCAGCAGGACACGCACATCGCCGCAGCGTTGCAGGTCGGCGAGGTCAGCCAGGTTGTCGAGGTGACTTCGCAAACGCCGTTGCTGCAAACCGAATCGTCTTCGCTGGGCCAAGTGGTGGAACAGCGCAAGGCCGACGAGTTGCCGCTAAACGGTCGGAACATCTTTAACCTCATCATCGTTTCACCCGCTGCAGTTGCGCAGGGCGGATCGGGTGGGTCCCCGGTGGGCCAGAACCCCTTCAGTTGGGGCAACTACCAAATCGGCGGTTCCTTCGCAAATCAAGGTGCAGAGTACCTGGATGGTCAACCCCTGAATATCGGCTATATCAACCTGCCGATCATCATTCCCACCCAGGACTCCGTCGGCGAATTCAAGGTGCAATACAGCAATCTCGGGGCTGAGTGGGGCAAGTTCTCCGGTGGCGTCACAAACCTCAGTACTAAATCCGGAACCAACAACTGGCACGGTTCTGCCTATGAATACTTTCGCAACAAGGTGCTGAACGCCAACGAATACTTCAATAAGCAGACGGAGATTGCAAGCGGTAATCCGAACACGCCTCCACCGTGGACGCAGAATCAGTACGGGTTCCAGGTCGGCGGCCCGGTGATCAAAGATAAAACATTCTTCTACGTGAGTTGGGAGCAATACCGCCAGCGCACCGGATCTCCCTTTACTACGACGGTCCCTCAGACCTCCATGCTGACAGGGGATTTTTCCTCTCTCTGTACGTTGCCGGTCAGCCAGGGTGGTGCAGGCGGTGCTTTCAATGGCGCTGGGATTTGCAGCAATCCGGCGGGGCAGCTTTACGATCCGTATAGCGTGAACGCCGCAGGCATCCGACAGGCTCCCTACGCCAACAATCAAATTCCTGCTTCAGAATTCAGCACTGCCACGCAAGTGCTCTGGAAAACCTACTTCCCGGCCCCGAATCTAGCCGGCGATGTAAACAACTATTTGAGCGCGGCGCCTGCCGGCGGAAATACCAACGAGTTCGTGGCGCGCGGGGATCAAAATATCGGAAGCAACACGCACCTCTTCGGTAGATTCGCTTACTTCGGATTAACTGACTTGCCGGTTAACCCCTTGGGAACTGGCCTCTGTCTTGATCGTTGCGCGGAAAAATATCACACGAAAATGGTCGTCGTCGGCATAAACCATGTTTTCACCCCGACCACGATTCTCGATGTGAACCTGTCGGGCAGCCGTTTCGTCTATGGCCGCACGCCTCTTCTCTCGGGATTTGACCTCACAACTCTGGGCTGGCCGTCGACTTACAATACTCCGGGAGACTCGATGCGAACGCCGCCCACTCCGGCCTTCCCGTTCCCCAACGACGTAGGAAAGTCGCAGGGCAACAGCGCCATCGGCGATCACAATACGCAGTACAACATTTCACCGTCGTTTACTTTGATTCGTGGGAAGCACACCATTCAGACAGGTATCCAGTACGAGCTTGGACTGGATAATTATTTCCAAACCAACATCGCGAGTGGCGCCTTCGGCTTTGGAGGAAACTGGACGACCCAAACATCGCCAGCCGCTGGCGGTGCCACGAATCCTAACTTCGCATTCGCCGACTTCCTGCTTGGGCTGTCGCAAAACGAGGGAAGTTTCGTCAACCAGACTGAAGGCGTGGCTCAGGTCCCCGCTCAGACAAAGGGCAAGCAGGCTTACCGCGCTTTCTTCGCGGACGACACATGGCACATGACCACTAAGTTGACCGTCAACTTAGGCCTCCGCTATGAATTGCAGGGCACATGGTCTGACGCCTACGGTCGACTTTCCTACTGGGATCCGGCGGCAACCAATTCCACGGTATCCGGGTGTTTTGGAGCTGGCACAACTTGCCCCGGTGACGCTTTCCTTGTAGGGACAGGCCGCAACTCCAGCCAGAACAATATCCCAATGGATAAGACAGCCTTCTCTCCGCGGCTGGGTTTCGCCTATGCCGCCGATTCGAAGACGGTAATCAGAGGCGGCTACGGCACGTTCTACATTCCCAACTACGTCTCATTCGGACTCAACCCTGACAACGACGTGGTGAATCTTGCCAGCACTCCACTTCACGCTACGAACGACTCATTCATAACGCCCGCCGCTATGTTGGATGGCGACGATTGTTCGTTCGGCGCGGTGGGTTCCGTCTTTCCGGTAAGGGGACCGAATGCTTTTGGCTGCACTCAGCATGGTCCTTTCGGAAATTCAGGTATTCTGCCACCACCTGGACGCAACTTTGCCCCCTTGGCCGGTACCCTGGCTCCCTTTGCGGCGAACGTCTCAAGTTTCACGGCTTTTAACGGTAATCCGACGTTGGCTCCGTATTACGGGACGAATGGGCATAGCAATCCGAAATGGGGATACGTCGAGCAATGGAACTTGGATATCCAACGTCAGCTGCCCGCCGGTTTCTTTGCTGATGTCGCCTACGCGGGATCGCATGGCGTTCACCTGCAGCAATACTCAACCAATGTCGACCAACTGCCTGACACTCTCTGGTCCCAGGGCGCTGCGCTAAGCGCTCAGGTTTCGAACCCAATGGTGGGAACCAACCCCAATCCCTCACTGAATGGGGCGACAGTGGCAGCGGGTCAGCTGGAGCGTCCGTATCCGCAATACAACGGAATGTCCCTCGGCGGCTACGGTTGCTGCTCCAGCAGCTATAACTCTCTGCAAGCTACAGTGACGCGCCGGTTCCAGGGCGGCGGAACATTGCTGGTTGCTTACACCAATGAGAAGCTCATGAGCAATACCGATACCCTCACCAGTTGGCTGGAAGGGCCCACCGGCGGAGTCGGTGGCGTGCAGGACTGGAACAACCTGAACGGCGAACGATCGCTTTCCTCTCAGGATGTCTCTCAGCGCCTGGTGGTCAGCTACGTTCTTGACCTTCCCTTTGGCCATGGCAAGGCGTTTGCATCCAACCTGACCGGAATCGCCAACGGCGTGGTGTCCGGGTGGGGCGTCGACGGCATTACCACCTTCCAGCGCGGCTTCCCGCTTAAGATCACCTATTCAGGTACGACCCCGCTGGAAGCGGCAAATCTTGGAGTCGCTAACATCCGGCCGGACGTTATTGCCGGATGCGACCGGAAATCCGGCGGTGGCCACATCGCGAACTGGTTTAACACCAGTTGCTTTGCAAACCCGCCAGATTACGGTCCGGGCAGCGAGGCGCGCGTCGATCCAGTGCTTCGCGGACCCGGAATCGACAACTTTGACTTCGCCGTTTTCAAGAGGACCAACATCGGCGAAAGAATGGGAGTCGAGTTCCGTACCGAATTCTTCAATCTGTTCAACCATCCCTACTTCTCCATGCCGGCGACTGGCTTTGGCGCGGCCGGATTCGGCGTTATCAACTCCACCGTTCAAGGCGGCGTAGCCTCACCGGAACGCTTAGTGCAGTTTGCCTTGAAGTTCATATTCTGAACTGAACTCCGGGCCAGGACTTATCCTCCTGGCCCGGATTTTTTTCGCGCCGAGTAAACGCGCGGCTGTCCCGCCATCGGTTACTTCCGCTACCCCTCAAGCCGTCAGAACCTTCTCCGCATGCGAACTCTCCAAACCATCGACTATTCCGAAGCCAAACGCGCCATCGATCTCATCGTCGAGAAAGCTTTCCAGATGCAAAAGGCCGCGTCAATTGCCGTCGCCGATGTTCACGGTGACTTGATCTGCTTCGCCCGCATGGATGGCGCTCCCGTCTCTTCCATCCGCATCGCCATGAACAAGGCCTGGACTGCCGCGCGCGAGCGCAAGTCCACCAAAGAAATCGGTGAGAAGGTAAAGCATCCCGAGAAGTCCCACGACATCGCCTACTATGGCGATCCCAATTACGTAGGTTGGGGCGGCGGAATTCCTGTCCTCAAGAATGGTGAAGTCGTGGGCGCCGTCGCCGTCAGCGGCCTGTCTTCTGCCGAAGACATCGCCCTGGCAACCTTGGGTGTCGAACTCCTGACGAGCTCCTAACCCGCGCCGCTGTTCGTGTTTCGTAACACAAATCACTTTTTATCGCGGCCCACCCGATTTGGTGCAAAACTCATCACAACTGAGGGGGACGAGTGACTCGGAAGGACTGCCCGCGCTGCGGCGGTACCGGATATGTCGCCAAGCCCGTGGACATCAGCGGAAAGTCCGAAGGCGTCGCGTTTATCCGGTTGAAGTGCCCGG
>JBAVGI010000450.1:0-23283 GCA_049684755.1 Candidatus Sulfotelmatobacter sp.
GTTGTCTTCGTTGCTCGCATCGGCGAAGACATGTTTGGTGAGATGGCGCTTCGGCTTTATCGCGAAGAGGATATCGATATCAGCTTCATTCACCGGATGGCCGAACATCCCACCGGAGTGGGCTTTATTCTGGTGGAAGCCGCGACGGGAAATAATTGCATCGCTCTGGATCCCGGAGCGAACGAACTGCTATCGGCTGCCGATGTTGAGCAGTGTGACTCTTTAGATACCGCTGCGGTGGTGATGACACAGCTGGAGATTCCCGTGGCCACTGCTGAAGCAGCACTCGCGCGCGGACGAGCGAAAGGTGCGATCACTATTCTGAATCCCGCGCCGGTCCGGCCTTTGCCAACCTCCGTCTTGCAGTTAGTGGACGTGCTGACTCCAAACCAGACGGAGGCGAAGGTGCTGACCGGCCGAAGTCCAGATGCCAAAACTGAACCGGAAGAAGTAGCTCGCGACCTGATTCGCGCGGGCGTCAGGCAAGTCGTGATGACGCTGGGAGAAAAAGGCGCTTTGGTTGTGACCGCGTCATCTTGCAAGCATGTCCCCGCGATGCAGATGCACGCGGTGGATACGACCGGGGCAGGAGATGCTTTCAACGCCGGGATTGCAGCCGCACTCGCATGCGGCGAGAGCCTCACTTCAGCGGTCGAGTTGGCCGTGATCACTGGCGGACTGGCCGTCACCAAGGAAGGCGTAATCCCATCGCTTCCCGGTCGCGAGGAAGTAATTCAGTTCTACCAACAGCGCAGTATGGAGCCTCCAGGCTGGCTGCTCTCCCTGGAGCGGATGAGGAGAGCCTAAGAGAGGATTACTAGCAACGGTGGTGAACATAGAAAAAGCGGCCCGCAACCTCAGGTGAGCAGAAGCTGCAGAAAGGTTGCTGGGCGCGGGGTTTCGCTCGTGCTGTAGGTAAACAGCTGATCTCTACAGTATTTCTCTGGAATTTATACTGCGGGTGAGAACATTCAGCGCTCGATCAATTCCCCGAGCGTTGAAAAGAATTCCGGGAAGGATATCGACGCACATTCGCTACCGCGTATACGAGTTTCGCCTTGGGCTCGAAGTGCGGCGATGCTGAAAGCCATTGCAATGCGGTGATCGCCAAATGAATCAAGTTCCACGCCGCGCAGCGATTGTCGACCAGGAATCTTCAAACCGTCTTCGCGTTCCTCAACCTGGGCACCCATGGCGCGTAGATTGATGGCTATCGATGCAATGCGGTCTGATTCCTTGACCCGCAGTTCTTTCGCGTCCCGGACTTCAATTCCCTCTTCGGTATAAGGCGCGATCGCGGCGAGCACCGGAATCTCATCGATCAATGCAGCCGTATCCGATCCAGCGATGGTGGCCCCCTTCAGCCTTCCGCCCTGCACCTGCAAGGTGCCTACCAGTTCACCGTGAATTTCTTCCAACTGGGTGACGGAAATGCGCACCCCCATCTGAATCAAGATATCGAGCAGACGAGCGCGGGTGGGATTCATCAGCAAATTGGTAACGCTCAATTGCGAGTTTGGAAAAAGAGCCGCGGCGCACAGAAAAAAGGCGGCGCTGGAAAGATCGCCGGGAATGAGAGCTTCAATTCCATGCAAACGCTGGCCGCCATGAATGCTGACTTCGTTTCCCTTGCGTGCAAGTTTCGCGCCAAAGGCGCGGAGGGCGACCTCTCCGTGGTCCCGCGTGCGCACCGGCTCTTTTATACGCGTTTCGCCTTCAGCCAGTAGGCCCGCAAATAGAAGGCAAGTCTTCACCTGCGCGCTGGCAACGGGCATTTGATACTCGATGCCTTTAAGGAGGCGTCCCGTGATGCGTAAAGGAGGGCGGCCATTTTCAGATGTGATTGCCGCCCCCATAGCCTGGAGTGGAGTGATAACCCGCTCCATGGGACGCCGGGACAGCGAATCATCCCCAGACATTTCGCTGGCGAACTTCTGGCCAGCGACGAGACCGCTCAACATGCGAATGGTTGAACCTGAATTTCCGCAATCCAGGGGCTCGCTCGGGGCGCTCAACGAAGTGCCGCTCCCCTGGACTTCGATGACATTGCCGCCACCGCTTTTGCGCTCCCACTTCACTCCCAGCGTGCGCAGGCAGCCGAGAGTGCTGGCGCAGTCCGCTCCCGTGGAATAGTTCTCCAGCCGCGATGGGCCATCTGCGATCGCCGCCAACATTGCGTAGCGATGCGATATGGATTTGTCTCCGGGAAGGCTAACGCTGCCACGCACGCCGAGTGCGGGACGAACAATTACCTGTGATTCGTTTTTCATACCGGGAAGTGATTCAACAAAATATTAGGCTGGAATCTTCGACTGCGCGTTGGCTTCGCGCAAAAGCTCGGGAGGGATTTCTTTCAGCCTCAGGCCAAACTCGAACATCGGAGTTTCCACGCCGCGTCCCCAGCGCGCCACTTCCCAGTGTGAACGGATAAACTTCACTTCGGGATGGCCCGTAAGATCGAGAATGAGCGGATACTCTCCGCGATAAAACTCCTGCGGATAAGAAACCAACGGCTTCGCATCCCAGGATGCGCCATCCACCGAAGCGAAAATGCTGAGTTCGAAAGACTCCTGCTCAATAATATTGGTAATGCCGAGGGTGAGCAGGAATACGCGACTCGCCGAAGCGCTCACGTCCGCCGCAGGGCCGTCGCCTTTGGCATTTACTACCGTTTTATCCGCTACTAAAAACGTATCAATCATGGCCAGAGGATTCTAACAAAGGTAACGCCGGTAGTCAGTGATCTTCATTTACTCCGATATTTACTCCGATGGATGGGGCCCGGTGAAATCCGAGCAGCAAGGTTTTTCAACAGGCTTGAATTCCATCAGCTCGATCCGAGTCAAATCAGGGTCGAATAAATTGAGTTGCCACTTGCCGTCCTTCCCCATCTGAGCTTTTTCGTCTCCGTGAGGCTTCCATCCGTGGGACTCGAGAATCGCCTGCGCCTTTTTCATGTCGGCAACGCCGAGCGAAATATGATTCAGCACGCCCATCAGCCGCAAATCGGGATGCGCGGGATGATGCAGCATGTATTCGAGCCAATCCGTGCCGTCGGGAACTTGCATGGATACCCAGTCGGTTTTGCCGGATTGCATTCCTCCGTGCCAATACAAATGAAATCCGAGAATGTCGCGGTAGAAATGATCTTCGACTTCGCGATTGTTCACAACGAAGCCCGCATGAATCACGTGTCGGGAAACGCCGGAATCAGGCGGCTTGGCGAGAACTTCGGCCTTGTCGCGCTCGACGAATTCGATGTGATTGCCTTCTGGGTCGTTCACCGCGAAGCTGGAACTGTGATCGGCATGAGTCTCGATCGCAGCTACGGTTATACCCTTCGCCATTAGATACGCGCGCAGCGAGGCGGCATTATCGGTGGCAAAGGCGACGTGATCCATGCGGTTCGTGGCACTGGGATCAGGCGCCGCGCTGTAGCCGACCCACTGCTTGCCAACCAGGTATCGCCCGAGACCGCCAGACTCAATTGGCGCTGCGGAAGCCAAGCCAAGCGTACCACCGTAAAAAGCTTTCATTCCATCGGGCGCGGTAGTGTAGAACGAAACGTGGTCAATGCCGAGAATGTGAGAACGCTGGGGAGAAGCGGCCTGCGAGTACGCATAGAATTCCCAGGCGACGAACCAAAGTGTCACAGCGACAATGGTCTTAACGATTCTCATAATGTGATTGATTTTACCGAACCAAACTGGGGTCGCATTCAAATTTCGTCGAGGAACTGACGCAGCACTCTGCTTGCTTCTGCTGGCTGTTCCCATGGTGAGTAATGGCCCGCTTTCGGAAGAACGCGCAACTGCGCGTTGGGAATGTGCTGCCGCATCAGTTCAGCTTCACTCATGCCGGTGAGCACGTCTTCCTCTCCAGTGACCAGCAGGGTGGGTACATTGATGGTCTTCAATGTAGCGACCGAGTCCGGACGCTGGGCCATTCCGCGCTGCACTTTCGCCACGTCATCGGGCGACATCTTACGCATCATGCGCAACGCACCTTCGACCAGATCAGGCCTCGTTTCACGTGTACTCTTGCCCAGCAGCCGCGGAATCATGCTCTCGAAAAATGGCTCGGTGCCGCGTTCGATTACATCATTCGCCGCCTGCAGGCGAGCGGCACGGGCTTCGGGAGCATCCGCCGGCGCTTTCGTATTACACAGTCCGAGAGCGGCGACGCGATCACGGTGCCTACGCCATAATTCGAACAGTGCATATCCACCAATGGAAACGCCGACTAGCGGTGCGCGACCAACTTCGGCATCGTCCATCACGCGGAAGATATCAGCCGCGTGCTTCTCCATTGTGGCCGGACCTTCGCCAACGCCGGAATCTCCGTGTCCGCGAAGATCAGGGAGAATCAGTCGATAGCGCGCGGAGAGAGTGTTGGCCACGGGGAGCCAGAATTCATGATTGGCCGGAAAAGGATGCAGAAGAACTACAGGAGGACCCTCGCCCTGCACGCGATAGACAATTTCCGCGTCGCCACTTTTGATGCGCTGCATCCCAGCGATTTAATCATAGAGACGCGACGACTGTCGCGAAGCAGGCTTTTTCCTCGACGGAAGAAATTCAATTCACGCTTCGTTTACGCACTCGTCACTTGTTGCGCACCCGCTGGCGCATTCAACATTAGCGGCTCTTCCGGCATGATAATCCAGGCGATGGGATAGGAGATCAATCCAATGCCAGTCATAAAAGAGGCGATGAGCCAAACCAATCGGACGAGCGTAACGTCGACGTCAAAATACTCGGCGAAACCCAGGCAGACCCCGGCAATCTTGCGCCCTTGACGCGGCCGCACCAGACGCTTGCGCGCTACGGACGCGCCCACGCGAATACCGCAATAGGCGCAAACCGCCGCATTATCCTGAATTACTTTGCCGCAATAGTTGCAGTACATGGGTTCAATCCTCAATAGAGAATACGTAATTGTAGGTTAAAAGTTCCTTTTCACTGGCGGCCCAGAAGTTCTCGCATATCAGGTTGACCGAGACAATCGAGACCAGCTTACTGTAAAATTAATCGACGGAAGCGAGCCCATACGCAGTCTGCAGAGTCTTCCCGAGCATATTACAGTTCCCAGGTCGAGCCTTACGTATCAGGCTTTCTGAGCTTTTGCATACACTATCGTCCGGAAATTGCCGGATTGAACTGCGCATCGAGATCAGGAGAAACGAACTATGGCAGTTGGAGCAAAAATAGCTAAAACAGCGGACCGGAAGAAAGTTATGGACACCAGCAAGAGCACGGATTGTCCCAAGTGCGGCAAGACTACGCGCATCGTGAAACGAATGAAGGACCGTGAGCGCGGCGTTCCGGGTGGAATTTATATTTCATGCTCGGCCTGTGAGTTCTTCGAAAAACTTTAGTCCGGTTTGAGATTTCTGCTGCGTAGCCGGAGAAAAGGGAATCGACTTCCCTTCTCCGGCTTTTGTTATTGCTGAGAATTCCGAACCCTGATGAATTTGCTTCCCCGGTTGGTAATCCTGGCGGAGCAACTCCCGGCTTCAATCCCACCATCCAATCGTGGCCCGAAGACGAAACCGGAAATTGGTATTCGTTTCTCGTCGAGAGAAAAGCTAACTCGTGCCGCGAAATTACGTCATTCCGTTTGTCCTGATGGCCGCCGTCATTCTGCAGTCCGCTTGCGGAGGAGGAGGAAATAACTCCAGCAGCAGCACCGGAGGCGGAACAGGCGGCGGTGGAACCACCCCGATGCCGCCACCGGATTCGAGTCCTCCGGCATTCGCACACGTTTTTCTCGTGATCGAAGAGAATCACAGTTTCAGCGATGTGATCGGCAATTCCAGCATGCCGTATCTAAACAGTCTGGCATCGGCTTACGGTTTGGCGACGCAGTATTACGCCGACGCGCATCCCTCATTGCCCAACTATTTCATGCTGACCGTGGGCGCCGGAACCTCGATTACCGGCAGCGCCGGCGATGGCTATACCGGGGTTGTGACTCAGGATAACGTAGCGCGCGCACTGACGGCTGCGGGAAAAAGCTGGAAGTGTTATGCCGAATCGCTGCCGTCAGTGGGCTATCTCGGGGGTGACGTGGGCGCTTATCTTCAGCACCATGTCCCGTTCGTTTATTTCTCCGACGTGCAGAACAGTCCAGCACAGGCCAGCAGTGTGGTTTCGTTCACGCAACTGTCCACTGACATGGCGAATAACAGTTTGCCCGACTATGCGTTTATCGTGCCCAACGTAAATGACGACGCGCACAACTGTCCGGCAGGGCTGAGCACATGCACGAGCGATCAGATGCTGGCGGCTGCGGATCAATGGCTTTCCACGAATATCAGTCCGCTGCTGGCTAGCACAGCTTTCCAGAATTCGCTTTTGATTATCACCTTCGACGAAGCGGAAGACACTGATACAGAACAAGGCGGCGGGCATGTTCCGGCAGTCATTATAAGTCCTTTGGCAAAAGCCGGATATCAGTCCACAACTCTCTATCAGCATGAGAGCACCTTGCGGTTGATGATGGAAGGGCTGGGAGTGAAGGATTTACCAGGTGCCGCAGCGACCGCGCCCGAAATGACGGAATTCTTCAAATAGGCGAGACAGCATCCGGCCAAATATACGCTATACCGCGACCGTGACTGAGGTTTCCGTTCTGGTCACCGGTCGGTAGAGCGTATCGCGCTCAATGGGTTCGCGGCCGGCAGCGCGGATCAGGCGCTCGAGTTCTTCCCGGCGCATCCCTTGCGGCGTGGTCGCGCCGGCATCGTGATAAATCTTCTCTTCGATCACCGTGCCATCCATATCGTCGGCGCCGAAGCGCAGCGAAATCTGCGCGATCTTGGCGGTCATCATCTGCCAATAAGATTTGATATGCGGAAAGTTATCGAGCACCAGGCGGCCCACCGCGATTTGCTTGATATCCAGCATCCCGGTAGTTTTCGGCAAATGCTGCAGCGGCGTGTTATCGGGATGAAAAGCCAGCGGGATGAAAGTCTGGAAGCCGCCGGTCTCGTCCTGCAGAGCGCGTAACTTGAGCAGGTGATCGACGCGATCCTCATCGTTCTCGACGTGGCCGTAAAGCATGGTCGCGTTGGACTTGAGCCCGATCTGATGCGCGATTTTTGCCGTGTCGAGCCATTGAGCGCCATCGATCTTGTGATCGCAAATAATAGGGCGCACCCGGTCGGCAAAAATTTCCGCGCCGCCGCCCGGTAAAGAATCCACGCCCGCGGCTTTCAATTGCTCCAGGGTCTCGCGGATGGAAAGCTTGGCACGCTTCGAGAGATATGCCACCTCGACCATCGTGAAGGCTTTGAGATGCACTTGCGGGAAGCGCTGTTTGAGTCCCGAGCAGAGATCTAGAAAATACTGAAAAGGCAGATCCGGATGCAATCCGCCGACGATGTGAAACTCTGTCACGGCTTCGCTGTATCCGGAAGCTGCGGTTTCGTAGGCTTCATCGAGCGCCATGGTGTAGGCGCCAGGAGAATCTTTTTTGCGCCCGAAAGCACACAGCCGGCAGGCCGCGACACACACGTTCGTGGGATTGATGTGGCGATTGACATTGAAATATGTCTTGTCGCCGTGCATGCGTTCTCGAACATGGTTAGCCATCCAGCCCACGGCGAGCACATCGCCGCTACGGTAAAGCGTGACGGCATCGGCGAAATCAAGCCGGTCACCTGCGATCACCTTGGCATGAATAGGCTCCAGCCGCGGATCGTCGGTTTGAAATGAATGGTGCTGGCGCGAAGCAAACATCTATTCGATGATATCGCAGGATCGGCTCGGAAGTCACCGCAAGAGTGACGTTAGTGGCCTGCGATGATACGGTCCTGGATTTTGTCGTACTCAGCTCGGGGAATCACGTGACGCGTCACCAGGTCGTGGGCATCGTCGTAGGGACGCTGGGCGATGATTCGGTCGGCCTCATGATCGGTTACACCGGGCAGGGTCAAGAGATCCTCGCGCGAGGCCTTATTGATGTTGATCGCCTTGTTATCGTGGCCCATCCCCTCCTTCACGCCTTCCACAACAGCTTTGGTGTCGCGCCGCATGGTTTCCGTCGCCTCCGCGGTGCGTTGGCGGATTTCGTCAGGATTGTCTTTGGTTGTACAGGCGACGATGGCAGTGAGCGCCAGGGCGAGAGCTGTGAGCGAGAGATAGCGAGTCATTGCAATTCGATGCGATATTGTCGTTGTCGGTTGTCGCACTTTCCTGATCGACCCTCCCCATCGAAAAGGCATCGAATTGTTCGTACGATTTTGCGCGCCCTCGCAGTCATAAGACACTTCACGTAAGGGGAATGCACAATGAGAATATTTTTTATTAATCTATGTATAGTCACACTACTTGCGGGCGCTGCCGCCGCGCACAGTAATGCTCCATCTGCAGCGAACTCAAGCGCCTCACAGCGGCAAACCTCAACTCCAGCGCAATCTCAGACTCAGCAGGCCGCGCCTCCACGAATCGCCCCGGGCAGCGTGATTCCCGTTTCGTTGACCAAGACCATCGACGCTAAGAAAGCGAAAACCGGGGAGGAGGTTGTGGCCAAGGTTACACAGGATATGAAATCCAATAGCGGCGAGATACTCGTACCCAAAGACACAAAAGTGATCGGTCACGTAACCGAGGCGCAACCACACAACAAGCAACAGAAAGAGTCGGAGGTGGGAATCCTCTTCGACCGGGCCGTAATGAAAGATGGAAGCACGATGCAGATGCCAATGTCGATTCAGGCAATTGTCGGTCAGCAGAATGAGCAGAATAATCCGGGCGGCGGAAATAGCGACGCGGCCGTGCCAAGCGCGAGCACAAGCCCCAGCAACAGCAGCGGCGCGCGTCCCGGTATGTCAGGATCTGCGCCCGCTTCCACGTCAGCGGCCGCCGGCAATGACATGCCTAGCGATAATGGAACGGCAAAGAGTTCGCGACCTCCAATTACGGCGCAGACGCAGGGAGTAGTGGGAATCTCGAATCTGACGCTCAACCCGCCAGCCAGCAATTCGACTGAGGGGTCGGTTGTAACTTCAGAAAAGAATAACGTCAAGCTGGAAAGCGGCACGATGATGCTGCTGCGCGTGGACCAGTAAACCTCGGTGCAAGGTCCCGAGGAGATGTGATTTGTCATGCTCTCCTCGGGCCATCCTCTTCCACATTGCGAGTCGGTTTCCTGCTTCCGTCTATACCTCAGCGTACGCCTTTAATCGGCGGTAAAGGGTGATCGAGATTCATTCTCTGGAACTCGTGCGCTGGCGCGCAACTTCGAACCCGGTTTTACCTAATTTCCGCTTGAGCGTTTGATCTCCCTTCGTCAAATCTTTGGAAGATCGCGATTGATTTGAAAGACCACAACGCCGAATGAATAACGACCCTGTACAATTTTGTTTCTAGTGAGTTTTCCTTCAAAATCGCGCGCCATTTCACTCGCTGCGCTGGCGCTCCTCCTTATTCTCGTTCCGGCCGCGCCAGCCGAACCGATTTCCCAGCTCAAAGCCTCCGGTTACGTGAACGATTTCGCGCACGTCCTGGGTCAGAGCACGATCGCTCAGATCAAGGAGATCTGCCGCCAGATCGACGAGAAGGCGCATGCGCAGATCGCGGTTGTAACCATCCATTCGCTTGACGGCGACGATATCGAAAGCTACGCGGTCGATCTTTTTCAAAAATGGGGCGTCGGAAACAAGTCCACGAACCGTGGAGTGCTGATTCTCTATGCGATTAACGACCATCGCGCCCGCATTGAAGTTGGCTATGGGCTCGAACCTATCTTGCCCGATGGGAAGGTTGGTGCGTTTCAACGCGAAGCGATCCCGCTTATGCGAGCCGGAAATTACAGCCAGGCGATGTTGCTGGTGACTTCTCGCGTGGCTAGCGTAATCGCGCAGGATGCGGGGATTCAACTCACCACGCCGCAGATTACGCCTCCACCGCCGCAACCGGTGGAACAGCCCAGCCGGGGAATCTCCGCCGGCGGGGTCGTGCTGCTGATTATCGTTATACTGGTTATTCTTTTTACTCCGCTTCGCGGCATACTCTTCTGGATGCTTCTTTCCGGGGGTGGTGGTGGCTGGGGCGGAGGCGGTGGCGGGTTCGGCGGTGGTGGTGGGTTTGGCGGATTTGGCGGCGGAAGCTCCGGCGGGGGCGGAGCCAGCAGTAGTTGGTAGTTGAGCGAAGACGCGATGGCTCCCGATAAAAACCCGATGGTTCCGGAAAAAAAGATTAGCGACTTTGTCGAACGCCTGCGAGATGCTGCCGGAGCCAATCTCGAGAGCGTAATCCTCTTTGGATCGTCGGTTACGGGAGACTTCCACTCTGAATTTTCTAACGTGAACTTGTTCTGCGTAATTCGCGACACTTCATTTGCGGCGATGCGGGCTTTCGCTCCTGCAGTGAAATGGTGGGGCGCACAAAAACAACCGCCGCCTCTCTTCATGACTCGCACCGAAATCGAGCGATCAGTCGATGTTTTTACGATCGAGCTGATGGATGTGAAACAGAACCACCGAGTGCTTTTCGGGGAAGACGTTTTTTCGAAACTATCTATTCCCGAAAACCTGCATCGAGTGCAGGTGGAATACGAGTTGCGGGAAAAACTGGCGTTGCTGCGTCAACATCTGTTGCTCGCCTACGGTAACGACTCGCGCCTTTGGGAACTGCTGACCCGGTCGGTCTCGTCGTTTGCAACTTTGTTCCGGCATGCGTTGATGGTGTTGGGCTATGAAGCGCCCATTGGCAAGCGGCAGGCGGTCAAGGCCTTGGCGGAGAAACTCGGCTTCGATCCATCACCGTTTCTGCAGGTGCTAGACATCCGCGAGAAAGTGACGAAACCTAAGCAGTTCGATGTGTCGGACGTTTTTCCCCGCTACTTGGCTGCGCTGGAAAAGGTGACATCCGCGGTTGATACAATGCTGGACTCGGATACGTCAAGCTCTTCGTAGTTGTCGTAAGTTTTTTCAGGAGAATCTATGAGCAAGGGGCTTATCGCGGTAGTGGTTGTAATCGCAGTTGTGCTGCTGATTGTCCTGGTTGCTTTCGGCCAGTACGTGGGCGTGAAAAATACACTGGTAAGCAAGAACGAGGCGGTAAAGGCGGCTTGGTCGCAAGTGGATATTGTGTTGCAACGCCGCGCCGACCTCATTCCTAACCTGGTAGAAACGGTGAAGGGCTACGCGCAGCAGGAGCAGACCGTATTCGGCGACATCGCGAAGGCACGCTCAGCACTTCTTTCCGCAGGCTCGCCGCAAGAGAAGATTGCCGCCAACGGCCAACTCGATGGAGCCCTCGGGCGTTTACTGCTGATTGTCGAAAACTATCCGCAACTCAAGTCGAATGAGAATTTCTTGCGTCTTCAGGATGAACTCGCCGGCACGGAGAATCGCATTGCAGTGGAGCGCAAACGTTATAACGATACTTTGCGAGATTACAACACGTATGTGCAGCAGTTTCCCAATAGTTTCTTTGCAGGCATTGCCGGATTCAAACCGAATGAAGCTTATTTCGAAGCTTCGCCGGGATCACGCGAAGTTCCGAAAGTAAACTTCTCAAATCCGGGCCCGACGGCACCGCAAGCAACCCCGCAGCCAGCCCCGGCGCATTAGAGGTTTTAAAATGTGACGAGCAATATCACGCGGGTAGATCCCAGCCTTCGTCTTTCATCCTCTTGTTGGTCCAGTGCTGGAGCTGCTCGAAGAGTGCAGGATCGATAACAGCAAAGCGAAGGCCGACGCGTCCTTCGTCGCCCATCCAGACGATTCGAGCCTTCGCGCGAAAGACAACTTCGGTATCGGGAAGCGGGAAGCAGACGTCGAGCAGCCCCGAGAATCGCATTGGCTCTTTCAAGCCATCCAGTCCCATGCCGCCGGTGCTTAGGTTGACGCCTTGCACAGAAGCTTCGTCACCATGCTGATTTTTCAACGTAACCGCAAGCTGGATGCGGGCGCGAAAAAATTTCTGCTGGTCAAGGCTGATGAATCCCAGAGCATTCGAGCCCTCGCCGGGTGAGATATTGATGTTGTATTCCTTCAGCTTGCGGCTGAGTGTCCGGCGGGAAATACCGAGCTGGTCCGCCGCCTGGCCGCGATGGCCGCCGCTTCGCTCGAGAGCGCGAATGATCATCTGCTCTTCCATGCTGTCGAGATTGCCCACGGGCATGGATGCGGACTGCCGCTGAGCCGTCGGGCTCCCCGACATTGCTGCTTCGATCTGTGCCGGTTGGATCTCAGGATGGTTCGATTGCACCGCAACCCGAGCGACCAGGTTGCGAAGTTCGCGAATGTTTCCGGGCCACGAATAGGAAAGCAGCGCCGAAACGGCATCGGGTGCGAAGGAACTGCGCGGCGCTTTCAGGTGAAGAAAGTGTTCCGCTAGAGCGACGATATCCTCCGGGCGCTCGCGCAGCGGCGGAACCCGCAGCTGAAATTGTCCCAGACGGTGGAAAAGATCTTGGCGAAAGCGGCCCGCCGTGACTGCAGCTTCCAAGTCCTGATTCGTTGCGGCCACGATGCGAACATCCACTTTAATTTTGCGATGCCCGCCCAGCCGGTAAAAGGGATATCCATCCAAAACTCGCAGCAGTTTGACTTGCGTGTGAAGCTGCAGCTCTCCAATTTCATCAAGAAAAAGCGTGCCGCGATCAGCAAGTTCAAAGAGTCCGGGTTTGGAAACATCGGCCCCGGTGAAAGCGCCTTTCTCATAGCCGAATAACTCGCTCTCGACCAGATTTTCCGGGAGCGCCGCACAGTTTATATCGATCCACGGCCGTCCCCGCCGGTTTGACGATTGATGAATCGAACGTGCAATCAACTCCTTCCCAGTTCCGGTTTCGCCCGTGATAAGCACCGTCTCTGTGTGGCCGGCGACGCGATCTACCATGCGTACGAATCGATGCATCAGAGGACTGGCCAGGACAAAAGCCGAACCTTCAATCTCGCGCGATACCGTGTGTGCTGGTTCATCTTCGTCAGATCCCAGGGATGACGATTGACGAGGAAGTGATGATGGCTCCGCCTTTTCGTCCGCTAAAGAGATGACGGCAACGATCCCTGTCGAAACCCCGCGACCGTCGCGAAGCAGTGTGACCGAGAGCTGTGCGCGGAACCGTTCATCGTTCCTGGTTTGACCGCCGACAGAGCATCGATAGTGACCTCGTTTGAGCACCGAGGCCAACATGGAAAGCTGCAGGTTCTTCGTTTCGGCGCCGTCCTCACCGGCGAGAAATGCTGCGAGGGGCCGGCCAAAGGCTTCCGAGGGATTACGATCGAACCTCGCCAAAGCGCCTTCATTGCAGGCGGTGATGTTGCCTTGGAGATCGATGTAAAGGACCACCGCATCGGTGGAACCATCGATAGGTAGGCCGAATGCGCCGGAAACTTTGCCCCCCGGATGTCCCGCGTCGTCACCGGTAACTACCGCTGGAAGTTGCGAATTGCTATTGGCTGTTGTCATTCCGCACGTTTGGAGTTGATCTTGACACAGCCGACAAGGAGCGCAGGAAATATGCAGCGCACGACCATGACGAAAGTAATTGGTAACTTCGAGTTGATTACCGATGGGCCTGCAAGAAAAAATACCGCAAGCCTCAATCATGTCAATTGCCAATTCGGGGAAATGATCCAACCGAGGTTACGTCAGTAAGCTACTTAAAACTCCGTAACAAAATTAGGATTTCATCGACCTGGGAAGGGCGGAAGTGTGCGTGGATAGCTCCGCGCGCGGTTGTATTCTCCTGCCTCGCACCGGCCAAAACTGACGACGCGATGTCGATTCGTACGAAATTATTTGTCGGGATCACCGTCTCGATGGGTGTGGCGGTGCTTTGCTCCGCCCTTTGGCACTGGCAGTCGGCCGATCTCGCACGCTTCTTTTGCTACCTCGGAGTCGCCGTCCTGGCATCCGGATTGAAAGTCCAACTGCCCGGCATCGACGGCACGATGTCCGTAAATTTCCTCTTCATTCTTCTCGGTGTAATGGAACTCAGCCTGCCGGAGACCCTCGTCATCGGTTGCGCCGCGAGTTTGGTGCAGAGTGTTTGGCAAACGCGCGGCCGTCGGGATCCGGTCAAAATCCTGTTCAACGTATTTGGAATGATGGCCAATGCCAGTGGATTCTGTTATGCGAGCTATCACTGGCTGGACGCCAGAGTTGGATCGAATAAACCAATCCTTTTGATGATTGCGGCGCTGGTTTTTTTCCTGGCAAATACATTGCCGGTTTCGATTGTGATCTCGCTGACCGAGGGCAAGTCGAGCCGCAAGGTGTGGTCGGAGTGCTACTTCTGGTCTTTTCCTTACTATCTGGTGGGCGCGGCCGCCGTAGGCCTGGTAGGGATTGTCAATCGCCAGGCTGGCTGGGAGACTTCGTTACTCGTCCTGCCGGTGATCTATTGGGTCTACCGTTCTTACCGCCTCTACTTGGGACGGCTGGAAGCGGAGAAGGAACGCGTCGAGATCGAGAAGCGGCACGTGGAAGAAATTGCTTCGCTGAATATGCGAACCATCGAAGCCCTGGCGCTTGCCATCGAAGCCAAAGATCATACGACTCACACCCATCTGCAGCGCGTACGGATCTACGCGATAGAAATCGCAAAAGAGATCGGACTCTCACCCGATGAGATCGAGGCCCTGCGAGCGGCGGCTCTTCTGCATGACATTGGCAAGCTCGGCGTGCCCGAACACATCATTAACAAACCCGGAAAGCTCTCTCCAGAAGAGTTCGAGAAAATGAAAGTTCACCCGCTGGTAGGCGCGGAAATTCTGGAGCGCGTTGCTTTTCCTTATCCCGTGGCTCCGATTGTGCGTTCACACCACGAAAGATGGGATGGATCGGGATATCCGGCAGGGCTGGCTGGTGAGGATATTCCTATTGGAGCCCGAATTCTTGCGGCTGTGGATTGCCTTGATGCTCTTGCTTCTCATCGGCAGTACCGGCCTGCGATTCCGCTGGATCAGGCCATGCGTACGGTGAAAGAAAAATCGGGAATCTGGTTCGATCCGAAAGTAGTGACCCTGCTCGAGCGCCGATACGTGGACCTTGAACGCATGGCGCAAACCCACGAAGCCAGCTTTATTCCTTCAGGGTTCTCCAAGGATCTTCGTGTGGAGCGCGGTCTGGCTCCAGCAGCGGGATTTGAAAGATCGGAAGAGGTACCAGCGGGTGAATCCGATTTCCTCACCTCCATCGCCTCCGCCAGGCAAGAGGCGCAAGCTATGTTCGATTTGAGCCAGGACCTGGGAAACTCGCTAAGCCTCAGCGAAACTCTATCTGTACTGTCGATGCGGTTGCGCAGGCTGATTCAATACGATTCGATCGCGGTCTATGTGAACCGCAACGGTTGGCTGCTCCCCGAACTGGTGAGCGGGGAGAATTTTCGCGTTTTATCGTCACTAAAAATCCGCGTGGGCGAAGGCCTGTGCGGGTGGGTGGCGGAGAATGGGAAGCCGATCATCAACGGGAATCCGCAGGTAGAAGCGGGCTACAGCTCGGATCCGGAAAAGTTTGCGACTCTGCAATCGGCATTGGCCGTCCCCTTGGAGGGGCTGAATGGCATCGTGGGCGTTCTGGCCATGTACCACTCGAACTTGGACGCATTTACGCCCGACGATTTGCGGATATTGCTGGCCGTAGCTTCCAAAGTCGCACTCTCCGTAGAAAACGCTCTGAAGTATCAGCAGGCCCAGAGCTCTGCGACCACCGACTTCCTTACCGGCTTGCCCAATGCTCGCTCGTTGTTCGTCCACCTGGCGCAGGAAGTGACGCGCTGCCGCCGCATGAAGACCTCGCTCGCGGTGATGGTCTGCGACATCGATGGCCTCAAGAAAATTAACGATTCCTTCGGACACCTCGAGGGCGACAAATTGCTGCGCGAGTTCAGTATGCGATTGAAGGAAGCTTGCCGCGGTTACGACTACGTCGCCCGCATGGGCGGAGACGAATTCGTAGTCACCGCGCCCGGACTCACTCCAGAGGCTGCTTTGGAGAAAGCAAGCCGCCTGAACCAGGCGGCTGTCGAAGCTGGGCGCCAGACCTGCGGACGAGATGTGATTTCGTTGAGCGTGGGAACGGCGTTCTGTCCAGAGAATGGTTTCGATGTTGAGGGGCTCTTGGCAGAGGCTGACCGGCGAATGTATTCGGTAAAGCAGATTCACCATGCCGAAGCGGCGGCGCGACAAGACACTCTGGCGCAAGGCGCTTCGGGGACGTAAATGGGAAGCAAGTTGAGAGCGAAAGTCATTGGCCGTGCGCTGGCACTCGTAGCCACGGTCCTGCTTGGAGGGTTAATCTCCGCAACCCTGGTAAGGCTCGCGCCGGGATTCGAAGCGGATGAGCAGGAGCTCGATCCGCATTTGAGTGCAGCGAGCGTCCAGGCCTTGCGGGCGGCGCGCCATCAGCAACACGACATATTCCATTTCTACATTTCTTATATGAACCGCGCCGCCCACGGTGATTTGGGCACCTCGCTGGCCCTGGGGCAACCTGTGCGCACGCTGCTGCGCGATCGTGCTCCACTCACCCTGCGCTTGCTGATCCTTGGGCTGGGACTGGGATGGGTAGCAGCTCTCACTCTGGCGCTGAGTGCGGCCGGGTTGCGGGTCGCCGGTTATGACTTGCTCACCACGCTGGTGAGTGGAACATTCCTCTGTATTCCTGCCGCAGTTTTAGCGCTGCTCTCCGTGCTTTGGAGTGTACCGGGTGCGCTGGCAATCGCTCTCATCGTGTTTCCGCACATTTACCGCTATGCGCGAAATCTGCTGGCAAAATCTTATCGCTCGCCTCACATCATCACCGCGAGGGCGAAGGGTTTGGGAGAAACCCGCATCCTTTTCTGGCATGTGATACCGAGCGTAGCTCCAGCGTTGCTAGCCGTGGCTGGAGTTTCCGTGAGTATGGCTGTAGGCGCAGCCATTCCTGTGGAAGCTCTGTGCGGGCTGGCGGGCGTGGGACAACTCGCATGGCAGGCGGCGCTGGCACGCGATCTTCCACTGTTGGTCAACATCACGATTCTGGTGACGCTCGTAACCTTGTTGGCGAACTCCGGAGCGGATGTAATCGGTCATATGCTTCGGAACCGCGAGTCATGAATCTCTGGCGGAAGCTGGCGTGCGTCATTTTGGCGCTGGTGATGTGTGCGTCAGCGGCAGCGAACTGGCTGGCTCCTGCGGGATATTCCAGGCAATATCGCGAAGCAACGGATGCTGCTCCATCGCGAAGTCATTGGTTGGGGACGGATGAACTTGGGCGCGACCGTTTTGCCCGCGTACTCTACGGAACCAGAATTTCTTTGCTGCTGGCCCCGGCCGCAGCGCTGCTTTCAACGCTGATGGCAGCTCTAATTGGAGGATTGGCGGGATATCTGGGTGGAATCTGGGCGCGGATGGCCATGGCTGTGACCGATCTTTTTTTATCGCTACCGTGGCTATTCTTGTTGATTACCGCACGAGCTTTAATGCCGCTGAATGTTTCTCCGATGATTTCGGTGCTGGTGACTTTTCTGCTGCTCGGCCTTCTGGGCTGGACCACCGCGGCGCGCGTACTGTGTACGACTGCAGGATCGCTGCGTTCAGCGGATTTTGTACGCCAGGCGCGGGCTGCTGGAGTTCCAGCCCAAAGGCTGTTTTGGATGCATGTATTGCCGAACTTGAAGCCGGTGCTGTATGCCCAGTTCTGGATTTCAATTCCGGTATTCATCCTGAGTGAGGCGAACCTGGGAATTCTCGGACTCGGAGTTGCCGAGCCCATGCCTTCGTGGGGCAGCTTATTGAAGGAATTGGAAGGGTTGATTTCCATCGGCGAGGAGCCATGGAAGTTTGTGCCGCTGGTTCTGCTGGTGCTGGTGGTGATGTCATTTCAGCTTTTGCTTTCACGGCAGGACGAGGTGGTGGCGTGAAGAGTCTGCAACAAGGTACCAATCAATGACCAAGACATATGGGAGAACCGTCGCAATCATTGCGATCTGCCTAAGCTCTTTAGCAACGCACCTGGCAGCGCAAAATGGCGGAGAGTTGAGATTCTGTCTGCGCATGGAGCCCAAGACTTTTGATCCCCTTAAAGTAGAGGATGAGGCGTCCGCGTCAATTCGGTACTTGACGGGGGGAGTGCTGGTGCGCGTGAACCGCCAGACTCAGGAACTCGAACCGGAGCTCGCGCAATCGTGGAAGATCTCAAAAGATGGCCGGCAGATCACCTTTCACTTGCGCAGCGGACTTTCATTTTCCGACGGCACACCGTTTACAGCGGAAGATGTTGCCTACACGATGCAGCAACTGATGGATCCCGCCTTACATTCGGCAACCGGCGACGCTTTTCGCTCCGGCACCGGGAATGTGGAACCCAAAATTATTTCTCCCACCCAGATTTCGATTACCTTTCCCGCGCCCGTGGCCGGACTGGATCGCCTCTTCGATCAGGTCGCGATTCTTTCCGAACACTCGCCGAAGAAAGATACAGCCGTGCTCGGCCCGTTCATGCTCGCTGACTACAAACCGGGAGCTACCGTTCTGCTGAAGCGGAATCCAAATTACTGGAAGACCGATGCGCAAGGGCGCAAGCTGCCGTATCTGGATTCGATTCGACTGGATATCCAACCCAACCGCGACGTGGAGATGCTGCGTTTCAAGCGCGGTGAACTGGATCTGATCAATTCGCTCGACAGCGAATACTTCGACAAGCTGGCTGCCACATCGCCGCAACTGGTACATGATGCCGGCCCATCTCTCGATAGCGAGCAGTTATGGTTTAACGAAGTTGCGAAGGCGCCGATTCCTGCTTATAAAAAGAATTGGTTCCGCTCGGCCAACTTCCGACGTGCGATTTCGGAAGCGATCAATCGCCAAGATCTGAGCCGCATCGTCTACCACGGACACGCTCAACCGGCTGTTGGTCCGTTTTCCCCGGCAAATAAATTCTGGTTCAATGCAAAGCTCAAACCTCAAGCGTACAGTCCCGCTGAAGCTTTGAAGGCCTTGCAGGCTGAGGGGTTTCGAATGGAAAACGGAGCCCTGAAGGATAAAGAGGGCAACGAGGTTGTATTTTCCATCATCACAAATGCCGGCAGCAAAACGCGCGAGCGCATGGCGGTGCTGATTCAGGATGACCTGCAAAAGATCGGCATCCACGTAAACGTTGTTACGCTGGACTTCCCTTCCCTGATCGAGCGCATGACCCAAAGCTTCGATTATGAAGCCATTATTCTCGGATTGACCAACGTGGATTTGGATCCGAACGGAGAGATGAATGTGTGGTTGAGTTCTTCGGAGAATCATCAGTGGAATCCGCAACAGAAAGTTCCAGAGACTTCCTGGGAAGCGGAAATTGACCGTCTGATGCGGGTGCAAGCGGCCTCCACCGATCCAAAACGGCGCAAGGATGCGTTCGATCGGGTGCAGGAAATCGTGGTCGAGCAGGAACCATTTATTTTCCTGATCAACAAGAACGCGCTATCCGCTGTGTCCACGACGGTGCACGGCGCCGCGCCGGTAATTCTGTCACCGCAAACATTCTGGAACGCGGATCGGCTTACGGTGGCAGCCAAGTAGCTAAAACTTTTTAGCCACGGATTTGCACGAATTCACACTGATCAGAGAAGAAAAGCAACACAAGGTACAACAGCGATGTCTCAGGCTCCACCAAACCAGCCTCTGCTCTGTGCGCGACTCTCCGTACATTACGGAAATAAGCAGCCGGTCTTGCGCGACGTGGAAATCGCTATCCAGCCGGGCGAAGTGCTGGGTCTGGTTGGACAAAGCGGCTCCGGCAAGAGCACCCTCGCCATGGCGATTCTCGGCCTGCTCGACAAAAAGCACTCTCGGGCTGAGGGAACAATCAGGTTTCAGAATTCCGAACTACTGCAACTTTCGGAGCGCGAATTGCGCCAGCTACGCGGGCGGGCAATTTCGCTGGTTTTGCAAAGTCCTCTAGCTTCTCTAAATCCCGCGCTTAAAATCAGAACTCAGCTTAAGGAAGCATGGCGGGCGCATGCATCCGGTACAGCCGCGGATTGTGCAAATGCGATTCGGACTTGTCTGGAGAGCGTTTCTCTTCCGTCTCACGACGAATTTCAACGGAAATATCCTTCGCAAATGAGCGTAGGACAAGCTCAGCGAGTGCTCATCGCCATGGCCATCCTGCATCGACCCGCGCTATTGATTGCCGATGAGGCGACAAGTGCACTCGATGTGATCACGCAAGCTGAGATTCTTGCCTTGTTTCGCGAACTGAATCGCTGCACTGGAATGGCTATCCTTTATATCTCACACGATCTGGCATCGGTTGCGGGCATTTGTGACCGCATCGCCATTCTTGACCAGGGTGCAATCGTAGAATGTGGAACGACGACCCAAATCTTTTCCAACCCCAGGCATGAATATACGCAGCGGCTAATGGCAGCGATGCCGCGGATTCTGCTGGCAAACGAAGAAGCGCCCGTAAAAACTGAAGCAGCAATGGCGCGCTAAATCTCCCCTCCAATGATCTGACCTTCTGGCGCGGTAACCCCAGCAATCGAACCGAAGTAATCAGCTCCAAGTGGACGGGACAACTTGGCCCATGCCCAGGCATGCGAGACAGACTGGCCTGATCACAACTTCGACCACTCCTTCGATTCCTAGACGCAGCAACAACTTACGGAGGTTCCATTGGCACCGCCCGTGCACTAGCTTAGCCGAGTCGAAGCACAATTCTGTGCCACAGAAAGCGAGAGTTATGTCGCAGACACTGAAACCTGAGAGCCCGAGCCGAGGCGAGCGTCACAGCGCGGCTTGGGGAAAACGCTTGAGCGCGATCCTGCTGCTCTTGCTGGCAGAGACCGCGTTCGGCCAAGGCGGCAAAGCGGTTGGCAAGTTTGCTCCAGATCTCGCGCCGATTGCCGCGCGAGCGAACCACGGCGCCAAGGCCAGCGAGACCGTGAAGGTCATCGTGCAGTACAAGCAGATGCCACAAGCGGCCGACGAAGGCCGGGCGCAGCGTCTGGGCGGCCGCCTGAATCACCGGCTCCATTCGGTCAAGGGCATTGCCCTGACCATTCCGGTTAACGCATTGCCGGCCTTGGAAGCGGACCCTGAGGTTCTTTCTGTCAGCGTCGACCATCCCATGAAGGGACTCGACGACGTTTCCGATATCGCCACCGGCGTACCCTCAGCCTGGAATGCCGGCTATAACGGAGCCGGAATCGGCGTGGCCGTGATTGACAGCGGTATCAACGATAGCCATCCCGACTTAAAAGATTCCACCGAATCTAACTCGCGCGTTGTGTATCGGCAGGATTTCACCGGCACGGCCAATTCCAACTCGAGCGGCGCCATGTATGACCTGTACGGTCACGGTACGCACGTCGCTGGAATCATCGGCGGCAACGGTTATCTCTCTGGCGGGAATTACACCGGAGTTGCCCCTGGGGTGAATCTGCTCGACTTCCGCGTACTTGATTTGAATGGTTCTGGCAGTGACAGCAATGTGATCGCGGCCATCGAACAAGCGATTGCGCTGCAGAGTACTTACAACATCCGAGTAATCAACCTGTCGCTCGGCCGCGGTATTTTCGTCAGCTACGCCCAGGATCCTCTTTGCCAGGCGGTTGAAGCGGCTTGGAAGGCGGGCATCGTGGTAGTGGTAGCGGCGGGTAATTATGGACGCGTGAGCGTCAACGGCAGCAACGGTTTCGGTACGATCACCGCGCCGGGCAATGATCCTCTTGTGATCACGGTGGGCGCGATGAAAAGTAACGGATCTTCTTCTCCGGCTGCAGAGACCAAAGCCAGTTTTAGCTCCAAGGGACCAACCACATACGATCACGTGGTAAAGCCCGATTTGATGGCTCCGGGCAACGATATCGTTTCGTTATCCGCTCCTGGCGCCACACTGGAAGCATCCTATCCATCCGAGTTGGTGAACGGTAGCGACGGCAACAACGATTACTTCACGCTTAGCGGCACCAGCATGGCCACGCCTGTTGTAAGCGGAGCGGTGGCATTGCTGCTTCAGCAAAACAATGCGTTGACACCCGACCAGGTGAAGGCCCGCCTGATGAAGACCACGTACAAAGCTTGGCCGACCTCCACCAACGCTTATGTTCCGCACCTTCTGCAGACCTTCACCGACTTCTACGATCTTCTGTCGGTTGGTGCAGGCCTGCTCGATATGCAGAACGCAATCGCTGACACGAACGTTGCCCCGGCCACAGTGGGCGCAGCGTTATCTCCATCGGTCGCGGTCAGCTCGAAAGGCGCAGTTTCCCTGGTTGAGGGAAATGGCAGTGTTGCCGCTGGCTCGGTGGTTTGGGGAACTTCAGTGGTTTGGGGAGCGTCAGTGGTCTGGGGAGCAAGCGTTACCGGCAGCTCTGTGGTCTGGGGAACTTCATTGCCCTGGAATACCAACACGCTCGGTGCCTTTAGCGTAGTTTGGGGTTCGAGTACGGGCACAGGCACGCAAGCCACAAGCGTGGTTTGGGGTGCGGCAGCCACAACCACCGACGGTGCGTTCACCGATGCTGGAGACGACGAGCAGTAGCTTTGTGTGATTCGACCAAAGAAAGGAGAAGATCATGAATCACACGAAACAACTCACTCGGACATTCATCGGGATGATGGTCCTGGCGGCGATTGCAAGCACGGTATACGCGGGACTCGGAAGCTATACACTTCACCCCTTCTATGCCCTGGCTCTACTGGCGCTGGCGGCGGCGACGTCGCGGATGAAAGTTAGACTGCCAGGCATAGAAGGCAACATGTCAGTCAACCTTCCCTTCCTGTTGTTAGCGGTGGTGAACCTTAGTGCGGTGGAAGCAATCTTGATCGCATCTGTTTCCACCGTCGTGCAGTGCTGGCCGCAGCAAAGCAAGAAGTTTCGGCCGGAACAGATGGTGTTCAACATCAGCATGATGGCAGTGGCCGCCAGCATGGCAAACCTGATCTGGAATGCCGCATGGCTGAACAAGGCGAGTTGGGCATCCTTGCCACTCACACTGTCGGCGACAACCGCTGCCTTCTTTCTGGGACAAACGATTCCGGTGGCAGCCGTCATCAAACTGAGCGAGAACACCTCGATGCTTCGGGCCTGGAGGAGCATTGTGCAGCTCTCATTCCCGTATTACGTGCTTAGCGCGGGAATTGCTTCGATGCTTAGCTTGGTGGGCCATCGCTTCGGCTGGCAAGCGGCAATTTTGGTGTTCCCCGTAATGTATGAGATCCACCGTTCCTACCGGTTGTATTTTGGCCGCGTAGCGGAAGCTCTACGGACTGCACCACTCTCGCGTACTGCAAGCGCGGGAGCGTGAGTTCGCCTTATTAAGCAAGATGGCGTTCCGCTTAGC
>JBAVGI010000451.1:0-4457 GCA_049684755.1 Candidatus Sulfotelmatobacter sp.
GATGGCAGTTCACTCGGAGCAATCAAATTCAACAGCGACACCGGACTCTACTTCCGTCAGGAAATTCTGCGGCCATTCCTCGATAAGTATTTGAAAGACGATACGCCAAAAGAAGAAGTCGCTCCGGTGACCGCTTTTGAAACCGGAACCAATGTTTGGCGACGCTTGCCCACGTGGCCAGCCGGATGCGCCAGCGGCTGTACGATTCAATCGACGCCGCTCTACCTCTCCGCTGGACTGAAGGCGAGTTTATCGGCACCTAAAAGTGGCGACGCTGCATTCGATGAATATATTTCCGATCCCGCTAAGCCTGTGCCGTTCCGCGCGCGTCCCATACAACCCGTCGGCTATACCAATGGCATGACGTGGCCGGAATGGCTGGTGGACGACCAACGCGAAGCCTCCGGCCGGCCGGATGTTTTGGTGTTTAGTTCCGATGTCTTAAGCACTCCGATAAAGATTAGCGGACTTCCGGTTGCAAATCTCGTCGCCTCCACCAGCGGCACAGATTCCGACTGGGTGGTCAAGCTGATCGACGTCTATCCCGACGAAGTGGCGGGCGATGCTCGGATGGGTGGCTACGAGTTAATGATCTCTGCCGATATTTTTCGCGGGCGTTATCGCGAGAGCCTGGATACCGCCAAGCCCATCGCTGCCGGCCAGCCTCTGCTCTACCGCTTTAACCTGCCCACCGCAGATCATGTATTTCTTCCGGGACATCGCATCATGGTGCAGATTCAGTCGAGCTGGTTCCCGCTATACGACCGCAATCCGCAGAGCTTCGTGAAGAACATTTTCTGGGCGAAGCCAGACGACTACCGCAAAGCGACGCAGCGCGTATATCATGCGCCGGCACAGGCAAGCTTTATCGAACTGCCGCTGGTAACAACACCTTAGATAACATCGACAGGGAACGGATTTGCTCTGAAAGTTACTTTCAACGATAGTGATTGTACGTAATGAGGGACATGCGTGAACTATGGAACTGAGTTTCTCTTAACGGCTGTACTGGTTCCGCTTCTTGTCTTCATGCCGCTCCAACCCAAACTGAATCAGCTTGTCGATCAAATCCGCATACTCAAGTCCGGAAGCCGCCCACAGCTTGGGATACATGCTGATCGCCGTGAATCCTGGCATCGTATTGATTTCGTTTAAATAAATCTTTCGCGTTTGTGGATCCATCAGAAAATCAACGCGCGCCAGTCCGGAACAATCCACAGCCTGAAAGCAACGCACAGCCAACTCCTGAACTTTCTTGGTCTCCGCTTTGGTGAGCTTGGCCGGAATGATAAGTTCTGAACCTTCGTCTAGATATTTGGCGCTGTAGTCGTAAAACTCTTTGACCGGAACAATCTCACCCGGTATCGAGGCCACCGGCTCATCATTGCCCAACACCGAGCATTCAATCTCACGTGCCTTGTTCTTTTTTCCACCCACGCTTTGCTCGATCACAATCTTACGATCGAACTTCGCTGCTTCCTCTATCGCCGGCCCAAGCTCCTTGCGGTCGTGTGCCTTGCTGATCCCGACCGACGATCCCAGATTCGCCGGTTTCACAAATACCGGGTACTTCAGCTTGCTCTCCACAAATTTCTGAACTCGCTTGGGATTTTTTCCCCAGGCGCTGCGCAAAATCGTGACGTGCTTCACGATAGGGATTCCAGCAGCGATGAACAGAGACTTCATAATGTCCTTATCCATGCCCGCGGCCGATCCCAGCACGCCCGCGCCCACGTAGGCGATATCAGCGAGTTCGAGCAGGCCCTGAATCGTCCCATCCTCGCCGAACGTGCCGTGCAGCACGGGAAAGATCACATCCACGTCGATCGCTCGATCGGTGGCACGCCGCGTAAGCGCGGCGTCCGTTTGAAAAGGTACGAGCCCGCTTTGCCGATGCACCGGTTCAGGAGGAACAACAACCGATTCGCCCCGGGCCAGCACCGCCGCAGGCTGCGTGGTTTCCGGATCGCCGGCACGCAGATGCCGCGCCTCTAGCGTAAGCTTGCCCTGCAGCAGATTCTCTGCGTCCCCGGCAGTCAGCCATCGTCCATCTTTGGTAATACCGATGGGCACGACTTCATATTTACTTTTGTCGATGGCCTGCAGAACGGACGCCGCTGAGAGCAAGGAAACCTCATGCTCGCCGCTGCGCCCGCCAAAAAGAATTCCGACTCGAAGCTTTTTCATAATCTCTTACAAAATCTTCTTTCCAAACGCAGAAAGCGCCAACTCCACCGCCAAGTCCGCCGTCCGGTTATGCTCGTCGATCACCGGATTCACTTCGACAATCTCAAAGCTCAACATGCGTCCGTGGTCGGCGATAATTTCCATGGCAAGATGCGCCTCGCGATAAGTTGCACCGCCGCGCACCGGCGTTCCCACCCCAGGCGCGTCTTCGGGATCAATCCAATCCATATCCAGTGAAATGTGATAGCCCGCGGTTCCGCGTCCCGCCATACGCAGGGCTTCTTCCATCACGGTTCGCATGCCGCGCTCGTCAATATCGCGCATGGTGAACACCCCGATGCCGGCGCGACGAACATTTTCTTTTTCAATCGCATCAATATCACGCACTCCTACCAGCACACAATTTTCCGGCTTCACTTTCGGGGAAAAATCGAAGATGTTCGACAACTCCGCCGGCCCCAGCCCCATCAATGCCGCCAGCGGCATCCCGTGTACATTGCCGCTCGGTGAACTCTCGGGCGTGTTGATATCAGTGTGTGCATCGATCCAGATCAGGCCAACCCGCTGGTTCTGTCGACGATAAAATTCTGCCACGCCCGATACAGTTCCTGCGGCCACTGAATGATCCCCGCCCAATGTCAGCGGAATTTTTCCCGCCTCCAGCGTCTTGATCACCAGCTCCGCCTGCTTGGTGCAGGTCGCCGTGATCTCCTTCAAATATTTAGCGTGGGTGTCGCCTTCTTTTTTCTGCTCCGGAATCGCCACGGCAACGTTGCCGCCATCCTCAACTTCGTGCCCCAGTGCCTCGAGACGCGCTTCCAGTCCGGCGACGCGCACCGCTGAGGGCCCCATATCCACGCCACGCCGGGACTGGCCCAGATCGAGCGGCACTCCGATCACGCGAATTTTCTTGGGAGTGATGTTGGTGGTGCTGATGTTAGTTGTCATAAGTCCTGATCTGTCTGTCAACCCTCAAATGCCTTATTCACCGCCGAGGCCGCTGAGAGCGCCGAGTCAGGGAAGTCATTTACGATTCTTTTCAGCCCATTTTTCAGCACCCGGACATGGAAATTAATGAGGAGGCCAACTCGCTTGTTAGACAGGCGAAGATATGAAAGCAACTGCGCAACATGAATCGGCGCAAGTTGGTCAACAGCCTTGATTTCCACCACTACGGAATCTTCAACAACCAGGTCAAGACGGTAGCCGCAATCAAGCTTCACCTCCCGATAAATCACCGGCAAAGTTTCTGCTCCTCAAGGCCACTTGGCGAAGTTCAAACGCCAAGCAGACTTCGTAAGCGGACTCCAACAATCCTGGACCAAGGCGCCGATGTACTTCAATTGCCCCGCCGATGATGCGGCGGGTAATCGAATCAAGCCTGTCTTTTTCTTCCATCCTCGGCGTTCTCCGCGACCTCGGCGGTGAAAAGTTTACGGGTAAAGCCGGTGCAGCATTCTGGGAAACGGAATCGTCTCCCGCACGTGCTCCAGCCCGCAAATCCAGGCCACGACTCGCTCAATGCCCATGCCAAAGCCGCCATGCGGTACGCTGCCGTATTTCCGCAAATCCAAATACCACTTGAACGCCTCTTCCGGCAAGCCATGCTCGTGAATTCGTTGCACGAGCAATTCATGCGACGCCATACGCTGCGATCCACCAATGATCTCGCCGTGTCCCTCCGGTGCCAGCACATCCACGCACAACGCCAACTCCGGGCGCTGCGGATCTGGCTCCATGTAAAAAGCTTTCACCTTCGCCGGATATCGATGCACCATCACCGGCTTGTCGAATTGTGCGGAAAGATATGTCTCATCCGGCGAGCCTAAATCGCCGCCCCAATCGAATTTCGTCTCCAGCGCACCTTTGGCGTGACCTTCCTGCAAATTCTTGACTGCATCGTCATAACTGATCCGCGGAAACGGAGCTTCAATTTTCTCGAGTTTTGAAATGTCACGGCCGATTGCCTGCAGGTCCGCACGCCGCCGCTCCAGGCAACGCTTGACGACGAAGGTGATTAATCCCTCGGCCAGATCCATCAAATCGTCGAGTTCCGCATAAGCAATTTCCGGCTCGACCATCCAGAACTCGGTGAGGTGACGCCGCGTCTTCGATTTCTCCGCGCGAAATGTTGGACCAAACGAATACACCTTGCCCAATGCCATCGCCGTGGCTTCAATGTAAAGCTGGCCGGACTGCGTGAGGTAAGCCTGCTCGTCAAAATAATCGACTGGAAATAGTGTACTTGTTCCTTCGCAAGCGGCTGGGGT
>JBAVGI010000452.1:0-3532 GCA_049684755.1 Candidatus Sulfotelmatobacter sp.
CGCGACGCGGCTTGTCGGCTTCGGCCTCCAACATCACCGGAGCCGGACCCGAGATGCCGCCGTCCTTCCGCACGCGCCAGAAATGCACAATCATCAGAATCGAAGCGACGATTGGAATTCCGATACAATGCCAGATGTAGGACCGCAGCAGTGCATTCGCATCCACGATTGATCCGCCGAGCAATCCGAAACGTACGTCGTTGTAAGGTGTCATGCCCAGTACCGAGCCGAATGGGCCTTCATGTCCGAGCAGCGGCGTTGCTCGGGCCATGTTCGTTCCTACAGTTACAGCCCAGAATCCGAGTTGATCGTCCGGCAATAGATAGCCGGTGAAGGAAAGCAACAAAGTAAATACCAGCAACAGCACGCCGATATTCCAATTGAATTCGCGAGGCTTTTTATACGAGCCAGTTAAAAATACGCGGAACATGTGCAGCCACACCGCGATCACCATCAAGTGAGCCGCCCAGCGGTGCATGTTACGCAGGATTTTTCCGAAGGGAACATCGTGCTCGAGATACAGCACGTCGCGAAACGCCTGCACTTTGGTTGGATGGTAATAAAACATCAGTAGAACGCCGGTGTAGGTAAGGATGATAAAGAGAAAAAAAGTGATTCCCCCCATGCCCCAGGTGTAGCTGTAACGCACCGAATCCCGATTAATTTTCGCCGGATGCAAATGCAGGAACACGTTGGAAAGCACGCCCAGAGCGCGATTGCGGGGAGTGTCGTCGTGCTTGTGCCGGAAGATTGAGGTGTAAACCTGAGTCTTGGTCGGATCTTTCAGTCCCTCGATCTGTTCCTTCGCCTTGGCCGGGATGTCGACCTTCATCGCCTGGATGTCGTCTTTGACGCGGTCGACCAGTCCCACTTTGCCGTTCTTGCCGTTGTTCTCTTCAGCCATGAAATTCCTCGTAAGTTATCGCTGATGCCAGATGCTGCGCGCGCCGCGACGCACCGCTTCGCTATGCCGGCAGAAATGCTCCCGGGTCATTGAAATGAGTTGGCTGCCCTTTCGGCCACTGATAGAGCCGCGAGGTGTCGACGATGATCTGCCCGTCGGATGCCAGTTCAACCTTGGCGCGGTCCATAGGTCGGGGAGCCGGCCCTTCAAAGTTGATGCCTTCACTGTCGTAGCCACTGCCGTGGCAGGGACATTTGAATTTGTTTTCGCTGGGTTTCCAGTCCGGCGTGCAGCCCAAATGCGTGCAACGCGCGTAGATCACGAATATCCGGTCCGGTGTGCGATCGACCCAGATGCGATACTTCTGTTGGAACTTGGTGTCGACTCCGAGCGCAAACTCCGAGGGATAACCAATCTTAAAAACTGAATTGGGTTCGAAAAGAGTACGGGGAAGAAAGAACCGGAAAAAGGCTAGAAACCATGCAGTAAGAAATGCGGTAACGCCCACCCATACTAACCGCCGCCGCCGGCGATCAGTATCGGTGTTGGAAGGTCCCGGCGAGGAGAGGCCTGCCGACGCTGCCGCCTTTGAGGTTCCTACTGCCGGCGTGCCTACATATTTCGTGGCATCTACCGCGCTCCGTGGCGCAGGTTGCGCCGCATCTGGATTCGGACTCGGGTTCGGTTGTTCACTTTCCGGAACCGCCATGAGTGCCTCCCTGCTTTTTAAAGACTCGTACTAATCGCCTGCGGCAGCAATCAACTCCGGTGCCGCAACTTGCCTTCCGGGGATATGAATCGGACTATAGGAATGAACTGACTGATCCAGCGCCTGCAATACCAACTGGCCCAACGCCGAGATAAATTTTGGAGAATCGTTCAGGCCGGAACTCATCTCGAAGTGAGTAATCCCCAGCCGCCGCGCTTCCTCGCGTCCCTCATGATTGATTTCGCCCAAGGTCTCCACGTGGTCGGAGACAAAGGCTACCGGTACAACGCAGACTTCGCGAATCCTCTCGGTCGCCAACCCGCGCAATGTCCGGTGTAAGGAAGGCTGTAACCACTTGCTTGCGCCAACTTTGCTCTGGTAGCAGAGGCGATGATGATTTGTCCATCCACCGCGAGCCATCAAAAGGCGCACGGTTTCTTCGATGTGTCGCTGATAAGGATCGCCCTTGGCGATGATTGACATGGGAATGCTGTGCGCGCTGAAAACGATCTCTGTCTGGGCTGGGTTCTCGAAGCGCGACAACGCCTCGTCCACTTTCTCGACAACCGCGTCTAAATACATCGGATGCCGATAGAACGGGCCCACGTTGTGTACCGGAATATTATTG
The DNA here is from genome assembly GCA_049684755.1 of Candidatus Sulfotelmatobacter sp. Classification (GTDB taxonomy): domain Bacteria; phylum Acidobacteriota; class Terriglobia; order Terriglobales; family Acidobacteriaceae; genus Sulfotelmatobacter. The sequence continues at coordinate 2,242 of JBAVGI010000452.1, forward strand.
TGGAACAGCCGTTGCCATTCGTTCAGGCTGCTTCCCGTGGTAGTCGAGGAGTACTGAGGATACAAAGGCAGCAGAACCACCTCATCGCAGCGGGCGGCCTGAAGTTGCGCGATGGCCTCACGGGTAAACGGGTGCCAGTAGCGCATGGCTACAAAGCAGCGCGCATCCAATCCCTCATTCGTCAGTTCAGCTTCGAGCGCCCGCGCTTGCTGCTCGGTGAAGCGCCGGATCGGCGACCCACCGCCGATGGTTGCATAGTGATGCTGCACTTTGCGGGCGCGAGTGGTTGAAATCAGTTTGGCCAGAGCTTTGCGACCGAGGCGGGCAAAAGGAAAGTCGATAATATCGGGATCGCAGAAAAGGTTATAAAGGAAAGGCTCTATCGCAGCCAGCGAATCAGGCCCGCCCAGCTGAAAAAGAACTACTCCCACACGGCGCGTTGTCTTCGCCATCCCCTCTGATTCCCCAGAACGGGCGAATTTACTCCCATCTGCGCCGAGAGTCAATGGCGGAATTGCAAAAATGAAAGTAAAAACGAATTAAAGATACACAGCGTCTCAAGGTCCGAAGGCAAGCAGTAGTATGCGGCCGAGCGGAATAGCTCTTCGCAGCGGCAAACCTGCTGAAATCTAAAAAGCCAGAATCAAATTTCGTTCTACGGCAACCGCAACTCCGCATGTTCCGGGACCACGATTTGGTGCCGTTGCCCATCATGCCAGTACAAAACCCGTAGCACCTTGGGAACCGAGGGATCGGGATCAATGCCCATGCTGCGATTATCCACCACGAGAAATAATCTGCCGTCGTGCTTCATGCCGCGCAGTTGTTCGGTAACATTCACGAAATGCCCGGCGCCGCCGTAGTAGGCGCGCATGATGTGAAATTCGCGATCGTGCCACTCATATCCTCTATCCGGATCGAGTTCAAGATTGACGTGAGCATACTCGGGGAATCGGAACTCCTCGACGTTTCCATCCCAGTGGCGAACGCGAATGAAGAGTTCTTTTACATGGTTGTGCGCGGGATCGACTCCGAGATTACGGTCATTGACGTCGAATTGCAGCATGCCGTCATGCATAAACGAACGCACTTGCGGAGTCACGTCCATCCGGTGATTTCCGGCGCCATACTCCGCAGCCACAAGCTCGCCACCTTGCGCGGCCGCTGAACCGGCAAGAAGAAAAGCTAATGTCAAACCACTGATCACCGCTGCCATGAATTTTTGTTTCATAAACGCCCCTTTCGCCCCGTGAACGAGGCACCCAAGCTAAGTGTATTTCTAGTGAACAGC
>JBAVGI010000453.1:0-1718 GCA_049684755.1 Candidatus Sulfotelmatobacter sp.
GCGTCGATCAGTACATTGTGACCAATAAAACGAAGCTGTCCAGTGCGGCGGTTGCCGACCTGAAGACAGCGCAGCGGCTCTTCCGAATCTCGCCGTCTTACTCGACGGTCGAGGCCATGAAGGCAGCCGGATACCTTTCGGCGCAGAGCGTGTACTTCACCGGCCGAGATAACTTCATCGCCGCTATGACAGGATCGTTTGGAGGTGCCCCACTGGCCGAAATGGCCTTTGCGCGAGCGGAGATGACTTATGGGGCAACTTTGACCACATTTGGCCGTTATAATTCGGGTTTCAATCGTATCCATCTTTCCGTCATGGCGCCGAGTGCGCCCGATCCTGATGACATCGCAAATCTCCCTGATCTGCAGGCTCTTTTCGGCTCGCTCGACAGTTTTGAGTGCGAAGAGTGCCAATCCGTTTTCAGCCCCGCGGCGTACCTGGTTGACCTTCTGCAATATCTGAAGCAGTTCAGTGCCAACGGTGGAGGCGTCACCTGCGCGCGAGATGCCCTCCTTCTGCGCCGTCCAGATATTCAGTACATCGCGTTGGACTGCAACAACACCAACATTGCCTTGCCGTATATCGATCTGGTCAATGAGATTCTGGAGGCGGTGATAGCTCCGCCGGACCCTCCAGCGAGCGTTATCGAAACCACTGGGACATCCGAGGAGCGCCGCGCCATCCCTCAGCAGATTTTGCAACCCGCCTATGTCCTGACCGGACAAGCGGTATTCCCGCTGATCCTTCCGTTCGACCTGCCCTTCGCCGAGACAACCGCGTACATCGGCGCTTTGGGGATGACGCGTGCGGCCGTCCTCGGACTGTTTGCGGGAAATCCCGTGCCCGCAAATGCTGCGCCTAGCCTCGCCTGTGCCAGCTTGCAGATCAATCCTGAGATGCAAGCGGTAATCAACGGAAGCGACACGAGCATGAAGTGGGAGCGCTGGGGATTGGCCGAGATCCCGGCAAGCGTAATCGATCCGGAAACGCGCAACCCTTATGTCCCCAATCCGCCAGATTGGGTTGCGGCTCTCTCCAAGGTTCCGGTTCTGTTGAATCGCACAGGACTTTCTGTGCTGCAACTCTATCAACTTCTCGAAGTGGCCTGGGTTACTGAGTCCGCTGTCACGCTCAAGGCCGGTATTACCACAATTGCCGGAGTGGACGTGTTAAGTCCCAGCCTCGACGATATGGTGTTTATCGGTTTGACCGACGATGTTCTCGACCGCGCCAACCGCTTCCTTCGGCTTTGGAAAGCATGCGGGCTCCAAATGTGGGAGCTCGACTGGGCGCTGGAAGCGGCGCTTGGCGGCGCTCTTGATGACTCCTTCCTTGTTTTTCTTACCAACGCGATCACCGTTCAGAAACAGCTCAAACTTCCCTTCCAGGAACTCCTCAGCTTCTGGATGCCGCTGGAGACGCGCGACGTCATAAATCATTTGGGCGCTGAAGACGGCGTCGCGTCCTCCACCTATAGCAGGGTATTTCGCGACGCCGCTGTGCTGATGAGTTCTGGCGACATCTTCATTCCAGCTGGCAAGAACGTTATTACAGGCGCCTCTAATCCCAATGGCGCGCCCATCGTCATTGGCACTGCAGCACCCCACGGTTACCAGACGGGTCAAAGTGTTTCCATCAGCGGAGTTCTCGGCAACACAGCCGCCAACGGCACGTTCACCATCGCGGTGGTCGATGCGTATACCTTCACGCTCGATAAC
>JBAVGI010000454.1:0-4638 GCA_049684755.1 Candidatus Sulfotelmatobacter sp.
TGTGAGCGCTCCCTGTCTGGCTCAGCATAATAGCTTTCGCCCGATGCAGGGACGGCCGCCAGCGCAAAATCGTCCGCAAAGTCGCCAGGGTCATGCCGGGGATTGGCTTCGGCGTTATCAGGGGCTACCGCCCGGCGAGCGGGAGCGGGCGTTGCAGAACGATCCTGGCTTCCGGCGTTTGCCTCCGGAGCGGCAACAGATGTTGCGGCAGCGGCTGCAACATTTCTCGAGTCTTCCGCCACAAGAGCAACAGCGCATGCTGAACCGGATGGAGACCTGGGAGCATTTAACGCCGGGCCAGAAGCAAGCGGCGCGAGATCTTTTCTATCGCATGCGGCAACTTCCACCTGACCGTCAGCGTATGGTGCATACGGCTATCCGGGATTTGCGTGCGTTGCCGCCGGGTCAGCGGGAACAGATTATAGATTCCTATCGCTTCCGAGGGATGTTTTCACCCTATGAGCGCGACATCATGCGCGGCGCCACCAGGTTGCCGCTGGCGCCTGCAGAGAATGGTCGGCCGGAATAATAGGTGCGGGATTGATGCGGTTCGCGGCCTTGAAGGGCCGGCTGCAGCCGCACGGCTAGATATTTAAAAACGCGGGCTTTAGCCGGTGAGGGCGCCTTTGCACTCAATGACCAGCGGTTAAAAGTGTTACGCCTGTTAACAGCAGATATCATGGCATGAAGTAGGGTCCCGACCCTCGTCGAATTAGGAGTTCCCCAAGTTGCCCATCGATTGGAATGCGGTTTCTTCTGCCCTAAAACTAAGTCGGGACGGGGAGAACCTGAAGGCGCTCGCCAAGCTTTCTGAACTCATGCCAGGCGCGGAATCGGACAACGACCGAGCGGCTTTGGTATTGGGACAAGCGAGTTGTCACGCTCATCTCGGGAACGCTGCAAAATCCGCTGAACTCCTGGAGTTGGCCAAGAAATATGCAGGGGAGGATAGGCTTCTTCTTTCGCAGGTTGCGCTTTCCGAAGCATCCCTTCACGCTCTGAGGCGAGAATACGAGGTCGCCTGTGAGCAATACAAATCGATCAAGTTGGAATATCACGATCTTTTGACCAGGCCAGAACACGAAGACTTCGCAATGGAACTGAACTCCAGATTGGCTTGCACGCTTGTTGACGCGCAACATTACAACGATGCTCTCCCTATTTTTAGAAAACTCTTCGAGAACACCGGAGTGGAGGATAAACAGCGGCTTCAGCTCTTTTTCAGTTTCGCCCTCTTCCGCATGGGCCTACGTGAAGAAGCGCAGCCTCTTCTCTTCGAGGCAGCAAAGGGTGAAGACCCGAAACTGGCACAAACTGCCTTAGGCTACTTGGCGGAAATCGAGAAAGCGGATCGAGGACGGTTGGCGTAACACTGCGTTAGCTCTCATTACCTCACACCGCCCCCCCCGCCCTTAATGGAAATCATGCGAAACAGTTTCCGCTTTGGTGACGAAAAGAGGCAGTACGCGCTCGGCTTTCACTGATATCACATTGTCCTGATTCTGCAAAATCCCTTCGATCGCTAAAAACTTTTCCGAAGCTAGCAACAGTCGGTTGCTGTGAAACAGGTCGGGTGCGATGATCGCGTTGGCTACTCCGGTTTCATCTTCCAGGCTGAGAAAAACGAAACCTTTCGCGGTGCCGGGACGCTGGCGTACGATTACGCAACCTCCGATGCGCAGACGCTTGCCGCTGGGAATATCGCGAAGTTCGCTGGCGCGGCGAATACCCATGGCATTGAGCCACTCGCGGCGGTAAGCCATGGGATGCGGCCCCACAGTGAGGCCAGTGCCGCGGAAGTCGGCAACCAGCCTTTCTTCATAGTTCATGGGCCGGAGCGGCGAAGGCGAATCAGGTTCGGGCAGATGCTCGAGCAGCGGCCCCGAGCCGCGCACGGCGCGTTCGACTTGCCAGAGAGCGTCGCGGCGGTGAAGGGAATTTCCAATTTCCGATTTCCGATTAGCGATTTTAGAAATTGTTGATTGTTGATTGTTGATTGCTGATTGATCGATCGCCGGACTTTCAATTGGCAATTGGCGATTAGCAATTGGAATTTGGCCGATGGTGTTCAGCGCGCCGATTTCCGCCAGCGTGTTGAGTTCATCTTTGCGAAGTTCCGGAACACGGCGAGCGAGATCCTGAATTGATGGGAACGGAGCACGCTGTCGTTCGCGAACCAGCGCTTGACCAGCATCTTCCCGCAAGCCACGCACGTAGCGCAGACCGAGACGCAGTGCTGGCGGCAGGTATGAGCAAGATAGAGATTCCTCCGCCCCTCGCTTGCGCTCGGGGGTCGGAATGACAAAGTTCTTACTGGGTACTGGGCACTGGGTACTGGGTAGTGATTCTAAAGTGCACATCCAATCCGACTTCGTCACATCCACCGGCAGTACTTTTAATCCGTGTCGTTTCGCGTCTGTAATAAGCGTGGCCGGAGAATAAAAACCCATGGGCTGGTTATTGAGCAAGGCAGCGGTAAACGCGGCGAGGTAATGGCACTTCAAATAAGCGCTGGCATACGCGATCAGCGCGAAGCTGGCGGCGTGCGATTCCGGAAATCCGTAGAGCGCGAACGATGTGATGGAAAGAATAATTTGTTCCTGTGCCTCATGAGAAATTCCGTTTTGCGTCATGCCCGCGCGCAGTTTTGCTTCGATGTCGCGCATGCGGGATTCGGAGCGCTTGAAGCCCATGGCGCGGCGCAGATCTTCCGCCTCGCCGCCGCTGAAATTGGCCGCGATCATGGCGATGCGCAGCAGTTGCTCCTGAAACAGCGGCACTCCCAGCGTGCGTTTGAGCACGGGTTCGAGCGAAGGATGCGGATACGTAACGTCTTCACGTCCCTGACGGCGCAACAGAAATGGATTCACCATCTGACCGACGATCGGTCCCGGCCGGATGATTGCAACCTGTACAACAACATCATAGAAACGTTTCGGTTGCAGACGGGGCAGGCATGCCATCTGCGCGCGGCTCTCTACCTGGAACATGCCCACGGTATCTGCCCGCTGCAGCGTGGAATAAACTTTTGCGTCATCGACGGGAAGGTGTGCCAGATCGACTTCTTCATCGTAGTGTTCACGAATAAGCTCGATGGAATCCTTGAGCACGGCCATCATTCCCAAGCCGAGCAGATCGACTTTGATGATGCCCATGTCGGCGCAATCTTCCTTATCCCACTGCACCACAACACGGCCGGGCATGGATGCATGTTCGAGCGGGACCACGGAATCGAGTTGCCCCTGACAGATCACCATGCCGCCGGAGTGCTGCCCAAGATGGCGCGGCATATCCTGCACGGCGAGACATAGTTCGTAATATTTGCGCAGACGCGGATGTTTGAGATCGAGCCCGGCATCGCGGAAGCGACGGTCAAGTGCGTCATTCTCATCGCGAAATTCCCAGGTGGCGACCGCGGCGGAAATCTTGCCCAGCGTTTCCGGATCGAATCCAAGCGCCTTGCCCATTTCGCGCGCCGCCATGCGGTTGCGATAAGTGATGACATTGGCTGTCATCGCCGCGCCACGCTCGCCATAGAGCCGGTAGAGGTATTGGATAACTTTTTCGCGCTCGTCGCCGCTGGGCAGGTCGAGATCGATGTCAGGCCACTCGCCGCGCTCTTCGGAAAGAAAGCGCTCGAAGAGAAGTTCCATGCTGATGGGATCGACAGCAGTAATGCCGAGCGAATAACAGACGGCGCTGTTGGCGGCTGAGCCGCGGCCCTGAACCAGAATATTTTGCTGGCGGCAGAAGCGAACCAGATCCCACACAATTAGAAAATATCCCGCGAGCTTTAATTTTTCGATAAGCGCCAGTTCTTTTTCGATCTGACGCCGGGCGCGGGTTTGCACGTCAGCATTCGCACGGCCATAACGTTCGCGAAAGCCTAACCAGGCGCGGTCGCGCAGAAACGAATTCATCGTCCCGCCTTCAGGGACGGGATAACGCGGGAATTCGTAGCCGAGATCGTTCAATGTGAATTGAAGCCGGGAAGAAAGTTCGAGCGTGTTATGGATCGCTTCCGGCAGATCGGCGAAGAGTTGTTGCATCTCTTGCGGTGATTTCAAATGACGCTCGGAGTTGCGCGCCAGCAACCGTCCTGCGGTCGAGAGTATGCGGTGATGGCGGATGGCAGTGAATGCGTCGCACAGTTCACGATCTTTCGCGGTAGCGTAGCAGATGCCATTGGTGGCCAGCAGAGGAAGATTGAGCGAGCGCGCAATTGCAACGGCGGCGCGGTTGCGAGTTTCCTCTTCCCGATGAAAATGGCGCTGTAACTCAACGTACACATTGCCGCGACCAAACAATCCAATCAGGTGTTCGACTTGCTGGCGGGCTTCTTGGATGCCGCCATGCTGCAAGGCCATTGCCAGAGGTCCGTCTGCGCCGCCGGTCAGGCAAACCAGGCCGTGGGCGTGTTCTTCCAGTTCTTTTTTGCAAATCGCGCCTTCTCCTTTTTTATTGCGCAACTTCATTTTGGTAATCAGACGGCAGAGATTCTGATAGCCGGGACGGGAGGAAACGAGCAGTGGAAGGCGGAAGGAATTGTCAATTGCTACTTTGTAATCCCGAGCTACTTTGTCATTCCGAGCGGAGCGAGGAATCTCTATACTCTGCACGGATTGCCGGGTATAGGGA
>JBAVGI010000455.1:0-18432 GCA_049684755.1 Candidatus Sulfotelmatobacter sp.
GACGCTTTTGGGCAGCGCCAGATTAATACGATGTATACGCAGCTCAACCAGTATCACGTGATTCTCGAAACCGAACCGCAGTTTCAGCAGAATCCCAATACGCTGCAGAATCTTTATATTCAGGCCAACGCATCGTCAGGCACATCGGGGCCGGGAGCTTCTACTTCGTTCTCGGCCTCCGGGTCGGCCTCCGCCGGATCGAACGCAACCACGGCACCGGTGCTGTACACGCCAACGGCTGCGTCGAGCATTCTCGCTCCGCCAACGAATGCACTGGCGAGTTCCAGTTCTTCGGCGTCCGGCCTGGGATCCTCCGCCAACAGCAGCTCGAGCAGCGCGATGAGCAACGCCATACCGCTGGGCACATTTACACACTTTCAACGTACGAGCGAAGCGCTCTCGATCAACCATCAGGGGCAGTTCCCCTCGGTCACGGTGTCGTTTAACCTGGCGCCAGACGCCGCGCTGGGAAGCGCAATTACCGCGATCGACAAAGTGCAGGAAGACATGCACATGCCGGCCAGCCTGCAGGCCTCGTTCCAGGGCACGGCGGCATCGTTCAAGAATTCGCTCTCCAATGAAGCTTTGTTAATTCTTGCCGCTTTGGTGACGGTTTACATCGTTCTCGGAGTGCTCTATGAAAGCTTCATTCATCCCGTCACCATTCTTTCCACTCTACCTTCCGCCGGAGTGGGAGCACTGTTGGCGCTGATGCTTTTCGGCCAGGACCTGAGCGTGGTGGCAATCATCGGCATCATCCTGCTGATTGGAATTGTGAAGAAGAACGGAATCATGATGGTGGATTTCGCATTGGAGGGAGAGAGAGAACACGGCAAGAATGCGACCGACGCCATATACGACGCGAGCCTGCTGCGCTTCCGTCCCATCATGATGACCACCATGGCGGCGCTGCTCGGCGGACTTCCACTGGCCCTGGGAACCGGCATCGGCTCGGAGATTCGGCGTCCGCTGGGGATCGCGATGGTGGGCGGACTTCTATTGAGCCAGGCACTCACGCTGTATACCACGCCGGTGATTTACATCTTCTTTGACAATCTGGGAAGAAGATTCTCCGGAGCTGGAGAGAAGTCTAACGGCACGGCGCAGCCGGCAGAGCAGTCATGAATCCTTCTGAACTATTCATCCGGCGGCCGGTGGCGACGACGTTGTTGACCCTTGCCATTGCCATCGCCGGAGCGATTTCGTTCACGGTGCTGCCGGTGTCACCGCTTCCACAGGTCGACTTTCCCACGATTAACGTCTCCGCCTCCTTGCCGGGAGCAAGCGCCCAGATCATGGCGTCTTCCGTGGCTACGCCGCTGGAGCGGCAGTTTGGGCACATCGCGGGAGTTTCGGAAATGACCTCCGCAAGTTCGCTGGGCAGCACGGGGATTACGATTCAGTTCGATCTTAGTCGCAACATCGACGGCGCAGCACGCGACGTCGAGGCCGCCATCAGTGCAGCTCGCACTTACTTGCCGGCGAACCTGCCCGGCAATCCTACCTATCGCAAAGTAAATCCCGCGGACGCTCCGATCATGATTCTGGGATTGACCTCCAAGAAATATGACACGGGCAAACTGTATGACGAAGCTTCGACGATCATGGAGCAGAAGCTCTCGCAGATCGACGGCGTGGGACAAGTGGTGGTGGGCGGGGCCTCGCTGCCCTCGGTGCGCGTGGATGTCAACCCGACGCAACTCAACAGCTACGGGCTGAGTCTTTCGAGCATTCAATCGGTGCTCAGTACGCAGAACGCCGACCTTGCCAAGGGTCAGGTTACGTATGGATCGACGACCGCCGATATTGTTGCCAACGACCAGATCTCAACCGCCGAAGACTACAAAACGATCGTCATCGGGTATCACAACGGCACGGCAGTGCGGCTCACGGACGTGGCCAGCGTTACCGATTCGGTGCAAAACGTACGTTCCGCGGGATACCTGAACGGAATCCGATCCGTGACGGTGATCATCTTCCGGCAGCCGGGAGCGAACATTATTCAGACCGTCGATAACATTCGCAACCAGTTGCCATTTCTGCAGGCTTCGATTCCGCAAGGGATCGACACCACCATTGTTCTCGACCGCACCACCACGATTCGCGCCTCGGTGAGCGACGTGGAGCGCACGTTGATGATTTCGGTGGGCCTGGTGATTCTGGTGGTGTTTCTTTTCCTGCGCAATGGGCGCGCCACTTTGATCCCGAGCATAGCGGTTCCAGTGTCGCTCATCGGAACGTTCGCGGTGATGTATCTGCTCGGGTACAGCCTGGACAATCTCTCGCTGATGGCGCTCACCATTGCAACCGGGTTCGTGGTGGACGATGCGATCGTAGTGATGGAAAACATCTCGCGCCATCTGGAGCAGGGGATGGAGCCCTTTGCGGCGGCCTTGCTGGGTGCAAAGGAGATCGGATTTACGGTTTTTTCCATCAGTGTTTCGCTGATCGCGGTCTTCATCCCTATTCTGATGATGGGCGGAATCGTCGGCCGTCTTTTCCGGGAGTTCGCAGTGACGCTCTCGACCGCAATCGTGGTATCGATGGTGATATCGCTCACCACGACGCCGACGATGTGCGCGCACTTGCTGAAGCAAGAGAAGCCCGAGGAACGCGGCAGGATATACCGCGCGAGCGAAAAGTTCTTCGCCTGGATGCTGGAAACCTATCGCCGCTCTTTACTGTGGGCCCTGGACAATGCGGCCCTGATGCTGGTGATATTGCTGTTCACGATTGCGTTGAATGTCGTGCTCATCTATCGAATTCCCAAGGGCTTTTTCCCGCAGCAGGATACGGGCGCAATCACAGGAGCAGTGCAGGGTCCGCAGGATTCGTCATTTCCGGCGATGGATAATTCCATCCGGCAGTTGGTCGGTGTCATCAAAAGCGACCCTGCGGTCGCCAACGTGAATGCCTACACCGGGGGAAACGGATCGACGAATACAGGATTCATTTATATCGCGCTCAAACCGCTCAATGAGCGCAAAGTCAGCGCCGCGCAGATTATCAACCGCCTGCGTCCGAAATTGAACCGCTTGCCGGTAGCGTCGGCGTTCCTGCAAGCCGCGCAGGATCTTCGCATCGGAGGCCGGTCGAGTGCGGCGCTTTATCAATACACCATTCAGTCGGATAACGTTCAGGATCTCTCGCACTGGGGGCCGATCCTGTTAGCTGAGATGAAAAAGCTTCCTGGTTTTCAGGATGTCAACACCGATCAGCAAAACGGCGGACTGGAGGAGTTACTCACCTATGACCGGCCCACCGCCGCCCGATTGGGGCTCACGGCGCAGTCCCTGGATTCCGCGCTTTACTCCGCCTTTGGTCAATCCGAAGTTTCGATTATTTATACGCAGCTGAACCAATACTATGTTGTGCTCGAAGTAGCTCCCGAATACTGGCGAACTCCGGAAGGCCTGAAGGATATTTATCTGCGCAGCACGGGCGGAGGTAACGCCAACGCCAGCAGTGCATCGAGTATCAGTAATACGTCCAGCGGCGGTAATGCGCCGGGCACCGGCAATGTGCCGCTCATGACAGTCTCAAGCGCGCAAGCCAGCACCACGCCGCTGGCCGTAAACCATACCGGATTGTTCCCTTCCGTGACTGTATCGTTCAACCTGGCGCCGGGAGTTTCGTTGAGCGACGCTGTGCAGCGCGTTGGCGAAATGCAGCAGAGACTGGGCACGCCATCCACTGTGCGGGGCCTCTTCGCGGGAACCGCGCAAGCTTACCAGCAGTCGCTGAACAGCGAGCTGGTGCTGGTAATCGTCGCTCTGCTGGCTGTGTACATTGTTCTGGGCGTGCTTTACGAGAGCCTGGTGCATCCGCTCACCATTATCTCGACGCTGCCTTCGGCCAGTCTGGGAGCGGTACTCGCGCTGATGCTCTTTAAGATCGATCTCAACGTGATTTCCATCATCGGAATCGTGTTGCTGATCGGCATCGTGAAGAAAAACGCGATTATGATGATCGACTTCGCTCTGGTCGCCGAACGGCAGGAGGGGAAAAGCCCGGCAGATTCGATTTTTGAAGCGTGCATGTTGCGCTTTCGTCCGATTCTGATGACCACGATGGCGGCATTGTTTGGCGCGGTGCCGCTGGCCTTCGGCACGGGTACAGGTTCGGAACTGCGCAGGCCTTTGGGAATCACCATTGTCGGGGGATTAATCGTGAGCCAGATGCTGACGCTTTATACGACTCCGGTGGTTTACTTATTCCTCGATCGCCTGCGGCTGCGATTCCAGAAAAAGCCACACAGTGCTTTTTCTACTCCGGCTCCGGAGGCCAGCTAGTGCGAGGGTAATCAGCGGATCAAGTAAGCGCTACACCGGGATGACGGTTGGCAAGGAAAATGTTATGACGATCTTCGGACAACAATTCGCGAGCGGCGCAATTCGGCTTTGTGCGGGCGCACTCTCGTTATTCATGTTATCGGGCTGCGTAGTCGGACCGAAATATCATCCGCCAGCGCCGCAGGCGCCCGCGCCCGCCTATAAGGAGTCGCCAACTCAATTTCAAGACAACGGACCGTGGATTGTAGCGCAGCCTGCTGACGCAAAGCTGCGCGGCAGGTGGTGGGAGATTTTCAACGATGCAGAACTGAACGCGCTGGAAGAGCAGCTGAATATCAACAACCAGAACATCAAACAGTACTTCGAGAATTTTATGGAAGCGCGCGCGGTGGTGCGCGAGGCGCGTTCGCAGTTTTTCCCCACGTTATCAGCGGTGCCGTCGGTCACGCACACTCGATTGTCGCAGAATCTAAGTGGAAGCACGACGGTTACGGCGAACGGAACGGGAAGTTCGTTCACCCCACAGAGCACGATTTATTCGCTGCCGCTCGAAGCATCCTGGGCGCCGGACCTGTGGGGCAAAGTTCGCAATACCGTGCGGGAGGCGCGATATTCCGCTCAGGTGAGCGCTGCGGACCTGGAGAACGAGCGCCTGACCGAGCAGGCGGCGTTAGCCGAATATTTTTTCGAAATTCGCGGCCAGGATGAACTGCAAAGGATCTTTAATGAGACGGTGGCGGCCGATCAGAAAGAGCTTGATCTGACCCGTGCACTCTATGAAAGCGGCATGACCAACGAGATCTCCGTTGTCCAAGCCGAAACGACGTTGCAGAGCGCGCAGGCCGGGGCAACGAATGTAGGCATCGCCCGAGCACAGTACGAACATGCGATCGCCATGCTGGTGGGCCGGGCGGCCACCGGGTTTTCGATTCCGGTGAAGCCGATGACTACGGCTCCGCCTCCAATTCCTGTTGGAGTGCCTTCAGAATTGGTGGAGCGGCGTCCCGACGTAGCGGCCGCGGAACGAACGATGGCAGCGGCGAACGCAGAGATTGGTATTGCGCGGGCTGTCTACTTTCCGAACTTGAGTTTGACTGGCGAAGGCGGCTTCGAGAGTTCGGCTATCGGCGATTGGCTCTCGTGGCCGAGCCGCTTCTGGTCCGTTGGGGCTTCACTATCTGAAACCGTTTTCGACGCCGGCCTGCGCCGCGCTACCGTCCAACAATACGTGGCCACATACAATGCGGATCTGGCCGCTTATCGTCAAACCGTCCTCACCGCCTTCCAGCAGGTGGAAGATGGGCTGGCCGAAGTTCGCATACTCTCCAAGGAAATTCAGCAGGAACAGCAGGCAGTAAATTCTGCTCAAACCAACCTTAAGCTTGAAGAGGGACGCTACGAAACCGGGATCGACCCTTACGTCGACGTGCTGATTGCCCAGACCACGGTTCTGGCGGATTTGCAAACGCTGAACACTCTGCAAGTGGAAGAGATGGCCGACGCAGTGGCGCTGGTGCAAGCGCTGGGCGGAGGTTGGGACAATTCGCAGTTGCCGAGTCCAGGGCAGGTAGCTCAAAAGCCGGCAACGACGGAGACGGCCGTCCAGAAATAGCCGGAAGAAAATCACCGCCCGCGTCAATGATGAGGATCGCTGAAGCGCTATATCTAATCGGACGGTAGTCCTACATCATCGCTCTGTGCGAACTTGCGGAAGCTCGGCGAGTAAGATCCGCGATATCGCTTCCAGCCAATTTGTACGACATCAATTTTCGACCACTTATTAAAGATCAGCGACCAACCTTGCGCGTAAGGATGAGTGCGCTTTTCCGGTAGGACCAGGTCGAGCTGGTTAAATATCGTGAAGATGAACTCGATCAGCTCGGAGGAAAACCGTATGGCGGATTCGATCTGATCCGGCCTGTGTCCGGTTTTCCAGTCTGCCCTGGCACTGAACATCGCGTCGAAGAATCCTGGGATATCTTTATCGGTGCGCGCTTTTGCCAAAAGGTCCTCATAGCGGGCGGTGTGCGCGGCGGCAAAACGGTCCATCTCAGGCGTCGGCCCCCACCATATCTTCCAGAGATTCAAGAAGTAGTTATCCCGTCCTTTGAATGTCTGGCATTCACAACTTTCGGGACGCGACAGCGCCGGCTCGAAGACTGAGAACGCAACATGATGGCCCAGCCTGCGATAACTCTCAAATTGCGATTCGCTGAACCACTGGTTCAGTGTGCTGTCATGGGGAAATACGGAATCCTCTTTTTTATAGTTCAGGACATCGGCAGGTTCGTCGCCGGTGAGCGATGATTTTATGTAAACCACAAACCCGTGAGTTCCGGGATCCTCGGGATAGGTGATGGTTCCCACTACACAGTGCGTTGAGCTGCAGTCGGAGTCCTTGGCATGTTCGAGAGGCCGAAGATCAAGGGCAATCTCTGCGCCAAAATCGATGCGGCATTTTCGTACGGCCATTCCAATGCCTTGAAACGTGAGTTGAGAGTCGGCTTCGCTGTCGCAGATCACGATATAGCGGCAGCGGCGGCGAACCAGTTCGTACAATCCCATGTTATCGAAATGGCCGCCGTCGCTGAGATATACATAACTACTCGTGTCGTCGGTTCGGCCGAGCAACTCGTTGACTAACCAGAGTAAGGAAAGGCGAGGCGACGGCCAAGGATAGATAATAGGTTGCTTTTGCGGCGTGCCTTTCGCTTGCTCTACATCGGGGACATCCAGTTTCGTTCCATCTTCATTGAGACGACGCGGATTCAGCAGCCACCAACCCAGGCGTACGCCAAATACGGTCATGAGAAAAGCGGTAGCGGGATTGGAGTGGTAGCCCATGTTGGGGCTGACGGCCGCTCCCGAAATTGCCACCGCCGTGTCGAGATGAACACCCGGGTCAGGATAAGCATAGGTCATGGTCTGGACGAAACCGTTGAAGCGAAGAGTGGTGTCGCCGCGTGCCTCCGTCCATGGAACGTCATAGCCGGAATAAAGTGGAGTAAAGGCGAAAGAAGCCGCTTTGCGTTCCTGCCAAGCTAGATCTTCTCCGAAAGTGAGGTTGAGTGCCGTGCAGAAAATTGGAAATGGACCGTTATAATTCTTGCTGGGCAGGAGAGAGCTGACTGGCGTATCAGTGTCTTTTTCATCGAATCCAGTGAATCGATTGGGATGGCGGGGAATATTGGAAGCTCCTAAATAACAGCGAGCCAAGCGGTTTCGATAAAAGGCGTGCAAGGAGAATTCGTTGATGTCGACTCTCCAGGCGAAGAGCCAACAGATCGCCAGTGGTACGAGGTAGCAAGCGAGACGGATGAATAGGCCTCCGGTCGCAGCCCGGTGAAACAACACCTCGGCCAGCGCTGAGACCAAAAGCAAGAGACCAGCAATGAATACGTAGGGGCCGACCGTCGCAGCGAGTTCGAGTGCGCTGAAGCGAGGCTGCTCGTCGCTTTCCTCGCCGGTCGATTTGGAACTTCTGCCGGCAAGCAAGCCCCCCGCCGAAGCGGTCGCCCAAGTTACGAATGCAGGTATGCCAGCCCACAATTTTCCCCAGAGCCATAGAACGATGTGATGCCCGAATAGAGAGAAGCTCAAAGACACTATCCAAAGCAACGCGACCAGCTCGATGCTGCCCGCTAACCGGGTGAGCCACTCACGACGGCTGTCATCAAACATGCGTCCCAGCATTCCTATTACTAAGAGGAGCGCGAGCAGCGGCCCACCCAGCATGAGAGGCGGGCCGACGACTAAGACAGTTCTCCACCAATAAGTACCCGACACGGACTGTGCCTTAGAAAGCAGTGTGATACTGACGCCGATCCAACCGGCAGCGGCAGCAGCGGCCAAGGCGCAAAGCGAACACACACCAAGAATAACGAAGACAAACTTGCGAACCGCGGCGTAGTCTGACTGCCTCCAGAAATCCCTAATGCTGGCGAATTGGGCTGTCCGCTGATGAGTTTTAAGATAGCAAAGTGGCGCGCCACCAGTCATGGCTGCAGTAAGTGCCAATACCAGGAGAAGACATCCGCTTACTGCAAGAGTAACAATGCGGTTCAATTCGAACGAACCATTCATCATGAACGGCACCAACAGAGTTAGTAACAGAGCCGATATAGTAAACGGCAACACTATCCACCGGTTAACCTGCTCTTGTCCAAAGCCGCTCGCCTCAGCCGTGGCCGCCTGGCTAAAACACAGGAGGTTTTTACCGATAATATAAGTCGCTATTAACGTTAAATAGAAGATAGCGCCCAGGCAAACAATCACTGCTGTTCCGCCCCCAGGAACTATCGAGCCTGACGCGAGGAAACGCAGAATCAGCGCCAAGAAGATGAGCCCGGAAAACAGTATCGTCTGATTAAGAATCGTATTACGCAGCCAAGTCGCGATTGCGACCCAGGTGTCGCCGCTGAGCAGACCGTTTTCAGGCGTGAGATAGTTACTGTAGCGCCGCAGCCAGCGGATCGGTTCAGGATGGTCACCGGGATTGTCAGGCTCGGGAAGCGGAATCAGTCGCTTTTCAACCTGGTCAAATCCCCATCGCAGACTCCACGCAGCAAACCACTGATGGATGTAACCCCCGCCAGAAACGGTAGAGAGATAGTCGAAGCACCGCAGCAGGTTGAGTTCAGCGAGTCCTTGCAGAATACCGAGGTTGAAGGTCGCGCTACGGATTCCGCCGCCGGAGAAGCACAGACCCATGAGCCCCAAATCGGCGGCGCGTTTGTAAACATCAGCAGTGGGTCCAGGCCCGGTAGATGGAGCTGGCTTGAAGACTTTAACGCGGCGTTGTTCGACATGGTCCAGCTCGCGTTGCAAGAGCCACTTACTCGGCGTGTATCCGGTCAGGGAAGCGAGCCGGGCTTGTACATCGGCTCGGGACTGCAGCTTTACAGCAAGTGAGGCCGCATCCGGAGGCCTTGGATCAAAAGTCTTGAGAACAATTTCAAGCAGCGGACCTTTGTCCGTGCCAATCTGCCTGAATGTCTCCTCGGCTAGTTCACTTACATAGTCAGTCATAACTGACCTCACCGGCGGGGGAAGTATACTACGTGGTGGGTGGGGTCAAGCAGATAAGTAACTTATGCCGATCAGGTTCACCAGGCTCTATATCTTTCCATCTGCACGCGATCGCGGCGGTTTCGTTCCAGCGAAGAGTGAATGGCTGACTCCAACCGTTCCTGGTCGTCATCGTATAGCCGGACGAACTTAAATGGCTGGAGATGCCACGAGATTGGACTCAACATTTCGGCTGCGCCAAGAATCGATCCGCTGCTCGTCAGAAACATCAGCTTTACTACAGAGCCTCGATTGAGAGGCTTCGACAGGCAGAGCAGCCCGCCGGTGAGGGAGATGACCTGCAATTTCGCGGGCACGCGGCCACCGTCCCCGGAGCGAAGGACCGCTGGAGTGGTTTCCGCAAAGGACGTCCGCGGAGCCCGCCGTAACGGCCTGAGCTGGGGGAGATATGTCATTGGTGCGAACTTACTATTGCTGACCACGAACGATGAGTCTACGAGTTCAAGAATCTACGAAACTGCGGCTTCGGCCCGGCTTTGATGAGCATCCAGTGCCAGCAACCGATCAGTCCGCCGCATCATTGTCCAGTCATATTCGTATGCGGTACCGCAGAGCGGACATATCTGATAGTGATGGCCACCGGCATCGACGCGAGGCCAGCTAAATTTGTGCGAGCAACCTCGACCTAAAATCCACTTCAAGAAATTCATTACTTCACCTCTTATTACGGCTTCTCCAAGTATCAAGCCAATGGTTGAAGAATAATTTCGGCCTAATGTCCAACAGATGTTGAAGAGTAGACAAGAGAAGCTTCGGCGGTTGGGATTTGGAGAGAAAGGTGTCCACTGCCTCTAACTTGGCCTGGGGCAATGGTCCGTAAGCGGATAGCATCATGATGGGGACATGAGACTTGATTCTCTTCATCTTGGCGGCGACCACATCACCGTTCATGCCGGGCATCTGGTAGTCGAGGACGACGGCGTCCACAGCATGCGAGGCGAACAGCTTCAGGCCGTCGTCTCCGCTGGTTGCCTGCATGACTTTATAGCCGTCATTCTCCAGCAAACATTTGCGGCCGATGAGCCCATTCCAGTGGTCGTCTATGCAGAGAATTGTCGCTTTCCGCCGAGCCATGCTGGTTCTCGCAACTTCTAAATTGGCCAGGTTGGTGTTTTACGGAGGCGAGCTTTCGTCCATTGCTGGGAAAAAGTTGCCTTGCGAAGCAGCGGCAAACTGATTTGACTATGGAAAGAACACACTTTCAAATTACGAACGTCCACTCGGGGGGCAGGTACCAAGGCAGGAATCCGTGGGGAGCCACGTGGCCAAACTGTCAGGCTGGGACAATAGGGATTCCGTTTGTTATGTTGAGACGCTCTTTCAGGAAACCGCACAATTCGGCTGTTGCGCATCTTTCCCGCTTTGAAAATTTGCGATTTCGTGAAAAGATTCCAACTTCGTCCAAATGGGGATCTTGGCTCTCACAACTTACTGGAGGCAGGTTCGTTTTCGCCGCGGGCGCAAGCTCCGATCCAGCTCCGAGCAACTTGTAGCGCAAGCTTTGCGGGCTGCGAGCATCGCCGCAATTCTCTTTTCTCCTACTGCGCGCGCACAGCAAACTGATCCGGTCAAGCCGGTGGTGGTACAACCGGGTGCGCCGGGCGCGCCGAGCAAAACGCTGCCGGCATCGACGCGAGCAACCCTGCCGGCACGATCGGCAGCCGACGTCGACTTCATGCAGGGGATGATCCTGCATCATTCACAAGCGGTCGAGATGACGGCGATGATTCCATCGCATACGCAGAACGAAGACCTGCGTTCACTGGGAGCGCGTATCAGCAGCTCGCAGTCGGATGAAATCAAGTTCATGAAGCGCTGGCTGGCGGTCCGGGGCGAATCGGTTCCTACGGGGATGGCGAAAATGCCGGGCATGGATATGGCGCACGAAACATCTCCCGAAACTTCCCGCGCGACATCCCACGAAGGAATGGCACTGATGCCGGGAATGCTTACGCCGCAGCAGATGGAAGCGCTACGGAAGGCCAAGGGTGCGGAGTTTGATCACTTGTTTTTGGTGGGGATGATTCAACATCACACCGGCGCATTGACCATGGTAAAAGATCTATTCGATACCGCCGGGGGTGGACAAGACGCCGAGCTGTTCGACTTTGCGACTGATGCAGACAATACGCAACGAGCTGAAATACGAATCATGCAGACCATGTTGAACAAAGAAATATTACAGGAGAAACGATGAACCGATTACGCAGTCTTGCCCTGGGTGTGGTGTGGGTCACTCTTACTTTTTGTTTCGCAGTAAATCTAACGCAGGCACAAGCGGCATCGCCCGCGGCTCCGCCGCAGGAACAGGCACAGAAGCCGGCGACCCCTCCGGCCGAGAAGGACGCTGAGGGCGAAGACGATAATCCATTCTCTCCACAGCCAGCTCCAACGCTGCCACCGGGCATGACGGGGTCGGATGCGAACGATCCGCGGGCCAAGCTAACCCCTGGAATGTATAACGCGGGCGAGAGCTCGATGGGCCTGGAGCACCTTCTGCTGCTCAAGAAGCCGGATGCGTTTCAACTGGGAGCCACGGATCCCGATGATCCGAAGGTGGAGACGATAGTGGGACGGCTCGGCATGGGGAACAACAAGAAGATCCCAAAGTCGGCGCACTTGCTGATCGCGCAACTTGCCTTTGCCAACTCGGACCTCGCCTTCGAGGGCAACCACCTGTTCCAGGGAAATTTTTATGGCGTGAGTATCTACGACATCTCGCAACCGGCGAATACGCAGCTGCTCACCTCGATGGTCTGTCCCGGTGGACAGGGCGACGTGTCGGTTTATAAGAATCTGTTGTTCATGTCGGTCGAGATGCCGAATGGACGCCTGGATTGCGGAGTTCAAGGATTTCCACCGGAACCTCCCGCGGCAGACGAAGACAAAGATAAAGAGAAAGATAACGCCAGCAATCAAGACAAAGATAAAGAGAAAGGCGATAAGGATAAAGATAAAGACGATAAGGACAAGGAGAAAAAGCACCACATTCCGGTAGCGCAAAAAGACCGCTTCCGCGGGGTAAGAATCTTCGACATTTCCGACATCAAGAATCCACGGCAGGTGGCAGCGGTGCAGACGTGCCGCGGATCACACACGCATACTCTGGTACTCGATCCGAACGACAAAGACAATGTTTACATCTACGTCTCTGGGACCTCGTTCGTGCGCCAGCCGGAAGAGCTGGCCGGATGCTCCGGGGAAAAGCCGGACAAGGATCCGAATACGGCGTTGTTTCGCATCGATGTAATCAAGGTTCCGGTGGCTGCGCCGCAGGAGGCGAAGATCGTGTCGAGTCCGCGAGTGTTTATCGATGCACGGACGGGCGCGATCAACGGCCTTAATAACGGCGGCACCCATGGCAAGAAGGGTGCGGAGAAGCCATCGGACACGGACCAGTGCCACGACATCACTGCATACTCGGCAATCGGGTTGGCAGCGGGCGCGTGCTCGGGAAACGGAATTCTGCTTGACATCAAGGATCCGGTGCATCCGAAGCGTGTGGATGCGGTGAATGACCCGAACTACTCCTACTGGCATTCGGCATCGTTCTCCAATGATGGCAGTAAAGTTGTGTTCACTGACGAGTGGGGCGGTGGTCTGGGAGCGCGCTGCCGGGCGAACGACCCGAACAAGTGGGGCGCGGACGCCATTTTTCGCCTGAAGGACGACAAGCTGAGCTTTGCAAACTACTACAAGCTGCCGGCCGCGCAGGGCGACACCGAGAACTGCGTGGCGCACAATGGTTCTCTGATTCCGGTTCCAGGGCGGGATATTGAAGTGCAGGCATGGTACCAGGGCGGAGTCTCCGTGATGGATTTCACGGATCCGGCGAAGCCTTTCGAGATTGCCTACTTCGACCGTGGGCCAATTGATCCGAAAACGTTGATACTCGGCGGCGATTGGTCGGCTTATTGGTACAACGGCTACATTTATGGTTCGGAGATTGCGCGCGGCCTGGATATATTTCAACTGACGCCAACCAAGTTTCTTACGCAAAACGAAATCGATGCGGCCAAGACAGTGCAGTTGGCTGACCTGAATGTGCAGAACCAGCAAAAGATCGAGTGGCCGGCAAAGCTAGTCGTGGCGAAAGCGTATGTAGATCAGTTATCGAGGTCGCAGGCTTTGCCCGCACGCAGAATCGCAGCGCTGCAGAGGGCGATTCAAAGCGCAGAAAAGTCAAACATGCGCAAGAACAAGGTGGCGAAATTGCAGGGGATGGCGCCTTCGCTCGAGAAGAGCGCAGAAACCGCGAAGACCCCGGCCGACGCAGCGCGGATGCATGCACTGGCAGACGTTCTGAAGAATCCGTCGGCGTGAGGCGGGGATCGGAAACCTATAATACAAACTCTCCGGAGAGGCTAGTCTTACCAGCTAAGAAGCGCAGGGTTCTTGCGGCGCATCCCCGACTGTCGCGTCCATCCAGTCCCGATGGAATTTATGGCTCGATCATAGTTCACGGGGGAATCGCACAGCACAGGTAAAATAAGTGTGCGCGGTTAAACCTTCTTTACGATGATCGTGAACTTCGCCGAACGGGCACACAACCACAACTGGGAACTGGACCCAGTTGTCCGATCTCTGCTGGATACAGATTTCTACAAGCTCCTGATGTTGCAGTTCATCTGGAAGCATTACCGGAAAACGCGGGTGTCGTTTGCGCTGTTTAATCGAACATCTTCGGTGCGGCTGGCCGACAAGTTCGCGATCGAAGAGATTGCCCACCAACTGGAGCACGTCCGCAAACTGCAGTTTCGAAAATCCGAACTAGTGTGGCTGGCCGGTAACACGTTTTATGGTCGACGCGGAATCTTTGAGTCGGCATTCCTGGAATGGCTGGAGCAGGACTTCAAACTTTCGAACTACGAGTTATCCGTTAAAGATGGCCAGTTTCACCTGTCCTTCGAAGGCGCCTGGCCTGAAACCACGATGTGGGAACTCTATGCGCTCTCTGTCCTTGACGAACTCAGGACGAGAGCCAACATGAAAAAGCTGAGCGAGTTTGAGCTCGATATTCTTTATGCCCGGGCAAAAACGAAGCTCTGGAGCAAGATTGAACGCCTGCGAGGCGTGCCCGGACTGAGCGTGGCGGATTTCGGAACGCGGCGAAGGCATAGCTTTCTGTGGCAGGAGTATGTGGTCAAGGCGATGGCTTCCAATCTTCGTAGCGGATTTGTTGGAACGTCCAACGCTTTTCTTGCCCATAAGCACGATCTTGAAGCGATCGGAACGAATGCGCATGAAATCCCGATGGTACTCGCCGCACTGGCGAACGATGACGAAGCCCTGAAGGCTTCTCAATACCATGTGCTCGATTTGTGGCAAAACACCTACGAGGGCGCGTTGCGGATCATGCTCCCCGACACTTTTGGAACAACTCAATTCCTAAAGAACGCGCCTGAGTGGACGGCGGATTGGACCGGCCAGCGCATGGATAGCAAGGATCCTTATGTGGCGGGCGACGAATATATCGAATGGTTGAAAGGTCGAGGCCGGAATCCACGGGAAAAGATCGTCATTGCCTCGGACGCTCTCGACGTCGATGAGATCATCGGACTTCACGCTTATTTCGGTGGAACGTTGCGAGGCGGCGCGACAGCCGAGGAATTCCGCAACGCCGCAGACTTCGAGAACGGGGGAAAGTGGAGCCCGGGCCGGCGCATTCGGTTCAGCGCCGGTTGGGGAACGTTACTCACCAACGATTTTCGCGGCTGTGATCCCAGAGGCGGCAGCGAATTTGACCCGATCAGCCTGATCTGCAAAGTGTCTGACGTGGAAGGGCGGCCGGCGGTGAAGCTCTCCGATAATTACGCTAAGGCACTCGGTCCGGCGCCGGAAGTCGAACGTTACCGGCGGGTATTCGGAATTGCGGGAATGACAAACGCTCCCACGGTTGCATGAGGCACGGTGGTGGCTCCCGCAAAGCATTCGAAGGCTTTTACCGAAGACGAGGGGACGGAAGGGCCGACGCGCTGCACAATAATATTTTTGTTTAACGCCGCACAATAATATTTTTGTGACCGAGGTTTGCCCGATTATGGCTGGGGAAGATCAAGGAGAACTATATCCGAGTGCCCCTGCACTCGTTCCAGAACCACTTCGCGGCCATCCCGGGAAATGTCAAAGTCGCGAATTTCAAAGTCGGGGGCGAGGCTGGTCAACTGGCGCTCGGCGCCCGTCTGCAGGTCAACGAGCCAGAGATTCTTATGTTGAATTTCTCCTCGCAGGTAAATGAGTGACCGTCCATCGGGCAGGAATGCCAGGCGTCTCGCCCCCCGAGTAAGGGTCAAAGGTGGCAGGGGATGTGCTGCGGCCTCGGCGGTTGCGGCTTTCACGGAAAACGTAGTGCCAATGTCGGGACCCGAATAGACAAGGAAACGTCCGTCGGGTGCCCACGCGGGATCAACCGAGTACTCGCTAATAAAAAGCGTAGGGAAACCGCCTCCGACGGGTACTCGGAAAAGGTGCGGGACGCCGTGATCGTTCGCCGCCGAGGTGATGGATTGGCCGTCCGGAGCCCATGCGGGAGCGCCCTGCAGATCGAGAGAATCGGTAAGGATTCGAGGATTGGTTCCGTCAGCCTGCATGGCGTACATGAGCGTCCGTCCATTTTGCCGGACCGAGAAGGCTATCGATCGTCCATCGGGTGAGATGGCCGGACCGCCAAAGATTTGCGCTCCTGGGCTGTTCCACAATTCCGTGGAAGTTTCATTGGCGAACTTCCAGACGCTTTCACTTGTACCGGTCGCGGAAACATAAAGAAGATAATCTGGACCCAGCCGTGGGGAGAACCCAGTGCTGGTGGTCAGCGGAATTCGGCCGTTGGGCGACATCGCGACGGGTGAATCGGCGAGTCGCAATCGCCAAAGCGTACTCTTTGGAGTTGCAAGCGTGACGACCAGGCGACGACCGTCAGCGCTGGCCGCCAGCGAAGTGTAACGATCAAGGCCCGAGGTCAGCCGGTGAGGAATGCGGCGTTCGACATCCATGCTATAGAGCCACGGTCCCGAACCATCGGGATCGTTGGCCAGATACAACAACGTGCGCCGATTCAACAAGACGGGATAAGTCACGCGTTGATTGTTCGAGGTAATCTGCTCGGGATTTCCGCCCCCTGGAGGGATGCGCCAGATATCTAATTTGTCGGGCAGCGAACCCAGGACGAAATAAATAAATGCCGAATCCGGCGCCCATGATGGAAAGTGAGAGTGCAGCCCGGCTGGCGCAGTGAAGATTGGCCGATCCTCTGATCGACGGGCGCCGTCTGTCACAAACAGGGGATCTCCGGGTCCGGGCGTGTGGTAGGCGAGCCGGGAGCCGTCATGCGACCAGTCAAACTCGGCCACACCCTCAAGGTATGGCTTCGGCTGTCCGCCAAGCGTTGGCACTGCCCAGATGCTGATATCTTCGCCGCTCGAGCCATTTTGCTTGCGAGCCCAAAAGGCGACCATTGAACCGTCGGGTGAGAAGCCCAGCGTGCGGACCGATGGATTCACAAGTTCTGGTACGCTGCCTCGAGTCAAGTTGTGGAACTGCCCTGAACCCACCTGCGTAACCCAAACGTCCGTCTGTCCATCCCGGGCGGACAAGAATGCTATGAAATGCCCATCGCGCGACACGGCCGCGGCTTGCTCCACTCCGTCGAAGTCTGTAACCGTCTGAAATCGAGCGTTTGCGATGGGGCTTCGCCAAAAATACTCCGTCCTCTGAAACCAGAGGCTTGCGCCAATCGCGAACGCGGCCACCACTGCCACGGGCAGGATGAATCTCCATTTGCTCAGAGCCGAGAGCGGCGACGCGGGATGATTATTCGGAGGCGCCTCGTTACCATTGGCTTGCGTGGCGAGAATATTCCGGCTGCGCGCCCACGTGTCCAACTCCGCGGGAAACGCGTATACCGACCCCATCCGGTTATGGAGGTGGCGGTGAACCGGCATCCCCTCGCGCTTCTCCCAGCGCTGCACCGTGGTTACATCGCGGTTAAGGTATGCCGCGATTTCCTTCCACGAATCCAGCCGTTCTTCGGGCGGTCTTACGGTCGGGGATGTGCTGGCGGATGCTTCACCCACCGTGTTCTCCTCACCGGCTCAGGGATGGCGAGCCCGGACACCGAATTGTAACGTTGCCGCCCAGCCACGGCAAAGCACTGTATTTGACGGTAAGGCGCGGCAGAAGCGCTGTTCCACGCATTGCCGCTTGAAGTGACCCACTCCCATGACGGAGTGTGTGCCTGCGTCTCAAGTGAATCTCAAATTTTGGAGGCCTGTCATGAAGAGCAAAGCTTTCCAGTGGGTGGGAAGCATCATCACAGTTGCGGTGCTGACAAGCAGTGCCGCGCTGGCGCAAAATGCAACACCAAACAGGTTTAGCGGGGTGATCGATGCCTATTCTCCCCAAACCATTACAACGGTAGGCACAACTACCACTACAACTGGTCCGTACGAGGTTCGAGGTCCGTGGTCGTTGAAGTTAAGAGACGACTGCCTCAAGGCGGAATTTTCCGCTGCCCTGAACATGGAACTGTCGGACGGCTGGGTCATCACCGAAAACGGCGGCAATTTTGATCCGAGCGCGAGGGGTGCTCACACTCACCATATCAGTATGGTCGGCGATGTCACGACCACTTCGACCGGAGGGCTTGTGATCACAGGTACTGCGACGATTACGCTCAACGGAAACCCTGCGCCCATTTCACCATCGCCCATGACGATAGAAATCAGCGGCGGAACGGATGTGGAATTTTCCAATATCACACTGACGTTTGGATCGCCGGGCTACAAGCATTTTGGGACCGAGCCACTCCCAGGGGTCGTTCGCCGGGTCAGCAGACGCCGGTAGATTTTAAAATCTCGCGAGATTTTAAAAATCGAAGAGCATGCAGCGGGTGGGTGGCGGCATGGTTCGTGTCCCCGGCAATTCGGGGGCGTCGCCCACCCGTTCAGGCTTAAGCACCAGGCATCCGCAGGGGCCGCGGTTGATCGCTTCGATTTGATTCGGGATCAATCCGCAGCTGCCAGCCAGGAAAAGGACTGGCGGAGAGGGAGGGATT
>JBAVGI010000456.1:0-4093 GCA_049684755.1 Candidatus Sulfotelmatobacter sp.
GCGTCCATCCCTTTCGGAAACAGCACGCGATGCGAACCGATGCCGAGCTTCAGCAGTTCTTCTTTTAGCCGCTGGGCCGCCGCGTCGCCGGCGTCGTCGCGGTCATAGGCGATCCAGACTTGCTGAATGCCATGTTTCTGAAACGCTGCCTGGTGATCTTCAGTGAAGCCGTTCACGCCATAGCTGGCCGTCACGTTGCGGAAACCCGCGCACCAGAACGTCAGCGCGTCGATGATCGACTCGCACAGGATTATCTCTTTCGATGCGACCAGCGCCTCTTCGTTCCACACTCCGCGGTGCGGCCCCGGCAGGTAGAGATGCAGCGGAGTGCCTTCGCGCAATCCCGGCGTGATCTTGCGGCCATACATGCCGAGCACGTCGCCGGCAAGCGAGAAGATCGGAAACACGATGGAACCGTTCATGTGCTCATGCCCGCTCTCGGCGCGCAGGATGCCGAGCCGCTGTAAACGTCCGCGCAGATCCGCTCCAGCCTTGCGGTTCTTATCCGGCAGCGTCAGGCCGAGCTTGCGGTTGGCGAAGCCCAGCTTAAAGTGATCGATCATTTCCGGATGCGTCAGGCCGCGGGCTTCGAGATATCGCAACGCTTCGGGTGAGTTGGCGAGCGTCTCGTGATAGAAGCCAACCACGCCGCGCAAGGTCTCCTGATCGCCGGCATCCAGCGTAACCGGCGCGGCGAGCTTCGCGGTTGTGTTCTTGCGAACGATCCTCTCGACCTGGGCGGCGAGCGATGGATGATCGGCTTTGAGCAACTCGACGGCGTGGCGGAAGCTGACGCCGCGGGTCTTGATAATCCAGTCGATCACCGATCCGCCCGTGTTGCAGGCGCCCAGGCAATGCCACAGATTTTTCTCCGGCGTGACCACCAGCGACGGCTCGCGGTCGTCGTGAAACGGGCAGCGTCCGATGAGATCCGCTCCGTACTTCCGCAATTCGATGCCGGCCGCCTTCACCAGGCGCTCGATGGGGATTTCTCGCTTCAGCCGCTCGATCTCTTCGTCCGGTATGCGCGCCATCCAGAACCTCCAAAAATGGGAGTGCATAAGAGAACGTCGTCAACTAGCTCTTATGCTATATTGATAGTCGCATATGAGAGTGGATCAGGCAAGCATTCCCGCTACCCCCTTCTATCCTGATCTCGTGAAGAAAAAGGCTCCGACTGAGTTGCGCTTTAACGAGCGCCTCGTTTCTCTCCGCAAGGAGCGCGGCTTGACCCAGCAGGCTCTCGCTGCGATGGTCGGGATGCATATCTCCCAGATCCGGCGCTATGAAAGCGGCCAGTCTCAGCCCACGCTCGACGCTATCCGTAAACTCGCCGTCGCGCTCAGTGTGAGCGCAGATATGCTCCTTTTCGAAAAGGATGAACGTGGCCCCGACGACGACCTGAAGCTCCAGTTCGAGGCTGCCAGCCGGCTCAATCCGGAGGAGAAGAACGTCATTCGTTCCGTAATTGAAAGCATCGTGCTGCGCAACACCGTCAAAGCAGCCGAGCGCCGCTTCACCTCGGCCGATTCCGGAGGAAGCTCCCGATAACCGCTGGCGCAAGCATTTTGCCGCTAAGAGGAAAACCATGGAACCGAATCTCGATCAAGAACGCCGGCAGGCCCATGCGCTACTCGATATGCTGCCGGCTGAAAAACTGAACGCCGTGCGGAGTCTGCTCGAAGTGATGGTGGAACCTCTTTCGCGCTCGCTGGCCTTGGCTCCCGTGGAAGAGGAGCAGATCACCGCTGAGACAGCCGCGGCGCTCGATCGCGCCCGTGCTTCACTCGCTCGCGGCGAAGGTATCCCGCACGAAGAGATCCGCCGCGAGTTTGGGCTGACGAAGTGAGCCGCGCCAGATGAGCGAGGAGGCCGCGCCCGAGCGGATCGCGGTCCTCTGGTCGCCGGAGGCCCGCGCCGATCTTCGTGCCATCGACCGCGAGAGCGCGATGCAGATTCTCCACTGCATCGATCGCTACCTGGCCAGCCGCACCGGCGACGTGAAAAAACTCAAGCCTCCGCTCACCGGCTTTCGTCTGCGCTGCGGCGACTACCGCGTGTTCTTCGATTTCAAGGACGACAACACCATCGAGGTCACCGGTGTCCGCAACCGCCGCGACGCGTATCGCTGAACTTTCTCCGGCCCGTGCCGCGCGGTTTGAACGCATCCCGAACGAACACCGAACGAACACCGAACAGCCGCCGAACAAGAGCGCGCCCCGCGCCACGATTTCGAATCTAAGCCGCCAGGCTTAGGGATGGTGTCTTACTCATAATTCCACTTGCCAATGTTGCAAATTGTTGCAATCGGTTTCAATCTGTTGCATCCGACGGATTCGGCCCCTCGGGCCAGCTCCCCTGTTGCAATCGGTTTCAAACGGTTGCAATCTGTTGCAAAATCCCACGGGGGTGACGTATCACCCCTACTTCAGCCGCCAAAGGCGGCTCTTCGCTTCTGTTTTGGATGCCGTGCGGTAACCTGCTGATCCTGCGTGGCACCGATCAGCGCGAGCGGCCCACCGGCGCGACTGCGCTGCGCCGCTCCGCTCCGCTCGCCCCACGCGATACTGCTGATACCATTGTGGTTCCCGTTTGGGAACAGCTCAAACCGATTTGATACGCTTCAACATATCTCCCGCAAATTGTGCGACCTCAGGATCATCGGCAGACTCAGCCCGCTCCAGTGGTTGGGGATCGGTTTTGGCTATGCGAAAAGCGCTGGCGGCGGCGAACTTTCGGCGACGAGAGCTGATGCCTCGAACCGTGTTAGCGATCTGGTCAGGATCAGCTCCCTCGGGCGCGAGTATCCATCTCAGTTCGGCCAGGTACGGGGATTCTGGATCGGCAGTCGTGAGCCAGTTAACCCCAGCCTGGAGTTGTTCGCGAGAGGCCAGAGCGAGAAACACCATCGCCTTCCACCGTACCGCTTCCTCCGCATCGTCCACCAACGCGACAGCGGAGGCTATTTCGTGACCGTTTGAAAGTCCGGCCCACTCTTGGACACATTCGATCGCCCAAAAACGAACCCTTTTCGATGGGTGTTCCAGAAGGCGCTGAACCTCGCATAACAGGGGCTTGCCCACTTCGCCTAGTTCACATGCAATCCACGTGCTGCAGGCCACGATTCTGTGATCCCCACTGTGAAGCAGGTTTCGGAGACTTGATAAGTCACTTCCTCGATAGTACTCAGACAGCAACTCATTCGCGAGTTCATCGAGATCGCTACGGTCCGGATTTGCTAGGACCCGTTCGATCAGACCGGTTGCTCTGTCCATGACTGATTCCCTGCTTAGTTCCCGCCCAACTTCTTCTCAACAGTTCGCAGTAGGTCCCGCTCTTGGTCAATCCGAAGGCGGTGTTCTGCCTCTTCACCCAGCCTTAGCAACTCTTGCGATCGGACTTGGATGCTCTGCCGAAGCTCTTCGGCCGCTTGTCTCAACTGTTCCGGTGACATTCTGTAAACGATAGCGCGAACCTCTTCGATACTGCCCTTTATCTTTCCGGATGCATTGCGGGCAAGTTCGAGTGCTTTTCCGCCCAGAACAAGGACGCCCGCCTCGCTTCCCACAGGTAGTGCCGCATATGCCAGTGGCGCCACAGATATGGTGGCGATGGCTGCTGCTGTACCGCCCATTATGATGGCGCTTGTACTCAGGTCTCGACCGGCGCGGTTGCCCGCTTCCTGTAATGCCATTAGGCCGGGATCCGGGGCGATGTCATAAGACGCGTTCGTTACGTTTGTCCCGTTAGTTGTGCCGGTGAGGCTCACCGAATTCGTACCAATCTGAGCGCCTGTGACGGTTCCTTCGACCCAGTATCCGCCATTATTTCCACAGTGTCCCGCGTTGGTCTGGTTATCGATACTACCGATTCCGGTTCCACTGCCGTTGAGGTACACACAATCGCGCCCACTGGGGTCTATGAACTTCAGCGGGTTGTTGCGGACGTAACTGTAAAGGTTCCAACTCTGCGGATCGGAAGATTCCTGATCGTTAAGTGGCTCATCCGGGCTGGTGAACCTCCCCTGCGCTCCAGAAAAATACCGGGTCTTAAACCAATCCAACCCCGATTCGGCGTCTCGTTCCTTGCCGGT
>JBAVGI010000457.1:0-2617 GCA_049684755.1 Candidatus Sulfotelmatobacter sp.
CCACCATACTGCGGGATCTTCCGGCCGATTCAGCATCTGCGACAATTCCTTCTTGATTTCTGCCAGCCGGTTGGCGCGCATCTCCACCGCCGACTGATCAATCTGGCTGTCTGACCCCTTGGCCGTAAAGCGCGCGTTCATGTTCCGCAAATCCGTGATTTCCTGACGAAGACTGGAGAGGTGTTCCAATATATATGGCATAGCTTCAATCTTACCTTAGATTTCCCAACCCGCCGGATTATTTCTGCCCTGTCCACAACGTCTTTATTATTTATGGGTGGCCCATTCAAACCCTCTTTTGGCTTGTGGGGCAGTCGTATCGAGATTCGCCACCCCACAAATTTCAGTCTAAGTTCGCGAAGAATGAGAAGCCTAAAAACGCGGTGTGGTCGCACCCCAGCAAACACTAAGCCCTTCCGGTTCCTTATGTTAACGTGGCTACCGGTACGCCAACCAGAACCAAGAGGATAGGTCGATGTGGCCCAGACTAGGCCTCGCAATTTTGTACTTCATTGCAATCGTTTACCTGTTTTCGATTGTGTGGCCTTGCCTTTATTGTCTCCAGCATGGATGCAAGGGACCGGCCGAACTCGATGCTTTTCTGCCCGCCTTCGGCCTTACTCCGCTCGGCGCGATCGCTACGGCTTTCTCACTGCGCAACGCCATCCACCAGATCAGAAAAAGACAACCATGGTCCTGGCTTTTCTGGCCGCTTGCAATTATTTTCGCGCTTGTTCTCCTCGGAGTAATTGCTCTTATCGCGCTCGTAATCTATCACACAGCATTTCATCGTTAAGAGCAGGTTGCTGAGGATGCCCCACCTGTCGCGCCTTTCGACAGTGGGCACTCCAGACGATGGAATCATGGGGTTGGGCTGTAGGCACATTACCTTCTACGGGCCACAGGTCCGCCCGCGTTATACTTACCGATAAAATGGCTTATATGCCCAAGAGGCCTGACAAGATTTTGGTCCAACGCTGCAAAGCTCAGTAGCTGGAGGGATCGAATGGCACTGCCGAACGCCTACCTAATGACGACGAAGAACCTGGACGCGTTTCTGAAATCGATCCAGTCCGCGAAGGCACCTGAGCGCTTCACTATCCAGTTTCTAAAGCAACTAGACTTCACAAGCTCCAACGATCGGCTCTTTCTCGGTGTACTCAAAGCCTTAGGATTCATTGACGACGCTGGAGTGCCGAAGCAGCGATACTTTGACTTCCTGGACCAAAGTCAATCTGCGAGAGTGCTGGCTGAAGGCATTCGCGAGGCATACTCCGACCTTTTTAACGTCAACAAGAACGCGCAGACCTTGAGTGTCGATGAGGTCAAGAACAAACTCCGGACGCTCACTTTAGGGCAAAAGTCCGATAACGTGGTGTCGCTGATGGCGAATACCTTCAAGGCACTGTCCGATCTCGCCGACTGGAAAGCCACGCCACCAGCGGGTGCGCCTGCTCACGCCTCTGTCACGGAGAAAAAGCCAGAGGGCGCCGCAGAGGCCATGCAACCGCCAGCCATTGTGCCGCCAAGCTTGGACGCGGGCAATCGGCCACTGCAGCTTCATTACGACATACAGATACACCTGCCTGAATCCCGCGACGCAGCCGTGTTCGACGCGATCTTCGCTGCTCTCCGGAAGCATTTGCCATAGCGATGGAGGAGCGCATGAATAATATAGACGACGCCTACTCGTTCATTTTCCGAGGCCTGCTGACGGAGGAAGCGCTGGACCAGACCGGCCGACTCAGGAGGGTTGGTCTTGCCGCACATTTCGACCCTGAGATGGCGTCGCGACTGCCGATCGACTCGTTCGACGAGGAACTTGTCGTTCGGGCGCAGAAGATGGCAGTTGTGTATGTCGCCATCGCCGCATTCGAGAATTCCGTGCGAGAGTTCGTCAGCAAGGTGCTGCTTGAAAAGTTTGGCGCTGACTGGTGGCTGCAATCTGTATCTGAGAAGATTAGAACCAGAGCCGAAACTCGCCGGACCGAAGAGGAGAAGATTCGCTGGCACACGCCTCGGGGAGATGAGCCGATCAACTACACGGAGTTCGGAGACCTGAGTTCGATTATGAGCCAGAACTGGATCCTGTTTGAGGATTACGTCCAGAATCAGGAATGGATGAAGTTAGTTATCTCGACAGTTGAGCGTTCACGTAACGTCATCATGCACAGCGGCGACCTCGGCCTGCAGGACGTGGAACGTATCGCCACGTCTATAAAGGACTGGATCAGACAAGTCGGCGCATAAGGCCTGCGAGGCCGCGGAGCGGGTGGAGAGTGGCCCATTTAAGCCGGTTTTGGCGCGCCAACCATCTTTAGCGAACATTTTCGACAGTGAGCTTCAGCCCGACCGCCTTAGTCACAGCAACCAGAGTAGAAAGCCGAGGATTTCCCTTCGCCGAGAGTGCGCGATACAAGCTCTCACGCTCGATCCCGGCAGCTTTGGCCACCTTGGCAATGCCTCCTCGCGCTTCCGCGATGCGGCGCAGCGCGTTCAGCAGCACGCGAGGCTCTTCGGCGTCTTCCAATGCAGCCTTCAGGTATTCGGCGGCAAACTTCGGATTCTCGCGCAACCGTCGGCGCATGACTTCATCATGCGATTCACTGGTCTTGTC
>JBAVGI010000458.1:0-2245 GCA_049684755.1 Candidatus Sulfotelmatobacter sp.
CTAGCGAACTCGCAGGCGTTATCGCCCCCGAACACTTCGCGGTTGTATTCGCTCGGCATCACCACATCTGGGCCTGCGATCAGGGCGGCGAAGAAGCCGTCCAGTTCCTCGACGTTCATTGCCTTTCCGCCCTCGCAGCAATCAAGGAAGTCACCGAGGCGGTCGAGTTCGGCTTCGGTCAGCGGTTCGGGTTTTATGAAGGGTCGCAAAGCCGAATCCTCACGACGGTTTACGATAGCATTTTGCTGGATCGGGCCGATGGCAACTGAAATCCAGCCGACGCGGTGCCAAATGGAGAAAGCCAACAAAATTGCGTCCCTGACGAACGAAATTCGTGAAACCCTCGGCATCCTCGA
Organism: Candidatus Sulfotelmatobacter sp.; assembly: GCA_049684755.1. Classification (GTDB taxonomy): domain Bacteria; phylum Acidobacteriota; class Terriglobia; order Terriglobales; family Acidobacteriaceae; genus Sulfotelmatobacter. Next base: position 357 of record JBAVGI010000458.1, read on the forward strand.
ATCCAATTTGCCTCGGCAAGTTGATGGCTATGCTCTTTCACAGAAATCGAAGCTGCCGTGGAAGGTGCTGCTCTATCGCGAGGCTCTTATCTGGCGCATTGTGGAATTGGGTAGGAGTGCTCTTGAAAGCTTCGTAGACGACCGATTGGTGTCGGGCGTTGTTCTCACGCGGGTAGCAGTGGAGACGAGCGCGGCCTTGTGGTATCTCTCTACGAAAGTTGATGCGGTCGTGGATTCTAAAATGGTCGGGGACGTTGATGAATACCTGATGAAGCTCGCCATGGGTACGGCAACAGGCTGGCCCGAGGCAGATTCCTCTGGTGATGTTCTGACCGTGCCGCGTCCAATAAAGATCAGCGCGTTTCTGAAGCAGGTCGAGAAAGATATCGAAGGGTTCAGCCATCAATACGGCGTACTCAGCGAATATGCCCATCCAAATTGGGCTGGAACTGTGCTGCTATATTCGAGTACGAACAAACAGAAGGCCATCACGGATTTCGGACAGAATATTCGAAAGGGCGAAAACGCGAAGACAATCGGATTGGGTAATCTTAGTGTGGCGTTGAAGATGTTTCAGGCGAAGTATAACCGCATCAGTGATCTCATTCCTGCCTTTATCACTGTGTGCGAAGTGCAATCGGCGAATCAGCAAAGCAGCTAAGTACAAATCGAAATGGTCAGCGAGACCAGAAAATGCCCTTAGACGACTTCCGCCAATCTCTCGCCGACGCCAACCCGCCCTCGGGACTTTCACTCGCACTCGCGGGTCTCTGGTGGGACGCCAAGGGCAATTGGGCACGAGCCCATGAATCTGCTCAGCAGGACGAAGGCCGCGACGGTTCGTGGGTTCACGCGTATCTGCACCGCAAGGAAGGCGATCAGGGCAATGCCGCCTACTGGTACAGTCGGGCAGGCAAGCCCGTTTGCCGTGAGCCGCTCGACGTGGAAATGGCTGAGCATCGTGAAAGATTTGCTAATCGGAAGGATGGGTGCGAATCATAGGTTGCGATGACGCCGCCGAGACAACCGTAAGCGGTCGATGTGCAGTTCCTCTAGTTCATCCGCGACGAACGTTGCCCACTCCACTTTGCTGAACTCAGCCGATGTTGCATTAGGCGTAAGAATGGCGTCGAAGAGATGCCCAGCATACGACTTTCCCTTCTCCAACTCGTGAGCGTCCCTGCCGAGCACTTCATCTGGTTCCCACTCGTTGGTTGCCATAAAGACTTGCCCAGTTTTCTTGACCTTCGTTGTGACTGACATTTGTATTTATCTCCGTTCACCATCGAGGGTGAAAACGTGGGAACACGGGAGCCTGAACGCCCGCTTCTTTGCATAGCTCCGAGAAAATCTGAAGTATTTGTGCTCGCGTGCTGTCCATCCATTCAGCGATGCTTGAATCGTGAATGCAGTAATACTCGGTGCCATCATTGCGAGCTTCCCCGTGAATGATGCCGTTCTTCTTCGCACCTGCGTACCGAGCACGGATGGCTCGCAACAAGTCTGTGATCACGTCCATCTGGTCACGCCACTTTGCATTCGCCAAGAACGCCTTTCCCCATGCCTGTGAAAGAACCGCACCATCTTTGCGTGACCGAAGACATCCCGTGTTGATTGCAGTCAGAGTGTCTTCCATCGCTTTGTCGAATGATTCCATCGACCCTTCCTGACGAAAAGGGTCTTGAAAGGCAGGACGGTCAAAGCACTGTGCGTAGAAGCGAATCAACTCGACATCGTTAATACGGGTTCGATTGCCTGCACGCTGGCTACTCTCAATCTCAAGATGTGCTGCTTTTCCGACAAACGCTTCCACTCTCGCAGTAGACCAGCCGAGTATTGCTGACAGTCGTTGTCTACCAACTTTGCACAGTTCTGACACAGCCAGATGC
>JBAVGI010000459.1:0-5630 GCA_049684755.1 Candidatus Sulfotelmatobacter sp.
TGTAGCTGCTCCAAGATAATGTCACCCCATAACTGCAACGAGACTTTGTCACTCTCACAGGATGGTGACGATGAGTCAGAAAGAGTTCCAGCGAGTGAAAGTGATCGAGAATGCAGCGGGCGGGAGGCTGAGCGTAGGCGAAGCCTCCCGTCTGCTGCAACTGAGTGCACGCCAGGTGCAACGCCTCAAACGCCGCTACCAGCCCGATTCCATCGCCTGGGTGCAGCACGGCAATCGGGGACGCCCCATGCCCTGGGCTTTTTCTCTTCCCCAGAAGCAGTTGATTTTGACTTTGGCCCGGGGCAAGTATCGGGGCTTCAACGATTCCCATCTGACGGAAAAACTTCGCGCCGAGGAGGGCCTCGCGGTCAGCCGCGAAACCGTACGCCGCATCCTGCGCGCCGCCAAACTGGCTTCTCCACAAAAACGCCGGCCGCGCCAATATCGCTCGCGCCGCCCGCCCCGTCCGCGTTTCGGCATGATGGCTCTCACCGACGCCAGCCGCCACGATTGGCTCGAAGGCCGCGGCCCCATGCTCACGCTCATCGGTTTTCAGGACGACGCCACCGGCCAGATCCTCGCCGCTCACTTCCAACTCCAAGCCGAAAATACCCTCGGCTATCTGCGCGCTCTGCACGCCATGATCGCCGCCCACGGCGTCCCGCTCAGCCTCTACCGCGATCGCCACTCCATCTTCCAACGCAACGATCCTCACTGGACCCTGGCCGAACAACTCGCCGGAAAACAAGCGCCCACCCAACTCGGACGCGCTCTCGATCAACTCGGCATCCAGCAGATCCCGGCTTATTCGCCTCAGGCCAAGGGCCGCATCGAACGCGCCTGGCGCACTTGTCAGGACCGCTTGGTCAGCGAACTTCGTCTCGCCCAAGCCGCCACTCTAGAACAAGCCAACGCCGGGCTCGCCCGCTTCTGCGCCGACTACAACCAGCGCTTCGCCCGCCCCGCCGCCGATGCCGCTTCCGACTTTCGCCGCTTGCCCCGCCGCTTCGATCTCGCCCGCTGCCTCAGCTTGCACTATCGGCGCGTCGTCGCCGACGATCACACCGTTACCCTCGGAACGCATGTGATCGCCCTGCCGCCACTGCCCGGCCCCCGCGGCTACGCCGCAGAAACCGTCGAACTCTCCCATCAGTTGGACGGCGCGTTGCGCGTCTATCGCGGAGACCAGCTCTTGCAGACTGTGCCCATGCAACTCGAAGAACACGCCGAACGTCGACCGCAGACACTCACCGCAGCGCAGAAACGAAAAACGCCGCTGCCGCGCATCTACAACCTCTCCGGCCGCCCGGCTTTAGCGGCCGTTACTTAAACGTTAAGGGGGTGACAGAGTCTCGTTGCAGTTAATGCGACATTTCTCGTTGCAACAACATTGTGCAGTTTCTTGCATCCCCTCACCATTAGAGTCTCATTAGGAGACGGAAGTTGCCAGCCCCAAAACCCAGCATGATTGTTGCCGTTTGGGATTCTCTTGAAAGAGCACCAATGGTCATCCCCAGAGGGTGGCCCGTCGTCGCAATCAGATCGAGGTCTGACTGCCCGTTGCTGGCGTTTGCTTGCACCACGTCGAAGCATTCAGACATTCCACTGTTCCATCGATAATTTTAGAAATTCCCTCTCTAAATTTTCCCGGATCGATGATCTCCCGCGCCGCCACGGCATCGGCCGTGGCCAGCGCGTTCTGCAGAAACGACATGGCCGCGTCCTTCTTCTCGGCGCCAGATTTATTTCCGAAAAGCCCTTCAATCCCGTTTACCAATGCTGGAACAAACGCAATTCCGCGCAGCAATTGGGCTAGAAAATCCATGCTCTTTCCTCCTTGAAATATTATTGATTGTTATAGCGCGGCCAAACTCCTTAGCTGAGGCTGGCGAGAATATTGTTTAGCGCGGTCAGATTGGGATCCGCGCCATCTGTAGATTTAACGATCTCGTCAGGCACAACTTCAGTTCGGCCGCCTTGCTGAACGCCAGCGCAAGCATCCCCTGCATGTCGACTCCGCCTGAACCCGCGCTTTTCAAAGTGTTAGCGGTGGCTAACGTTAACGTTTTAAGATTTGTAATGATTGTGGTGCTCGGTATTGTGCTCATAGCTCTCCTTTTGCCTTGCAATGAAAATGAAATGCCTCGCAGTGAACTACTTCAGCCAGTATCTATGCAGCGCGATCGCCGCACTGATCGCAGCGCTGATCGCGCCATTCAACAATCGATTGTGAACACTATTGCGCAAATCATTTCGTTCCAGCACCGCGACTTTGTCTTCCACCACTTTCACCCGGCCCGGCTGCCCGTTTCCCATCAGCGCATCCATCTTCGTCTCCAGCCGGACCAGCTTATCGAGCACCTCCCGCTGAAATTCGAGGTCAAGCGCCTTTAGCGCTAATTCCCTATCGGTAACTGACATGCGTTATCCTTTCGCAGCCCGAGTCTGCTTATAGCGGATAGTCAACATGCAACGCCGCGGAATATCTCGAGTATTTCGGCGGTGACGAGCTGTCATACAACCGTAGAAAATAATTCTGCGTCCTCGCCAGGCGAGGCAGGCTGAAGGTTTGCGTATTGAACCGCCCCAACAAGTTCCGGTCGTTCGCCTGCCCCCATCCATAGTCGTTTTGTCTAACCTCAATGCCGGTTCCGCTGGCCGGCGCCAACCCGGCATCCACCTCCACGGTCGTCGATGTCACGGCGGTGATCTGCGCCTCCTCCAAGTTCACCTGGTAATAAGCGCCCACTTGCGCCGTTTGCAGCAGTGGAGGCATATCCTGCAGCGCGATCGTGGTTGCACTCGCCGCATATTCAATCCCCAACGGCGACGCCAAATCATTCGCAAACCCTATCGTGTAGGAACTCCGATCGTCCGCCGGATCGACGATTTCCATTTCCACCTCCCGCACGATGGCTGTGAACAACGCGCCACGGGAGGGAACATTCACCATCAGCGCATCCCCTGGAAAAATATCTTCCGCACCGCCCGGCAAAAAATCGCTCCACGTCTCGTACGTCCCCGACCAGGCCGTCCCCGTTGCGTCATCCAGAATTGCCAAAGCTGCGTTCTCGCAATCTACGTCCGTGCGCGCTGACGGTGTTTTCGCGACGCGGACACTTCCTCGAGTCCCGTCGTCCGCGCCTTTCTGCAATAACGCAACACTCGCCCCGTTCTCCACCTGGGCCACAGCCCGGCCAGACCCGCGGTAGCTCGCCACAATGAGCTCGTTCAACACTGGCAAGAATTGCACATAAAAATTCAGCGTCCCGGTGCTGCTGATGGTGCATTGCCCCCCATCGGCCGCCGCTCCAACAAGTTGCGTAACATAACTGGCATCGGGGAGTGCCGTTCGCACCTCGGGCAGCGGGATATGAGCCACGTAGGTGTATGAGATGCTGCACTGCATATTCATCGCGTTCAACAGCGCGTAGGTGCAAAATCCAGGCGCGCTGGAGATCACACCGTCGTACAAAACCGTCGCCGGGGCCATCAGCGTTGCCGGATTACTCGGGTCAATGTCTTGCACCTCAAGCACGAAGCGCACATCCGCCGTGACCGCCGCGCCGCCCCATCCGTTTCCCGCCGGATGCGAAGAAGAATGATAAGTCTCCCCGATTCGGTAGACTTCCATCGAATACAGATAAGTCGTAAAGAAATATTGATGGCCGGATGTAGTTGCCATAGTCGGGCCGGTCTCTGATCCACTGATGAGCGCCTGGATGGTCGAACCCGCACCCGATGGCGTAATCTGAAATCCCGCCAAACATCCCGCCGTCGAAATCGCCCCCGCATACAAGCCGCCCAGCACACCCCGGGATGCCGCCGCAAAGCTCACATCTCCGTGCTGCAACTCCAATGCTCCGCCCAGTTCGATCTGCTCCACAAAGCTCACCGTCGTTTGCCCGTCCACGCCACTTCCTCCCGCAACCTGCAGCGTCTGCGCCGTTACCGAAATCGCTGACGAGGAATCGTTGACCGCCCAGGTTGTCGGATCCAATCCCGGCCCCAGATACTCTTCGTCGATGAGCGCCGGCTTTGTCTGCGCGAACGGCGTCTGCGATAAATAAAAAGTCAGGCTCTCTCCGTCGCCCGCAAAATAGTCTCGGACGTAAGCCTGCGGTTCATCCAGCCCAATCATCGTCACGTCGTTCACCAGCAGATTTGGACTGTTCAGCCACAAGCCGGCAGGAGAGAAGTTTGCGTCGCTCTCATTCAGCGCATATGTATTTGCGCCCACCGGCGTAAGCACCAGCGCCCCATTCATACAACGGAAATTGCCTCGGCATGCCAGCGCAATTTCCGCCGCGTGAAATGAAAAACTCTTCTGCGGATTCACTGCATAACTTGCCAGCGTGTCGACATCCTGTACTTCGCTTGTGTCGAACTCTTCTGGCAACAGATCCTGCGCCAGTTGCCGGAGCGCGTTACCCGCGCTCCGGACCACGAAAGGGGATCGGTTCGGCAACGTCTTCTGATCCAGCAAAATCTCGTCGCTCTGTGCCGCCAGGTTGTACCGGTAGACCGGCCCCTGCTCACCCCATCCCAAATACTCATACTCCGGTGCCGCCACCACATACCCGGTAAACACGTCGCTGCCGTTAGTCTTGCCCAGCGCCACTCGTGCCCCAACTACCGGAATTACAAAGCCGGGTGAGTTCGCTACCAGACTGAACTGCAGTTCGGCCGGTTGGTTTCCTTTACGCTGAACTTTGGGGGGCTTCGTCCAATCCACCGCCCCGGTATAGTCCTGCGCGCCTTGCCCCTGAAGATTGTCAATGGTTAGTTTCATCCCCGTTGTGCGACGCTACCTTTCCAAATTAGATAGAAACTTATCCACCTGCCTCAGGTGCAGGCCGCATGCCTTAAGTCGGATGGACGGTTGGTAGAGAGACAGCTGACTCAGAATGGCACTATTCGCAGTGCATCAGCCGCCAAAACTTCCCATGTCACAGTTCGCGAACTTGTAAAGTTCGAGGATTTTTCCCTATAGAAGACAACCACCCTGCTCAGTACACCGCCGCCATCGCCGCTGGAAAGAAACTGCGATAACACAAAACGCTCTGCCCATCGTTGGTATCCGTATATGGCAGCGCAAGAAATGAAGCGTGCAACCCCACTGATGTCAAAGGCCCCGCCACCTCTGCAAAATCTTCACGAAGGAATTTTTGCGTGGAAGCCCCGCCGCCGCCGGCCGTGTTTGCAGTGGCGCTCGTATTCGCGGCGCCTCCACTCTTCGGCGGTTTCCATCCGGCGCCCGACCCTACGCTCACTCCGTGCGACCCGGCTCCGGGATTCGGCGTTAGCCGCGGGTAATAGAAGCAGACTCGCCCGCCTGATTCCGGCTCGACGATGAACAGCGCCGACCACTCCTGAAAAAACGATCCACCTTCGCGGTCCACGAATGCCGTCACAGTCTGTGCCGACGCACCCGTTGCAGGCGCTCCTGCAAGCAGCGGTTGCGCCAGAATCACCGAAGTTGCGGTCTGTTCGACAACTCGGCCCACGTTGAAGGTCACCCGCCGGACGTAGTTCGCATCGTTATTAACGGCGGCCGCGTTGCTCACATATGCGGCGGAAATCCCCGAGCCCACGTATCCGATCTGCTGCTCATAGTCCAGGTCCACTGC
>JBAVGI010000460.1:0-2837 GCA_049684755.1 Candidatus Sulfotelmatobacter sp.
GCGGCGATGTTCGCCGCGACGATCGCCAGCACCGAGGTCCAGAACGTCTTGTTGTCCGTGGTCGGCTGGATTGGCTGGCCGGTCAAGGTGACGCTGTACCCGTTGACCGGCGTCGAGACGTAGGTTCCAGCGCTCGAGAACTCGACGGTGGACGCACCACGTGACGAGCTCACCCGAACGGTGATCTTCGCTTGCGTTGCCATATCTGCACGGTACGCCTAACGTGCTGTTGCACGTGCATACGTGAGTGGCAGATGCGTGTGTGTGTTCTAGAATCAGATTCGTGTTCTAGAATCTATGAGCTGTAATCCGTCTCCAGGGTGAATGACGCTGCGAACGGTGCAGCGCCGGCGGCGATCGCCCCGGCCGTGACGTAGAAGTCGATGGCAGGCCCTACCGGCTCCTGACCTCGCCACTCACGCGTTGCCACGCGGAGACCCATCCAGCCGACGTCGTTCGTCGGCGGAGACCAGGCGGCGCCGTCCGCGGTGTTGCCGGCAAGCAGCTCAGACCAAAGAAAGGTGTAGCCACCGATGTCAGCCGGCAGAACGAGCGGCGTATAGCCAGTAATGTATGCCTGCACTCCCCAGGCGACTTGGTCACGGATCTGCGCTGTCGGGGCCACGTCGGTGCCTGGCGCGGTCAGGGCGAATACGGCTCGCACTCGAATGAGGCGGGCGACGCCGCCCGCCGTGGTGTATGGCCCGAACTGCGCCGAGGTGCCAGGCGACCCGAAGTTGTCGCCGGTCCACGCCTGATGATTCATGCTGACCACAGCGCACCCCCTACGGCGTCTTATACAGCACGCTCGCGCCGAACCACACCTGAGCGATCCCGCTGCCGTCCCACGTCGCCGGCGCCGCCCAGCTGGCCCATAGGTTCAGCGTCGGCCCCGGGGCAAAGCCGGTGAACAGCACCTGGCCTTTGGTGTCGGTGGGCTCGGTCGAGCCGCTGTCGCGCCAGGTGATCACGCCGGCGTCGGGGTTGACGACCACGGGATTCATCTGCCGCGTTTCCCAGTAGATCCACCGCTGAGTAGGCGGGTCGGCGTCGTTAGCCGCGGTACGCGCGTTGGGTGCCGTCTCGGTACCGTCGCCAACCGTGGTGACCAGGCCGAATGTGATCAGGTTCGCCGCGACCTGCTGCATGTCGATGCGGTCCGTCGTGTCCGCGTAGACACCCCAGCGGAAATGAACTCGAACGTACGTTTGGCCGAGTGACAATCGGCCGAGCAGGTCCTGTCCCACGTCGTAAGTGTTGGACAAACCGATCGTCCGTACCCAGGCGAGGCTCACCGTCGCTACCTCTATCCGTCACGTGGTGCGCGTGCTAGAGGGTATCACATACGGTCAAAGCCTTATGGCTGAGCAGGGTATCGAACAAACACTTGTTCTATCGAACAGGCAAGGACCCTCCGGGCCGGCCCCCGGGGCTCCCCCCCAGTGGCCCCCCGTTAACGTACGGGAATTACTTTTACCCATGACGATCAGGCCCCGGCGCTGAAGCGCCGTGCCTGTTAAGGTGGATCAGCCGGTGAGGCCATTACCGGCTGAGCGGCCCCACGAAAGCCGCTTATATCGTGGTGCGGTTCTGTATAGGGGCGAGCCGCATACGAAGGCCCCAGCGTCCGCTATATGACGCTGGGGCCCATTCTTACCTACGGAGCGGTGCTCTAGCTACTGCCCGAGCCACTGCTTTCCTATCGCTTCGATCGCCTGAGCGATGTCATCTCTAAAGGTCCCCACCGTCTCAGGGGGGTACCCGACGGTAACCAGCTGTGAGGCGATCTCGACGGCCAGCACCGCGAACTGATCGGCCGGCAGCTGCTCGGCCCACTCGGGGTCGAGTTCGATATAGGCCCCCCGGAGCATGTCACGGGTAGAGACCTTGCCACCGATTGACAGATGCGTGAATAGCTTCAGATCCCACACTCCACCCTCGCCGTCAACGGGGTTGAACGTCATGCTGAAGCCTTGCCTGATTTCCATGCTTGCCTTTCCTTGGTGGAATTGCTTGCGCCAAGAAAAGACTATCGCCCCTAGCAAGCTGGCGCAAGCAAGAGGCGATAGTTTATCGCGGATCGGGTGGAGCGTTTCACGTGAAACTATAGAGTGATGCTCATCCGCGATGGGACGATCTTATCACCGCGTCGCTTCTGGATAGCGAACGTCGAGGGGATATCGGCCGCCGTGACGACGTCGGTCGTGAAGGCGGCCCGCGTCCCACCCTTGGTCGCCTTCTTGTGGAGGATGACATGCTGGTACGACGAGCCGACCGACGTCCAGTAGGCGTTCATTCCGTCCTTGAGCGCCGTCTGAGCTGCGGCGAGGATCTCGAAGCCGGTCGCTGCCAGGGCGTTGAACCCCAGGGGCGGGAAGTACCAGCGCCCTCGTCCCCACCTGGTCGCGTTGGCCGTCCGCCAGGTGATGATTTCGGCCGCGCCGAACGGCAGAGCGGCATCGGTCCCCGTGCCGGCCGTGGTCGCGGTGATCGTGGTCTTGGTGGTCTGCTTGAACGTCGCCGACGCGGTGGAAACGCTGGTCTCGGTGATCTCGACCGTGGTCGGAATGTAGGGTGCCAGCGTGCCGTTGGTAAAGCACGCGCGGATGGCCGTGTCGAATGCCGTAGCGACGGCGCTTTCGGAACCACTCGATTCGAGAGTGGCAGTCATCGACCACGAAGCAGCCGAGTTGAGCAGGCCGCTTACCTGCGCGAGGTAGAAAGCCATTGTGCCTCTTCTCCTTATCTTCTTGTAATTACACGCTTGTGACTCGCGGCCCGCGTGGCTGCAGCTGCTTACTGCTGATCGAGCGCCGGCCCCGCGGCTTGGGTAGGCT
>JBAVGI010000461.1:0-7125 GCA_049684755.1 Candidatus Sulfotelmatobacter sp.
TATGGATTGCCAAACGCCATCGAGATGTAAACCGCTACGTCGAGCGCAGCATCGTCGGCCTTTTTCTGAATCTTTTCCAATTCTTCGAGTGCATCTTCGGCAGACTGATTCTGATTCTTGCGCAAAAAGGTTTCGGAAATCGAATAAGGGAATCCGAGAGTGTGCACTGCATGTGTATCGATGGCGCGCTGCGCTCCCTTTTCATTGACGACGATGCCGATGATCTCCACGTCGTCCGGCGGATCGAGTTCCTTCAAAACCTCTTCCGAATCCGCCATCTGCGGCACGGTTTTGGGCGACACGAACGAGACCGCATCGATGTGCTTAAAGCCCGCGCTGATCAATGCCTGCAGGTAGGCGCGCTTGATGTCAGGCGGAATCTGACCTTTCAGCCCCTGCCAGGCATCGCGCGGACACTCGATAAGTTTCACGGTATCGGACATGGAAACTTGCCACGGATCAAACGGATTCTGACGGATCAAACACAAAATGGAAGATAAAGGATATTTTCCTCATTCGTATCAGCGATTCAAATCCGTGGCCAACTTTACGTTTGCAGCACACCTACCTTGAACTCAGGCACATCCGGATTCAATGCCGCCGCCTCCAGAGCCTGGGTGATCGCATCCCGCGTTTCTATCGGATCGATGATTTTGTCGATCCACAACCTGGCCGCTCCATAGCGTGGATCGGTTTGCTCGTCATATGTGCGCTTGACTGATTCATACAGCTCTTTCTTTTCTTCTTCACTGAGTTTCTTGCCGCCGCGCTCCAGTTGCTTCACTTTAATCTCAACCAAAGTTCCTGCCGCTGAATCTCCGCTCATCACAGCGTAACGCGCCGTGGGCCAGGCAAACACAAATCGCGGATCGAACGCCTTGCCGCACATGGCATAATGTCCAGCGCCAAAAGAACCGCCCACGATCACGGTGATCTTCGGCACCACGGAATTCGAAACGGCGTTCACCATCTTCGCTCCGGCTTTGATGATGCCGCTCCATTCGGCGTCGCGTCCCACCATGAAGCCGTTTACGTCGTGAAAGAAAACCAGGGGGATCAGATTCTGGTTGCAGTCCATGATGAACCGCGCCGCTTTTTCCGCTGATTCGGTATAAATTACGCCCCCAAACTCGGTTCGCTTGTGGCCTTCGTGGTCAGTAGCTTGCGCGTGCATCTTCTGGTTGGCGACAATGCCGACGGCAAATCCGCCGATACGTCCGTAGCCGCAAATCAGAGTCTTGCCGTATTCCGGTTTGTATTCGTCAAAACGGCTGCCATCAAGCACCCTCGCCAAAATTTCCTTCATGTCGTAAGGCCGGGCGGGCGAGGAATCGTAAATACCGTAAATTTCTTCGGCGGCAAGCGCCGGCTCCACGGGCTTCTTGCGGTCCCAGCATGACTGGCGGCGGTATCCCCACTTTTCAACGATAGAGCGAATGCGCGCCAGGCAGGCTTGATCATCCGCTTCGCGAAAATCCACCGTGCCGCTGATGCCCGCGTGCATCGCCGCCCCACCCAACTCTTCTGCGGAAACTTTTTGCCCGATCGCTGCTTGCACCAACGCGGGTCCTGCCAAAAATAATCCGCTGCCGTCGGTCATCAGAACGTGATCGCACATCACCGGCAGATACCCACCGCCAGCCACGCACATGCCCATGATCGCTGCCGTTTGCGGAATTCCGAGTGCCGACATGACCGCGTTATTGCGAAACACGCGGCCGAAGTCGTCTGTGTCTGGGAAGACATCTTCCTGCAGCGGCAGAAAAACGCCTGCAGAATCCACCAGATAGATGGTCGGAACGCGATTCTCGATGGCGATGTTCTGGGCGCGGATTACTTTCTTCGACGTCATGGGAAAAAATGCGCCGGCTTTTACTGTGGCGTCGTTGGCGATAATCATTACCATGCGGGTGTGAATGCGCGCTAAACCCGTAATGACCCCGGCAGCGGGCGCTCCGCCCCACTCCTCATACATGCCGTGAGCCGCGTAGAGACCCAATTCGAAGAAAGTTTTAGGATCGGCCAACAATTCAATTCGTTCGCGAGCAGTCAATCGTCCCTTGGCATGCTGATTTTCGATGGCCTTGCTGCCGCCACCTTCACAGATGGCCTCGCCTTCGTTGCGTACTTGCGACATGAGATCTGCCAGAAACCGCATGTTGGCCTCGAAACGAGCCGAGGTCGGATCCACTTTAGTTGCCAGGACGTTGGTCGCCTGAGTGCCGGAGGATACGGGAATTTCACTGCGATCAGCCATGGGTGGAAGAGAAGCAGACTGTTACGGTATAACACTGGCGCAGCACTGCGCAACGCGTCCGGTCGCCTTCCATTGCATCCGCCCACCATCCGCCGCTACAATCTTCGCGTGTTCTTTGGAGGAAGGACATTTTTAAGATAAGAAAGGACATCCATGAAAAAGCTTATCCGAGTGATCGCGCTTTGCATCTCGTTTTCGATTATGGCATTCGGGCAACATCGCGATGTTGGCGGCGGAGCCAAGAACATTCCCTCCCACGGCCCGCGACCGACACCAGCATCCCATGCCGCACCTGCCCAGGATACCCGTCACTTTAATGATCAGGCGGGCCATCCCGACGCCCCGCACGTCCACTCGCATAGCAAGTGGATCGGGCACGACACCGGCCCCAACGATCCCCACTACCACCTCGATCATCCCTGGGAACATGGACGCTTCACCGGAGGCTTTGGCCGAGGTCACGTCTGGCGCCTGGCGGGAGGCGGTCCCAACCGTTTCTGGTTCGGCGGATTCTACTTCAGCGTCGCTCCCTATGACATCGGCTACTGCAACGACTGGCTCTGGGATGCCGACGACATCGTCATCTATGAAGATCCCGACCACCCGGGCTGGTACCTCGCCTACAACGTAAGGTTGGGAACCTATGTCCACGTGCAATTTCTGGGAACCTAGTTTGAGCGTTTGAGCGCTAGGCATGCAACGAAGCCGAGGGAGGTTTTTCCCCTCGGTTCCATGCAACCCTGCAACTTTTTTCTCCTCCTCCCTTGACTTCCATTAGAATCCTTGTAATAACTATTCGGTCCTTCCGGACGGGTTTGGGGGTGTGTCTGTTTGGCGGAAATTCGACTGCAGGAGGGTGAATCCCTCGAAAACGCTCTGCGCCGTTTCAAGCGCAAGGTGCAGCAGGAAGACATTATTAAAGAGGTCAAGCGCCACTCCTTTTACCTGAAGCCCGGTGAAAAAAAACGCGTGAAGGCAGCCCTAGCTCGGAAGCGCGCTCGTAAGAAGGTTCGCAAAGAGCAGGATTGAAGATACAGATCGAGTCTAGACAGTAAGACCTGAAGGAGTAACACGGCATCGAAGGGTCGTCCCTTTCCCGGGGCGGCCCTGCTCCATCTGGCCCCCACCAGAGAGAGTTGCAGTTGGGATCATTCATTTACTCATCATTCATTCGGCATTCAAGCAGGAAAAGCTGTATCCACGCTCCGTTCCAGTCGCGTGGCGGGCCGAGTCCAGGGGCAGTTTGAGGGGGGATGTAAACAACCTGTTTTGCTTTATGCCAACGCCTTCCCCGCGTATGGCAAATGCAAACCGGGCACAAGGGAGCCGTCCTCAATGGAATTTCAGGATAAAGTATTGACCTGCATCGACTGCGGCACTGACTTTGTCTTTACCGCCGGGGAACAAATGTTCTTTCACGACAAACAATTCAAGAACCAGCCCAAGCGCTGCAAAACCTGCAAGTCGAAGCGCGTGGCTGTCCTTACCGCGCCTCACGCGCCAGGAAACGGGAACCACCACTCCCGGGTTGAAACCCGCGCCACTTGCTCACAATGCGGCAAAGACACTACGGTGCCTTTTCGTCCCACGCAGGGCCGGCCCATTCTCTGTCGCGAATGCTTCACGCAAAAGAGAAATGTAGCTACTGCCTGACCGTCTCATCCCCCCGATGACGGCGCACATCTGGCATAGACCCAAATCGCGCCGACGTGTGTCCATTGAGGTATCGGCAAATGTCTGCCGAAGTGCGCTACCATGATTGTGTGTCGACCTACCACGTACAGAACTTCGGATGCCGCGCTGCGCAAGCCGACGGTGCCGCCATCGAGCGCCAGTTCGAGGCTCGCGGCCTCGTTCCCGCACCCGCCGACCAAGCCGGCCTGATCATTCTTAACACGTGTACGGTCACAAACGCCGCCGATCAGGACGCTCGTGCCGCCGTACGGCGCCTCCAGCGGCAGAATCCTCTGGCAAAAATCGTCGTTACCGGATGTTATGCCCAGCGGGCTCCCGAAGAAGTCGCCGCGCTGCCCGGTGTCAACGCGGTGATCGGCAACTCGCACAAACACCAGCTCGCCGAACTGGTGCTGGGCGAAAATTTCGCAGCCGGCAAAGGCTTTCTTCCCATCAGCGCGCTGACTCAGAATCGGGAACTGTGCGCTGAGAACTTAATTTTCGTCTCCGACATCTTCGCCCATACCGAACTCCTCGCCGCGCCGGTTTTCGAATCCGCCGGCAACATCGGTGGTCATGCCAGCGACCGCACCCGCCCAAACCTCAAGATCCAGGACGGATGCGACAACCGCTGCTCCTTCTGCGTGATCCCCAGCGTCCGGGGACAGAGCCGCTCGCTTCCCGCGCTGCAAATCATTGGCGAGGTGAACAGCCTTGTGGCCGCCGGCTATCGCGAGGTGGTCATCAGCGGCATCAACCTGGGCCGCTGGGGACGCGATCTGGAAAGCTCGCTTCCGGCATCCGGTTCTTGTAAATCGCTCTTCGAGGATCTAATCCGCCGTATTCTCAGGGAAACCAGACTCGAAAAGCTGCGCATCTCATCCGTCGAACCGATGGATTGGTCCGATGAACTGATTACGCTTGTCGCTGCTTCACCTCGGATCGCCAAACATGCCCATGTTCCCCTGCAATCCGGCAGTGACGCCGTCTTGCGCCGCATGCATCGCAAATATCGGCCGTGGCACTATCGCGAAAAAATTGAAAAGATTTGGGCTGCCATGCCCACTGCGGCCATCGGTGCCGATGTGATGACTGGATTTCCGGGCGAGACTGATGCCGAATTCGAATCCACGCGCCGCCTGATCGAAGAGCTGCCATTCACGTATCTGCACGTCTTCACTTACTCCGCGCGCCCCGGCACACCCGCCGCAGCCATGACGAATCAAGTCCCAGTCCATGTCGCTCGTGAGCGCAACCAAATTCTGCGCGACCTCGCCACGTCAAAAAAGCAAACCTTCATGCAGTCGTTCATTGGAAAGCGATTGGAATCGATCACGCTGAGCGCGATGAAGAAGGGATCCGATGAAGATTTCACTGAAGCCCTCACCGACAACTATCAGAAGCTGTTTCTGAAAGGACGCCACGAGGCGAATCGATGGATTCATGCAGACATCGCCGCAGTGGAGGATGGAGCTTTCTTGGGAAGCGTGGCAGTTTCTACGCCATGCCTAGAGCTTGGTGTGGTCCCCTTAAAATTGGCGGACACTTTTGCATCGGCCACGA
This sequence comes from Candidatus Sulfotelmatobacter sp., assembly GCA_049684755.1. GTDB lineage: Bacteria > Acidobacteriota > Terriglobia > Terriglobales > Acidobacteriaceae > Sulfotelmatobacter. Next base: position 5,495 of record JBAVGI010000461.1, read on the forward strand.
CACCCGTCTAAACGAAAATCAAATCTGCTCAGGCTCCTTGGGATCAGGCTCCCGCACTACGCCGATCCATGAGTCCAATCCCCGGAAGACTGACATTGGTTGTTGAAATTGATTTGAAAGCGAAACCGCGAAAGACACCGAAAAAACAAAAAACAGCAACGAAGGCCAGAAAGCAGGGTTATGCCTGCTCCCTGCCCGATGTATTCAAGGAACTCCAATTGCAAATTGAGCAGGACGTGAAGTCCCGCAATTCCCAGCGGCCCGACAATGCTGCTTATGAATTCTCGACTGCCGATAGCGACGACGGCTTCCGGGTGGTTCTGAAAGGCAAAGACTTAAAGATAAAGAATTGGAGTTGACGGTACGATTCGTGCTCGCCGAGCATGCGATTGTGGTGCGGGATGATAAAGGCGCCGAGATGTTCGAGGTCACGCTCACATTTAATGACTTGGGCAAGCGCCAATTGAATGTCAACGGCGAAGCGCGCGACTACTGGCAGATACGACGCATGGCTCTGGAAGAATTGATGTTTCGGGGAAACTAGAAACGCGGTGAGCTGACATCTCGCGCGATTTCCCATGTTATAATCTTGTATTCTCAATCGCTTAGGGGCGTGGAGGGCCGTATCGACAAACGTTTTATCCGAACCAATGACCGCATCCGGGCACGTGAAATTCGCGTGATCGGCGATGAAGGGGAGCAGATTGGCGTGATGCCCCCGTTCGAAGCGCTCAGGTTAGCCCGCAGTAAGAATCTGGATCTGGTCGAGATTTCACCCACTGCTCAACCTCCCGTGTGCCGCATCATGGACTACGGGAAATACTTGTACCAGCAGGAAAAGAAAGAGCGCGAAGCCAAGAAGCACCAGAAGACGATCACCGTGAAAGAGGTCAAGTTCCGCATTAATGTGGACGACCACGATTACGAGACGAAAAAAAATCACGTGCTGCGTTTTCTGGATGAAGGAGATAAGGTAAAGGCGACTATCTTCTTCCGCGGCCGCGAAATGACCCGCACCGGTCTTGGCCGAACCATTCTGGAGCGACTGATTAAGGACGTGGAACCGCAGAGCATTGTGGAATTCCGGCCGCGCCAGGAAGGCAATACTCTGCACGCGATTTTGGCGCCCAAAAAGTCGGCGGCGGAACGCGAGAAAGAAAAAGAGAAAGAAGCCAAGCAAAAGGCGAAGGCCGAGCGGCAGGAAAAGATGCTGCAGGAAAAAATGGCGCAGGCTAAGTTGGCGCCGGAGAAAAAAGAAGAACAGCCGGAGGCAGCGGCGGCGGTGGAAGTTGCGAATCGTGGTTCGCACGCTTAGTTCGCCGGTGATGGGCGCCAATCGCGCCAACAATTCCAGAGCAATTGAAGCAGTGATTGAAAACAACGGTGCAGTCGAAAACTGGTCTGCACCTGATTCCGAGGAACTATGCCGAAACTGAAAACGCACAAAGGCGCGGCCAAGCGCTTCAAAAAAACTGCCACCGGCAAGGTGAAGCGGGGACATTCGGGCCTGCGCCATATGCTGACGTCCAAGGCGCACAAGCGCAAACGCAAGCTGGGCACCGCTACGCTGGTCAGCCCCGGAGATCTTCACAAAGTGAAGCGGATGATTCCGTATCAGTAAAGAGCATTGT
>JBAVGI010000462.1:0-13450 GCA_049684755.1 Candidatus Sulfotelmatobacter sp.
TTGTTCGGGATGCCAGCCACCGACAGGCGTTCCATCCGCACCCATACGGGTCACCATCGAGTAGAGCGTAACGAGTGGGTTCCCGCTATCGGCAGCCGGATAGTCTGTACCATCAGCCACAATGGCACCACTCTTCAGCAAGGTAGCTGTGGGCAATACCTCGCGTGCACGGGACGGCCCGAGCCGATCAGTCGCCCAGCGGCTGTACTCGCCTACGAAAACCGGCTGTAAAGACGCAATTACGCCCAATCGTGCAAAGCGCGGAAGATCGGAAGGATCGATCACCGACGCATGCTCGATGCGGAATCGCCTGTTAGCAACGCCAGGCCCCCCGCATTGCTCAAATGTGTCGAGCGCGCGGCGGACGGCACGGTCGCCGATAGCATGCGCGTTGACTTGATATCCCCGAGCCACTGCGGCGCGCACCAGTGTGCAGAAGTCGGCATCGTGCATAAGCTCGAGCCCTCGTTCGTTCGGCGCATCGCTGTACGGCTCAAGCAGCTCGGCACCCCGCGAGCCAAGAGCGCCATCGAGATACACTTTGAAACTGCGGATCGACAACCGGTGATCCCCGAGCGAAGGCTCGGGCGCCTGCGCGAGCATATGTGCGGCGGTATCTCCCGTGCCCAGCGCCATCACATAGACCCGTAGGGGTAGGCGGTGGCTCGCCAGCAGTTCCTTGTAAAGCTCAATTACCTCCAGATTGACGCCAGCGTCATGAACACTGGTGAGGCCCCATTTCACGTATTGCGCAAGTGCAGCCTCAAGGCGCTTCTGTAACTGCGCATGTGTTGGGATAGGCATGGCCTTCGTGACTAATCTGACAGCGGCATCGACTAGCATGCCCGAAGGAGAACCGTCGGAAAGCCTTATCAGGCGCCCCCCCGCGGGGTCGGGCGTGTCGCGTGTGATCGCAGCGACGCTCAGCGCAGCGCTATTCACCCAGATTGAATGGCCGTCGATGCGGGTGAGCACCACGGGATGGTGTGGTGCCGCACCTTCCAAGTCGGCAGCCGTGGGAAACACTGCCGACCTCCAGAAACCCTGATCCCACCCTCGTCCTTCGATCCATGTGCCAGGGGGTAGCTCCTTGGCGCGCCCGGCGACGAGACGGACGATTTCGTCTTTTTGCAGTCCCCGGAGATCCAACTCTTCCAGTTGCTTACCGAACGCCACGGGGTGAACATGGGCGTCGGCAAGGCCTGGGACCGCGACCCCCGGCAAACGAACGCGCCGGACTGCGCTGCCCACAGCAGCAGAAACATCGGCTTCGGTGCCGATGGCGACGATGCGGCCGTCCTTGACCGCGAGCGCATCGGCAAGCGGGTGATTCTGGTCGAGCGTCACCATGCGGCCGACGAACACCGTGTCGGCAGGCACCAGCGCTCGGGGAGTTGTTGCATAAGATCGAGGGGGAGGGGAAAGCAATGCGACGAGCAGAAGAAAGCACGCTCTGCCCAGCAGCGCGCCACCAGCGACATGTTCGTTATACGAACATTTGTGCGACATGCGAAACGAATTCTAGGGCTATCGCTAAGCGTGTGTCAAGGCTAAAATTCGCAGGCTAAAATTCGCATGCAGAAATTCGCCAATTTCTATCACGCAGTCAGGCGTGGGTGCCCAGGCTGTTGAACCTCAACGAGTAAATGGCCGCTCAGACGAATTGACCGCTGGCCTCAGACGCGACGGAGGCCATCCAAGATGCGCGGCAATGTGAAATAGTCCTTCGACACAAGAACGTGGCGGGATGTTCGCAGTGAAGACTCGGGCTGCGACGAGTGACAACTGGCTGGTCAGATCCAAGGGCAAAGCCACCGCGGAGTGATTCGGCGCAGAGTCTTGTCCCTTTAGCTCTCAGGTGCACAAAGCATCTTTGAAATCTGCGCAGCGGCCTGAATCACCAACGAGAGGTGACGAATTCGCATATCTTTCAGATTGACCCGCGACACATGTGACGAGATGTTAATCGCTGCGATCGTCCGCCCCGACCGGTCCCGAATTGGCGCTGCTACTGAACGAAGCCCTAGCTCCACTTCTTGATCGACTAGCGCCCAGCCCTGCTCCCGGACCTGTTCGACTACCCGCCGCAGCTTGGCCACGTTGGTAATTGTCCACTTAGTAATCGGGCGTAGCGTCGCCATAGAAAAGTACCGGTCAAGACCCTCCGGCTCTAGCCCAGCGAGGAGCACACGACCCATTGAGGTCGGATAGGCTTCCAGGCGAGCGCCGACAGCGAGGGCAATGGACATGATGCGCTTTGCAGGTACACGGGCCACATAGACAATATCACTGCCGTCCAGCACCGCAATGGAGCAAGATTCGTGCACCTTCGACACGATATCTTCCATCACCGGCTGGGCGACGTCCGGCAACTTCATTGTGGAAAGGAATGTAAAGCCGAGGTCGAGTACGCGGGGTGTAAGACGGAAGCCTCCCTCCTGATGGGCGACGTAACCGAGTTCCTTGAGCGTCAGCAGGAATCGTCGCGCTGCAGCACGGGAAAGTGTCGTGCGTTGCGCCACATCGGTGATCGTCAAGGAATCGGCTTTGCCGGAGAACGCTTTGATTACGGCAAAACCGCGTGCGATGGATTGCACATACTCGTGCCGTGCGGGCCCACAGAGGACATCCCTGTTTCGAACGATTGCCACGGACCCTCCAAACTCAGCATGTTCGCAATGCGAACAATATGCCATATACTTTCACTAACTGCAACAGGCTTGATCGATGCCTTTCATTTCAGCAACGCGAGCGCGTGTCGTACGGCTGGCACGATAGGGTCGGTCGGTGGTGCGCCGCCCAGGCATGCCATATACGCGTTGCGCGCACGGACGCGGTCGCCAAGGCCACGATATGCTTCGCCTAGATAAAATTGCGCCTGGTACGCGCCGGGCCAATCCCGGCCGATTCGCTCCAGGCGGTCAACAGCGTCGTGCAAACGACCGGCTTCGATATCCAAAACCGCAAGACTTAGCTGTGGCTCAGGCCGATTAGGCGCCATGGCAACGACGGATTCGAACATGCGCCGCGCTTCATCAACACGTCCCGCACGGTGCAGTACTGCTGCGAGCCGCTCAGTGACGTCGAGATTTGTGGGGTCAATGCTCGCAGCCTCCTCAAACGCAGCGATGGCGCCTGCCGTGTTGTCCGCGCGGGCCCGTTCGGAACCGATGGCTTGCAGAATAAGCAAGAGGTTCGCACGCGCCATCGGATGGCTTGCATTTGCGTGGATTGCCGCGTGTGCGGCCGTCAGAGCAGCATCCAAGCGCCCAGCGCGATAGTACGCCAGCGCAAGGTTGCTGAGCGCATCCGCTTGATGCAGGCCCGTCGCGACCACTCGCTGATTGTACTCAATGGCTTGCGCCAGATCCCCACGCTCAAGGGCAGCGGCCCCGAGAAACTTCAGTGCGAGCACGTTCTCCGGATCCTGTTGCAGAACCGACTCGAACACCGCTCTCGCCTTAGCGTGATTCGAACTCTGCGACAGCTCAAGACCGTGCTCGATTTGCTCCCACAAATCGATACGCTCTTTCGGATCGATACCAGCAACAGGAACAAAACCGACCGCAATGCGTCCGCCGCCGCTAGCGTACCCTAGCGTCGCAAGCTGACTGCGCGCATTGCTATCGAGACTAACGGTTGAAGATTTTACCGCTCTCCCGGCCGCTGTTTCGAGGTCGTGGCGCAGCTTCTCCCTGAGATCTTTAACCATTTCTGGATGGACGGCAGCTAGGTTGCGCTGTTCTCCTGGATCGGCATCGAGATCATAAAGCTCCGGTGTCGGAGCATCGATCACTTTGAAATGACCCAGGTGCGCCGCATACATCGGCGACCACCCTAGCTGTTGTGCGAGGTACAGTGTTTCGGCAGACACCAGGCCCGCCGTTGGACCCGCTTTCAGCAGCCCGGGAAATACACTATCGTTTGGTAGGTGGGCGAGGGCGAGGACTGTTGGTTCAATCTGGGCTGTGCTGACAATTTGTTCTACTGTCGAAGGTGAAGGAGCCCCTCCCGCCGGTCGAATGAGCAGCGGCACATGAATGGTTGAGTCATACAGCAGCACGCCGTGACTGCGCTCGCCGTGATCGCCGAGTCCCTCCCCATGATCCGCTGCCACGATCACCGTTGTCCGTTTTAACATTCCCAGACGGGCTAGTTCGGCGAGCAGCGTACCGACACAATGGTCCGCATAGGCGACTTCTGCTTCGTACGGGTGCGCGCTGTATTCTGTCGCGAACGGTTCCGGCGCGTCGTAGGGCAAATGCGGATCATTAAGATGCACCCAGATAAAAAAACGGTCTCGGCCCACGCTTCCGAGCCATTCTATCGCCCTCCGGACTACCTCTCCGCCTGGCCGTTCGGCCCTCTGACCCATATCATCATCGAATAAGTCGAACCCACGCCCGATGCCCGTCGAAGACCGCAACACTACGCTGCCTACGAATGCGGCCGTACGATATCCAGTTCGGCGCAGTGTCTCGGCGACGAGCGGCACATCGTCCGGCACGCGATATCCGTCGTTTGTGCGCACACTGTGCTCGACAGGCAGCCTACCGCTCAGGATCGAGGTGTGGGAAGGCAGGGTAAGGGGGACGGTCGCATATGCAGCATTGAAGCGGATTCCCTGCGCTGCGATGCTGTCCAACGCAGGCGTGCGCACGATCTTTGACCCGTACGCTCCAACCCGATCCGCGCGCAGTGTGTCGATTGTGATCAGCACGATTCCCGGATTCGCGGGTGTTGACAATCTCCACCAGACAGCCACCGCTATCACGAGCAACGCCACGATGCTCAAACTTCCCCGAAAGATACGCAAGAAGTGATCCCCCTAGAGAGGTCTACGTTGCCGGTGACACCAACGGAGCGATATGAATTGCTGGTCGCACCGAACACGCTCACCGGCCAACGGGGTGTTTTGCATTGGTTAAGTCTGTGCAGCCGGCGAGAACTAAATGGGGCCGTCGCTTACTCTCTTCCCTCGTCAGACAAGGAGGCTCGGCCTTGCGTTGATCCCGTTCTCGAAGTTTAAGGTTTCACTCTCCGCCGTGCTCGTCAAGTGTCGTGTGATCGGTCACCTCGGAACGCGACTGCTAAAAAACACAGAGATCATGGTGTCTGCTCACCCTTTAGGTAGTGGCAGTTAGGATCCAGATCCTCGCGTAAGATGCGCAGTTCCTCGGTCGTCGGGAGTAGGGTCGTGCTCACGTTTACAGGAACCTCTATTTCCCATCCGGTCTTGTTGCAAACTTCTTCCGCGGTCACATCAGGGTGCAGTGATGTGACTGTCATCTCGCCGCTGTCGCGGAAGCTATAGACACCTAGATCGGTCACAACCAGCTGTGGTCCAGCGCCGGGAGCACCTTTTGGTCGGCCGCCTCCTGGCAGGTAACCTGGGCTGGTTACGAAATCCACCCGACCGACGAAGGATCTTCTCGACTGCCGTCCGATGATGAATACCCGTTTTGCAAGCGTTGCAATATCGCAAGCCCCGCCACTCCCAGGAAATCGCACCGCCGGATGCGAGTAGTCGCCGATAACAGTCGTGTTGAGATTGCCATAGCGATCAATCTGTGCACCGCCAAGGAACCCGACGTCGATTAGGCCACGCTGCAGATAGAGCAGGAAGATTTCACTTATTGACGTTACACATGAAGCGCCAGCCACCAAACAGGGATCGCCGATAGAGAGAGCCTGCCGTTCAGGGTTGGCATCGAAGATTCCCGCTTCGTACACCATCTGAAGCGAAGGCGCGTGCAGACGTTTCGCAAGGTTACATGCGAGGTTTGGCAGGCCCACACCCACGAAAACTACATCGCCATCCCGCAGCGCGCGCGACGCGCTGATCACCATCATCTCCGACCGGGTGTATAACCCGACTGGCTCAGCGATAGCGACCATAATTCACCGGCTCCGAACGTTGGGGGACAGGCCGCAGTGCTTCCAGTTGTGCTCGTCCGAGCTTTTCGACGTACGCTTCCCTCGACGGTGTCTCATCGACCCAGTCACGCAGCCACTTTTCGAGCCGACGCGGGTCGCGGGATATTTCTTCCCAGCGCAGGTAAAACTCTGTGTCGCGATCGTAGTAGCCCATCGCGTACGAAGGGTGCGCACCGAACGGCACCGGACACACGGCCGAGATAATGAGCCCGGGAATCAGCGTACGATTCGGGTCCGCGCGAATCACCTCTCGTGGCACGATCTCCTCGACCGTGACGATGACACGTTTCGAGGCGAATGCTGCTTCACGCTGCACGCCGGTAAGCCCCCAAATCTGCACATTCCCATCCGCGTCGGCACGCTGTGAGTGAAGGATCGCGACATCGGGCATAATCGCTGGCACGGCGTACAGCGATTCCCCACCGTAGGGGGAGATGAGCAACTTGATGCTAGGATTCACTTTAGGCAAGTCCGACCCGAAGTAGCTGCGAATCGGCATGAATGGAAGGTTGGCAGCGCCCGCAAACAACCGCATAGCGAGGCCAAAATGCGAGTACTCCTCGATCTCGAGTGTGCCTGCCCCCATGGCGCGACGGAAGGCGTGAAGCGACCCTACTCCAGGATTTCCCGCCCAGCTAAAAACCAACTTTCGGCAACAGCCAGCGCCGATTAACTGGTCATATATGAGATCCGGCGTTAGCCTGACGAGCGTTAGGTTGCAGCGCCGCTGACGGATGATTTCGTGGGCGGCCGCAAACGGGATCAGATGAGTAAAACCTTCCATGACGACAACATCGCCGTCATGCACAAACTCCGCGATCGCCGATTTGAGATCTCTAACCTTGTTGATCACGGGCGTGGCATCACCGGCACAACAATTCGCGACGGATAAACAGACCCGAAGTGGATACTTTGAGCTGCGGGCACAGCTTGCGACCAGGACCGGAACGGTTCCCACGTGTTCGGGTGCACGTAGGGATAGACGCTGCCGCCTATGTACGCCTCCAGTCGGTGACCGGCGCGAACCACAAAGCTGGTATAGCCCAGGCTGATCTCCAACTCTACCGGCCGTTCAGGTGTCAGTGGCTTGGGCGATGCCTCATGCTCGGTGCTGCGGTACCGGGTTCGCAACATACCGGGCGCGGCGGTAAAGTTACACACTGTTCCGTCCGGGGCGACATCGAGCAAACGCATCGATACATCGGTATCGGGTGCCGTGGAAGTGAACCAGATATGTGCAAGGATCTGGCCGGTAATCTCCATGTCATGTCCGATCGGATCTGAGGTGAAGAGCGCTACATCGCGACGATTTGTAACCACGCGCCAATCGGCGCCGTGGGAGCTGCAGCCGGCAATGTATACGCCATCGCCCGGTATCCTGATAGGATTGTGCGGGTCGTAGACGAACTGAGCGGTATTATTGCCCGTCGCGGGGTCCCACTGTAATCGACCTCCCGGGGCGAGCATCAGGCTGGTCTCCTTTGTGCCTGGTGGCGGCCAGTCCTGCGCATCGCGCCATACGTTGTCCCCCATCACAAAATAGTGGACTGGTGCTTCCTTTGTGTAGCCGTCATCGATTCCCTTTAGCCAGTAGTCAAAGTACCGCAGCAGAGTCTCGGTGTAGTCAAAATCCGCGTTTAGACCGAAATCGACTCCGACGAATGTGGTGCGATTGAGTGTGGGAACGCCATGTGTCCACGGCCCAATGAGCAGGCGCTGCCCCCGGCGTGCGGCGTCGGTACCACCGTGCTTCTTCATGCCAATGAAATTACGAATTGCACCCGGCTGACCATAATCATCGTCGTTCCAAGCGGTCACATTCAGTGCTGGCACTTGAATCTTTGAATGCTGGGCCTCGATGTCATAAGGCGCCCAGTATGGTCCGTCATCAGCATGGTCGATCCACTCCCGCCACACGGGAAAATCTTGCATCAGCGGCAGGTCGCTGAGAGGAAGGTACATTAGCCACTCGTCAAAATGCTTGGCGATTCCACTCTTTGCTTCTTCTATCGACTCGTATGGGAGACCGAGTTCTCTTCGCGCCTTCACCTGCCGCTGAAGCAGCCAACTCAGTATCGGGGATTCGAAGATTCCTCCCTGATGTTGGAAATGACGGGCGTCAACAAACGTCATCGCTGGCACCATCGCCACGAGGTGCGGCGGGCGCGTCGGTGCGGTCATCCATTGAACCGCACCCGGGTACGAAAGGCCGAACGTACCTACCTTCCCGTTGACATACGGCTGCGCGGCAAGCCACTCAATCGTGTCATAGCCGTCGGTAATCTCCTGCCGGTATGGATCGAAATTACCTTCTGATCGGAACTGCCCCCGCACATCCTGCAGGACCACAACATAACCGTGCTTGACCGCGCTAATCACGAACGGATCGACGGCTTCGGTCTTGTTGTAGGGGGTGCGCACGAGCAGCGCAGGATATTGACCGGAGTCGGCCGGACGGCAGATGTCGGCGTAGAGGGTAACGCCATCGCGCATTTTTACCGGCACGTCTCGGTCGACCACGATGTTGTAGCGCCGCCACAGATTATTCGCGGTTGGAGACGCATCTGTCGATTGGCCGAATGCCAACGCGTGCACACAGGCGAAGGCGGTCACCGTGGCGAAGAAAAGAATGCGTCCCCTGGCCAGACAAGCGCACTCTGAATGCTGTGGTTCGCGTATCGAACATTTGTGCGACATACGTAACAAACTTTAGCTTTCGCGCCGCACCGGTGTCAAGCGTCAGACCAAGACAGAGAAATTATGATACAAGACTCGTCAGTGTCGACGAACCCGCCAACCAAACTCGTCCGCGCCATCGGTCGTTGGAGTTTGGTGGCCCTGGTCATCAACTCCGTCATTGGCAGCGGCATCTTCGGGCTGCCTTCCCAGTTGGCAGGATTGGTGGGGCGCCGCAGTACCTGGGTGGTGCTTTTTTCTGGTCTCGCCGTCGGTGTAATCATGGCGTGTTTTGCAGAGGTGGCTTCCTATTTCACAGAAGCGGGTGGGCCTTATCTCTACGCCCGCGTTGCATTTGGTCGGCTAGTGGGAATCGAGATGGGCTGGATGCTATGGCTGGCGCAACTTAGTGCGCCTGCCGCTAATGCCAATCTGTTCGTTATCTACGTGGGAGAATTCTTTCCGAGGCTGAATGAATTCATCCCGCGCCTCGCCACATTGACGCTGCTCGTTGCCGTCCTTTTTTTTGTGAACTATCGCGGAGTGCGCGGCGGCACACGGGTGAACAACCTTTTTACCTTGGCCAAGTTGCTGCCACTGACCTTCGTAATAGTCGCTGGGGCCATCTACATTTTCATTGGACATCATCCAGTTTCATCCGCGGTACCGGTGACAACCGGCGCTTGGCTCAAAGCCGTGCTGCTGATGGTCTTTGCCTACGGCGGATTTGAAACGGCCCTGATGCCTATGAGCGAGGCCCGGGATCCTCGACGCGACGCGGCATTTAGCCTGTTTATTGGGCTAGTGTGCTGTATTTTCATCTACACGCTGGTCCAGTGGATCGCCGTAACATTGCTCCCGAATGCTGCTGCGACCAGCCGCCCCCTGGCTGATATATCAAGCCTCGTAATGGGAAGGGGTGGTGCCGCGATAGTTACGATCGGCGGCCTGATCTCATTTTATGGGTACCTCAGCGCGAAAATCCTTTCAGTTCCTCGCCTCACTTACGCGCTGGCCGAAACTGGAGATTTTCCAACTATATTCGCTGCGGTCGATCCTCGTTTCCGAACCCCATTTTTCTCGATCCTTGTTTTTGCTGTATTAGTCTGGTTGCTGGCTTTGTTCGGCAGCTTCGCGTGGAACCTGACACTCTCAGCCGTCGCACGGCTGGTTTACTATGGCGTGGGATGCGCGGCGCTTCCGGTTCTCCGCCGAAAACTACCTGGAGCTGCGCTATTTCGCTTGCCTTGCGGTCGCGAATTCTCGTTTCTTGGGATCGCAATCTGCGCAGTTCTCTTGACGCAGGTAGACCTCAGCAAGTCACTCATTCTGATCGCCACCATTGCAATTGCGTTTGTAAATTGGCTCTGGCTCCGGCGCACGCCCGGCTCTAGTACTCAAAAGAGCGAGCGCGTCGTTTCGTGATGGGCTGTTCGTGATGGGCTGTTTCGTGATGGGCTGTCGTGATGGGCTTGCTCGGGGATTTCCGAAGTGCTAGCCTACGCGGGCCATGAACATGAGAAAGTCGCAGATATTACCCTTCCTTCTAATCGCGTGGTTCGCGGCAAGTGATCTGCGTGCCCGGTCTTCAGATTATGTGATCGAGAAGGACGTCGCCGTCCCCATGCGCGATGGCGCAGTTTTGCGCGCCGATGTTTTGCGGCCTAAGAACAAGGGATCTTTTCCCGTGCTGGTTTACCGGACGCCGTACGGCAAAGAATTTGCCTTGAAAGATTACACGACCTTCCGCCATGCGGTGGCGCGGGGTTACGCCGTTGTGGTCGAAGACGTTCGCGGGCGGTACTCCTCGGCAGGTGACTTTCTTCCGTACCAGCATGAAGGGCACGACGGCTATGACACGATCGAATGGGCCGCCAGCCAGCCATGGTCCAACGGAGCGGTCGGGACCTTTGGGCTTTCCTATCCCGGGGCCGTGCAGTGGCTGGCAGCAGTCGAAACCCCTCCACATTTGAAGGCCATGGTTCCCGCGATGACGTTTTCTACACCACAAAACTTTTTCTATGCCGGTGGGACGTGGGATATGTCGTGGATCGATTGGATCTGGAACAATATCGCTCCCGACGTGCGTGTCAAGAGACATCTGGCCGGTCCTAAAACACACGACGAGGCAGTTGCGGCGTGGAAGGACGTTGGGCCAAAGGCAGTCCGCGAGCTACCGCTGGCCGGCCTGGCCGAGCTACAGGAGATCGCGCCGTATTACTACGAATGGCTACGCCATCCAGTTGACGATCCGTGGTGGGACTGGTGCGAACTGCGCGATAAATACGACCATGTGCACGCTGCGGTGCTGCACTTTTCTGCCTGGTACGACGACAACTACGGACCCGAGGGTGCCACAACGAATTTTGCCGGATTACTGAAGGCGCGTGCCGGACAGCATGATCCCCGTACCCACCTAATCCTCGGTCCTTGGGTCCACGGCGTGGACTCGACGGCTAAGACCAAGTCGGGGGAACGCGAATTCGGATTGGCAGCCGCAATCGACTATGACGAGGTTGTCCTGCGATGGCTCGACCATTACGTCCGCGGAGTTGATAATGGAGTGGAAAAAGAGAAACCGGTTCGCTATTTCGTCATGGGAGACAACCAGTGGCGCGACGCAAACTCGTGGCCCCCTCTGGCGAAACCGATTTCTTATTACCTCGGTTCTTCGCAATCCCCACAACGCCCTGAGACTAACGCGAAGACACTAAGCAGTTTGCGCGGTAAAGCAAAAGGCTTCAGTTCGTTCCTCTCGGATCCCACCGCCCCTGTCACAAATCCGTACGCATCGTCGGGCGCGCATGACTATCGCGAGTTCGTCAACCGCAAAGATGTCTTGACCTTCGATTCCCCTCAACTGAAGCAAGATGTGGAAGTGACTGGTGGGATCCATGCGGACGTTTTTCTTTCGTGCGACTGCCGCGACATGGACCTCTGGTTTCGCCTGCTCGATGTGGCTCCTGACGGTACAGCTTTGAATTTGATGAGCCCCGGGCTGGGGGTACTTCGCGCGAGCTATCGGGACATAAAACGTGGGCGGCAATTGCTTAATCCTGACGAAACCTATGAACTGCGGCTTGAAAACCTGATCACGAGTAACGTGTTTCTCAAGGGCCACCGTATTCGGGCGGAGATATCCGGCTCATTCTTCCCGGACTTTTCGCGTAATCTCCAAACCCGCGAACTGGAGGCTACGTCGGCGAAGATGCAGAAGGCCACCATCCGCATCTACCACGACAACCAGCATCCCTCGCGTGTGATCTTGCCGGTTGTACAGCGGTAACAACTCAATAATTGTCTGGATCACAGTCTGGATCACAATCGTTGACAGCAATCGAGTGGGAACGCTAGAGTATGTTGCGTATGTCGCACAACTGTTCGCAAACCGAACTCAATCATAAGCGTACACCGGTGGCGCCCCGCGGCACCTTGTCATGATTGAATCAGCCGCGGGTTTCAGACTCCCATGAATGATCACGATTCGTGTCGGTTTCGTCATTGTAAAGTTCCTGTAACGTCCCTCGTTTCCAGAATGGAGGCAATGTGTTCAATCTGAACCGTCTACCGTGCTTGTTTATTGTATTGACTTCTGCGTTCTCTCTCTTTGCGCAGCGCGAACCTGTCCTGAAGCAGATCAATGAGCCCCATTCGTACTACTATCGCGAAATGTATTTGCCCCAGTTGACCACTGGACCGAGTGCGGTCGCGTGGTCTCCGGATTCTAAGTCAGTGGTCTATTCCATGGCCGGATCGCTCTGGCGGCAGGGGATCAATTCACAGGTGGCGGAGCAACTCACCGCAGATTCGGGGTACGATTACCAGCCCGATTGGTCCTCTGACGGCCGCTGGATCATTTATGACCGCTACATGAGGGATGCGGTCGAGATCTGGGCTCTGGATGTCGAGAACCGGCGGCCTTACCAGTTGACTAGCAATGCTGCCGTCAACGTCGAACCACGCTTCTCTCCGGACGCCCACCACGTGGCCTTCGTTTCCACTGCTTTCCATGGCCGCTTTCATATCTTTGTCGCTGACTTTGCCGATGGTAAATTGAGCAACGTCCAACGGCTGACCGGCGAAAATCGCAGTCCCCTCCCCCGCTATTACTACAGCGCCTTCGACCATGAAATCAGTCCTACATGGTCGCCCGATGGGAAGGAGATACTCTACATCTCCAATCGCGGCCACATCCATGGCACCGGCGGATTTTGGAGAATGCAAGCCGAACCCGGGGCTGAGGCGCACGAGATCTACTACGAGGAAACAACATGGAAGGCACGGCCCGATTTTTCGCCTGACGGGAAACGGATCGTTTATAGCTCATATCTCGGCCGAGTTTGGAACCAGATCTGGGTTATGCCCTCACAGGGCGGCAACCCCTTTCCGCTGTCGTATGGGGATTTCGACAACATTAATCCGCGCTGGTCCCCAGACGGTAAGCAGATCGCATTCATCTCAAATCGAGGCGGCAATACTTCTCTGTGGGTCCAACAAGTGCTCGGCGGCAAGCAGACGCAGATCGTCGCCCCGGAGCACCACTATCTGAAACCGATGGGCCGACTCTCGATTACTGTGCTCGATGCGTCTGGCCATCCCACTCCCGCTCGCATTTTTGTGACCGGTTTTGATGGCCGTGCGTATGCTCCCGACAGCGCCTGGATGAACGCCGATGACAGTTTCAATCGCGTGGAGCGTCCTTTCGAAGCACACTACTTCGATGCGACGGGAGTTTCTGAACTGACCGTTCCAGTTGGTCAGGTCGAAGTGGAGGTAATGAAAGGATTCGAATATCGGGTAACAAAGCAAACAGCGGATGTAAGCGCCAACCACGAGG
>JBAVGI010000463.1:0-24252 GCA_049684755.1 Candidatus Sulfotelmatobacter sp.
CGCGCCAAAGTCGAGCGCCCGAAAGATTGGTCGGCACTGGAGAAGGCATTCGCCGACAAGGCGACCATTGTCGGCACAGTCACGGGCGTGATCAAGGGCGGTCTCAGCGTGGATGTGGGAGTGCGCGCCTTCATGCCCGCCTCGCGCAGCGGGGTGCGCGATGCCGTCGAGATGGAAAAATTGGTGGAGCAGGAAATCCTCTGCCGCATCATCAAGCTCGACGTTGCAGATGAAGACGTCGTCGTAGACCGCCGCGCCGTCCTCGAAGAGGAAGAGCGTTCCGCAAAAGATCGGCGCTATGCGGAGATGAAAGAAGGCGACACGATAAGCGGCACGGTGCGCAGCCTTACTGATTACGGCGCATTCATCGATCTTGGTGGAGTGGATGCCTTGCTGCACGTAAGTGACATTGCGTGGAGCCGTGTCAGCAAGCCCTCAGACGTGCTTTCCATCGGCCAGCCGATCGAAGCAAAAGTGCTGAAGATTTCTTCCGATGCGGATAAGCGACGAATTTCCGTCGGCATGAAGCAGTTGCTGCCGCATCCCTGGGATGCGGTCGCCGCTAAATACAAGGTGGGCGAGCGTGTCCGCGGTACCGTTACGCGCGTCGCAGAGTTCGGTGCCTTTGTCGAGCTGGAGCCGGGAATCGAAGGCCTGATTCACGTTTCAGAAATGTCGTGGGGAAAGAAGCTGAGAAGCGCCAGCACTCTGGTCAAACCGGGCGAAATTGTGGATGCAGTCATCCTGGGAATCAGCGCCGCAGAGCATCGAATGTCATTGGGATTGAAACAAGCGCTGGGAGATCCCTGGACTGACGCGGCGCAAAAGTTTGCCGCCGGTACCGTGATCGAAGGTCCGGTCGTTAGCATCACCAAGTTCGGCGCGTTTGTGCAGCTCGCCGAAAGCGTCGAGGGCATGATTCACATCAGCGATATGAGCGCGGAGAAGCGCATCAACCATCCGCAGGAAGTTGTGAAGGTCGGCCAACTGGTGAAAGCGCAAGTGCTCGCGATCGACACAGACAAGCGCCAATTGCGGTTGGGGATCAAGCAGTTGGTGCCCAGTGGCCTGGATGAATATATTGCCGAACACAAGCAGGGTGAGGTTGTGACTGGCCGCATCATGGAGATTTCTGACGGCCACGCGAAAGTGGAACTCGGCGATGGCATTCACGCCGGTTGCCGCATCGATGCTGCAAGTCCAGCGGCGGAGAATGATCAGAGCACAGGATCGCAATCCTCGAAACCAGATTTGTCTTCGCTAGGTTCGATGTTGCAGGCACGCTGGAAGGGCGTCACTCCGGGCGGCAAAGCGAAATCCGAACCGCTCCAAGCCGGACAGGTCCGCAACTTCACGATCACCAGGCTGGATGCCGGCGCCAAAAAAATAGAATTAAAGTTGGCGTGACTTCCCAGTCACTGCGAAGTCACGCTTGCTTTAATCTATTTCTCGCATCTGGATCTCAGCCGCTCTCATCCCGGCACCGGCCGCCGCAGAGGACGCTTCCTTTTTCTTTTGCCAGTCGGCCTCGGCCAGTACTGTGATAATTTCCTGCTTCTTCTTTCTCAATCCGCTGTTGATCGCCGGCAGATCTTTCTGCGCCAGTTTCTGAAAGTCGTCGATCACATCCTGCAATTCGTGACCCAGCGACTCGGTTCGCGCCACTTGATAGTCCGTCGGCTTGCCATCATATTCAGTGACCGCTCCGTAGAGTTGTCCCAGATGTTCGCGGATTCGCTCTTCGCCCGTAATCATGCCGCCTTCTTTGGTGGCAACGATCTTCGAACGTAAAGTATCGCAATCAGTGGCGAGTTGCTGCAGTTGTTTCCGTAATGGATCTTTTTCCGTCAGCTTGCTTGCGCGCGCTTTGGCGGAGTCGCGCACTTCTTCAATCGCCTGAACTCCGTAGGTCATGTGCTCTAACTCTTTGTAGACCTTCATGGAGAGGTCGAATTGCGCCTTGCGTTCCTCCAGCGGATACTTCGCTCTCGGGTCCATGGCAACATCGAGCGTCTCGGTGTAAGTCTGATCGCCCTTGGTGAGCTTGACGGTGTATTTGCCCGGCAAAACGCGCGGCCCCTGCGCAGCTTCAAAGAGTGCCGACGCAGCCGGAGCAACCGCCGGCGGTTTCACCCGCATGCCCCAGCCTGCCCGGTTTAATCCGCGATGCTTACCGCCGGCGACCGTATCTACCAGCTTGCCATCCTGATCGAAAATCTCGATCTTCAAGTCGCCGAAGATGTGCCGGCCTTTTTGGTAATACGTAATCTGCGCATCTGCGGGCCGGTTTCTGCCGCGGAACGTTTCATCGCCTTCCGGCCAGCCACCCTCCACATCGAAATATTGGATGGAGGGCCTTCCGGGAAGTAACGTCGCGTTACTCGTCATCACTTCCTGCGTGAGCGCGCGCAGCGGTGAAATATCATCGACGATCCAGATTCCGCGGCCATGCGTCGCAAGAACCAGATCCGATTCACGCGCTTGCACCACCAGGTCATCCACTGCAACATCAGGGAAGTCCGTACCTTTGTATTGTGCCCAGCGCTGGCCTCCATCCACTGAAATCCAAAGTCCGAATTCCGTGCCCAGGAAAAGAACGTTCGGACTCACAGTGTCTTCTTTGATCACATGCGCAAAGCCGCGCACTCCGCTGTCTTGCGCCGGAAGCGCTGTCCACGATTGTCCGTAATCGGTGGTTTTATAAACATATGGCTTCATGTCGCCGAAGGTATGGCGATCGAACGTGGCATAGGCGGTGCCTTCGTCGAAGCGGCTGGCCTCGATGGTGGAGACCCACGAATTCTTTCCGAGCCCGCTGACGTTTCCCACTACATTCGTCCACGTCTTCGCTCCGTCGCGAGTAATCTGCACGTTGCCGTCGTCGGTGCCAACCCAGATGATTTGTCCATTTTTCGGCGACTCCGAAATCGAGTAGATCGTCGTGTGCATCTCCGCCGAAGAGTTGTCAACGGTCACGCCTCCGGATTCTTCCTGCTTCTGTTTCTCCGGATCGTTTGTCGTCAAGTCAGGAGAAATACGATCCCACGACTGACCATGATCGCGTGAGCGGAACAGGAATTGGGCACCGATGTAAATCGTCCCTTTCTCGTTCGGACTCATGTGAATCGGAGTATTCCAGTTAAAGCGCAGTTTCTTCTCGCCGTAATTCGGCCAGGGATGGAGATCGCGCGTCTCATGTGTGTAACGATTTACCCGGCCGATTTCGCCACCTTGCGCTTCGGCGTAAAGGTAGTTGGGGTCGGAAGTGTCCTCGAACATCCAAAAACCGTCACCGCCATACATGTTTTCCCATCGCGAGTTGGTCACGCCTCCCGGATAGGACGAATCACCGACCCATGAACTGTTATCCTGCAAACCGCCATAGACGTGGTACGGATCCCCATTGTCAGTGCTGACGTGATAAAACTGCGAGACCGGCAGGTTCATCTGGTGCTTCCAGCGATTACCGCCGTCTTCGCTGCGCCACAGGCCGCCATCATCGCCAGCGATGACGATATTCGTATTCTTCGGATCGATCCAAACATCGTGAAAATCGCCGTGATCCGCGTTTGAAACCACGTTGAAGGTTTTTCCGCCATCATTGCTCAACAGCAAAATGAGATCAGGTTTGAAAATCTTATTTTCGTCTTTCGGATCGACGATCAGATTGCCGAAATAGAATGGACGCCACACCATATAGTTGCTGGCATCCAACTTGGTCCACGAACCACCGCCATCGTCCGATCGGTAGAGGCCTCGTCCCTTTTCCGCTTCGATGTTGGCGTACACGACTTTCGGCTTCGACTCGGCCACCTGCACCGCTACGCGTCCCCAAGGCTTGGCCGGCAGGCCTTTCGCATTGTTATCGCTGACTTCAGTCCAGTTCGCGCCGCCATCGGTCGATTTGAAGAGACCGCTGCCGGGTCCGCCCGAACGAAACGTCCATCCTTGGCGGCGAAAATCCCACATCGCGGCATAAATAGTTTTCGGTTCCTGTTTGCTGCGGGCGATCATGGCGCATCCGCTCGATCCGTTCGCGCCCGCCAGAACTTTTTTCCACGTTTTGCCGCCGTCGTTCGTCTGGTAGACACCGCGCTCGTCGTTGTCATCCCACAGATGTCCAGTGGCACACACTAGTACGTCGTTGCCATCGCTGGGATTCACCAGAATCTTCGCAATGTGCTCACTGTCTTTCAACCCGACGTTCGTCCAGTTTTCTCCGCCGTCCGTGGATTTGTAGACGCCATCGCCGACCGAGACGCTGTTGCGCAGCCACGCCTCGCCCGTTCCCACCCAGACAGTTTTAGAATTGGACGGATCAATCGCCACCGCGCCAATCGATTGCACATCTTCGCGATCAAAGACCGGCTTGTAGGTGGTGCCGCCGTTCAGGGATTTCCAGACGCCGCCGCTCGCCGCGCCGACGAACACCGTGATGCGGCCGTTTTCTTCCACTGCATCCACGGCGGCGATGCGGCCGCTCATGGTGGCTGAGCCGATGTTGCGGGAGGGTAATCCCGAAACAGCCGCCGAATCGAAACGATATGGCGCTTGTGCCGCGCCCTGCAGCGCGGATAACGTGAATGCGGCTCCGACTAACCACATACTGAACAGCGTGATGAATCTGGACTTTCGAGCCGATGCTCTCATAGTTGTCAATCCTTCTTCCCAGCGCTTGTTTTTCCTTGCGATATCATTCCCATCGGATCAGTACAGAGCGGATCAATATCTCGAGAGGATCAATGAATCCCGACGATACCGGATTTCTTCTCTTCAGTTTTCAGGGACGCGGGCAGCGCGAAATCAGCGGGATTGATCGCAACATTCGCTTCCATTTTCTGCACAGTGCTGGTCTGCGCGTCAGGATTATTCTTGGGTCCTTGAGAAATCGAAAATGGATACATCACTCCGGCTACCGGCTTGTAGGAACCGAGCCCCACCACGCGATCCCGCATCGAGCCGCGAATAAACTGCTGAATTTCGCGGCGGATTTCAATAAAAGTATCCGGGTCGAGATAGTCATAGATGATGTCGCCATTTTTTAGCGTCACCTTCAGGCGGAGCGCATCATCGCCGTCGACGATGTCATGTCCAAGATATTCAACCGTGCTGCCCTTCTCTTTGTAGTCGACCAGAGGCCCGTCGAAATCCCCGTCAAGAAGAAGATCGCGCAAGTCGTCTTCGCCCATCAACTCGGGATCTTTCTTCCCGCCGAAGGGCTGGATCTGCCAGCCAGTCGAACCGTCATAGGCCTGCACTGCCGTCATTCCCTGCAGCATGAAGGTCTGCCGGATCAAGTCCGGCCGCTCGTTTTCCTGGGTCACGACCGCGGTAAACCCTCCGCCACCTTCGAACTTGCCGACCATGCGCAGGGTTTTGATGGCTTTCATCTTTTCTATCCCACCTCTGGCCTGAATGTTTTTGGCAATCAGTTCGTCCGCGGTTTGAGGAAAGGAGAGAACACAAAGGCAGCAGACAGCAATCACCACCGTTAGGGCATGACGCATCGACCGGACTCCTGTTTGCAGGAACTTGAAAGCTAGGAAACGAGAAACAGTACTGTACTCGCTGTAGACGTGTTCTTCAAGTATTTGTGAGCGAAGATTATCGAGAAATCTCGACCGCCGGAATCATGCAGCCCTATGCAGAGGCTGCTCTCGCCAGCGCCTTTGCACCGTATTTGTGAAATCACTTTGCGGGGGTAAACGAAAAGTTCAATCCAGTAGTGAAGATAAGATCGTTCTTCTTGGTGCCGATCGGCGGGTTCGAGACGTAGATATCGCTGAATTGATTTTGCCAACCCAGCCGTTTGCTGATCTTGGTCACCGTGCCCAGGTCGAATTCTCCTTGATACTCGCCAGTCTCCGACAGATTGGGATAGAAATCGAATTTTTGCGTCACCACGGTCGACTTGCCGGCTTTGAGGGTCAACTGGTCTCCCAGGGTCAGCGCGAGAAATCGATTCGTCACTCCGTACGAGGTGTACGCCGGAGGAATCGTCAGCGGCGTGACCACCGCTCCGTTCGAATAAGTTTCGTGGGTGTAGTTTAATCCGGCGAGGACATCCAATATGGTGTTGTCGGATTTGATGGCGTGAACTCCCAGTCCACCGCCATACATGCCGCGCAGATCGAGGTCCTGCAATGCATTGCTCATGAAATCCGCAGCCACGAAACCGAACAGTCTCGGGTCGAGGTTGTGATCGTAGCGTATTCCTGCCGTGATCAGATCGGCCACTGTGCTGGGAGTGGCTAACTGATTATTGGTGTCGAGCGAGGTTAAATAAATCGTGGTTGTATCGTTCTCGGTGGGATGAACCGCGTTGATCGCCAGCGCCAGATTCGTGGCTTCACTGTTGCCGCGCGCCAGCGAGAAACCAACGCTAACTCCGCCGTTCCAGCCATGCAGCAAGCCGGGATGCATCGACTTATCGTAAGCCTCCTGCTCCGCATCATTCCGCATCAGCACAACTTTTGCCGGAGGAACTTCCACCGTTCCGCCGGCTTTGGTGGCGACTTCGATTTTTCCGTCGCTGGTGGTGACAGGCCCCACGACAGTCTTCTTGTCAGCCGTGGTCACGTGCAATTCCTTTTCGGTTGTAAGTTGCGTAATCGCGTCGAACTGCACCATTACGTCTCCCGCATAGTCGGTGTGCAGCACAAGAGTCTTGCCGTCGGATTTTACAACCGTGCCGCTCAGATGGTCGCCATTCTTCAGTGTGATCTGATCGGCGAAAGCCGCCGAGGCTAAACCTAGAAACACAATGAGAGCTACAACTTTGGTTTCACGCAACACAACCAGCCTCCTGCTTACAGAGTCAATTTGCACGGCACAAACGCAATATTACGATTGGGGACCTGAGACTGCATGCACAGGACAGGAAACGACGGCAAAGCGGCGATTAGATCAAAGAAGATTACTGCCCGCGATAAGGAGCTGCCATCAGGCCTTGGTATCTTTATTTTCGATGGTCTTGCTCTGATCGGCTGGAGGGGGAGGCGTATCCTTCATGCCTTCTTTCAAAGCGCGTATCCCTTCGCCCAGCCCCTTGCCGAGTTCAGGCAATTTCTTAGGACCGAAAACCAGCAGAGCAATCGCGAAAATGATAATCAGGTGCGTTGGTTGGAATAGACCTTCAAACATGGGAACCTCCAGAACCACACTACGAGATGCTTATACGCTACCGGAGGGCCACCGGGAAGTCAAACTCCGCCGCAGGGTTTGACCCTGGTTCCAGCCATCCTTCATTTCTTCTTGCTCCATAGGATGGTGCGCCGTCCCGTCGGACGCCGCCGTGACGAAGATCACAGTGTCTGGTGACCACTAAACTCGTGTGCATCGGAAGAGCTTTTAGATTGAAATGACCGTTATCCCTGCCTGTTACTTCCGTGACCTTACCTTCGGTTCGGCTACCGGGCTAATGTAAATCAGCCGTTGGAAACCAGCGCGTATCCCGCGGAGCAAGGATCCGCCAGCGCGCAGCAAGTCGACCGGTTCTGGAGAATAGAGTGAAGCGCAAAGGACTCTCAGTCTTTTTCTTTCTTCTTGCGGCCGCGCTGGCCGCCCAGTCCAGTGAAAGTAAGCCCGTCAGCCCGGCTCAAGTCCTGGCTTGGCTGATATCGGGCGTGCCCTCCGGCCGTCTGGTTCGCATCATTCAAGAGCATGGTATCGCTGCCGTTCCCGGCAAAGACCAGATTCATCACTTCGAAGCCGCGGGAGCCGGTTCGAATTTGGTTCGCGCGCTCGCCGATGCTAAGCAGTCCACGGCGAATGCCGAAGTGGCAGAGATTCCCGCGCCGCTGCTAAAAGCGGCGGCGGATGCGAAGGCCCAGCATTTTCATGAGGCCGAAATTGCCTTGCGCTCCGCTCTAACCTCCGATCCACAAAACGCGGCGCTGCATTTCGCCGTCGGCAACATGCTCATCCGGCAAGAGCAGTGGGATGACGCCTTCGACGAGATCACTCTCGCGGCGCAACTGATGCCTGACCTGCCGGAGAATCACAGCAGTTTGGCGTATATTTTTTATCGACTCGACGACGGTCCCAACGCTATCGCGGAAGCGCGCACTGCTCTGAGCATGGATCCCCAGAATGCGGAAGCGTACCAGTTCCTGGGCTTGGCTCTTTATTCCAACGGACAATACGCCGCCGCAGTTCACGCCTTCGACGAATCGCTTGCCCGCGACGCGGCGAATGCCGACACCTATTACGACTTAGGGATTACTCTGCACGCTGCGGGAAACCAATCTGCCGCCATCAGCGCTTATCGCCAGGCCATACATCTGAACCCGGCTTTCTGGGAGGCTCATTCCAACCTGGCATTAATCCTCCACGAACAGAAAAAGCTCGAGGATGCCATAGCTGAATACCGCGAAGCCAAACGCCTTGCGCCGCAGGAAGCTTCCGTCCGCAATAACCTGGGCAATACTTATTGCGACAAAGGCGACTTTGACGCTGCCATCCTCGAACTGGGCGAACTTTACCGCCAGCATCCCGAGTGGGAGCAGGGTCATGGTTGCATGGCCCGCGCCTACATGTCGAAGAAGGAATACGGGAGCGCCATCCAGGAATGGCGGGTGTCAGTTCTGCAAAATCCTACCAGTTCCTCCGAACACCGAATGCTAGGGGAAACGTTCCTGCTGAATGATCAACTGGAAGAAGGCGTGCGCGAATTGCGACTGGCAGTGACGCTCAATCCGGATTCGGACACGGCTCATCGGGGATTAGGTACGGCGCTCTTCCGGCAACAAAATTTGCCGGCGGCCGAAAAAGAGTTCCGCGAAGCGCTTCGGCTGAACGCATCTCCCGATAATCATTTCTCCCTTGCCGCCTGTCTTATGACCATGGACCGCTACGAAGAGGCTTTGGCTGAACTGGACGCCGCCGCGCGGCTCGATCCCGAGCGTCCGCTCTATCGCGCCCGCCGCGAAGAGCTGATGAAACTGATGAAGGAAACGAAGTCGCAATAGCATTAGGACAGTGCGGCTTGTGTACTCTTGGCATTTTTAAACTAAGGGAAGATTTCATTAGACTGAGCTTGGGAGATTCATCATGGAATTAATGCCCACGGTACAAGCCGCAGCCGCCAAACCGGCGCAGTCCATTCCTCAGCCGGCACACCGGAATTCCGCAACACCGGATCGCGCCAGTGTCGCCGCTGCAGCTCCTGCCCCTGCGGTCGCCGCTGAAGCTCCGCACAAGTTTTCCGGCTACGGCCTGCCCTGCATCAAATGCAAGCTCTACTATCCCGCTAATCTCGACAGTTGTCCGAATTGCAACACCAGAGAGCGGATGTCTCCCACCATTGCTCCGCTCGTCGTAAAACCGCAGGCCGAGGTTGAGGCTGTCCCCGATACGGCCATTGTTGAGCAGGAGCGCGAAGCTTTCTTGAAGGAATTCAAATCGCAGTTGTTTGCCGCTCATGCCGAAGTGGCAAATTCGCCGGTAATCTGCACCTTAGGAGAAAATCACGTAAAAGGCGCCGAGGCAGCATCGGTCTGCAAACCCTGTTATGACCGTCTGCAGGAGCGCGTGGACGTTTGCGAAGCCGCGCTGCACATGGACGTGAAAGATGCGGCGCAAATTGTTTATGACGCGGTCTGGGCCGATCCTTCCGATCCCAGCAAGACCTATACGAATGCGGCTAGCGCCCTGCTCACCGAACTGCGTAAGCGCGCCGGAGTTTCCAGTATGATCGGACCCTTCCAGCCCCTGGGCAATTAGAACTGCAGAATCGAACTTGAGAAGTTTGCTGCCGAAGTGTGCCCTCTTTTCCGACAAAGCTAAACCCAAAACAGACTTTCTCCCTCAACCCAACAACCTGACCGGGAAAAATTTCATCCAACGCTTGCTGTCATGGGAGCAGCGCGCCATGAAGTCTCGGTGTTCATTGTGGTTGATGTCGTTACCCGCGTCCGTGGCTCTGTTTGTCGGACAACGGTTGAATGCCGTGGGCGAGATGATTGCGCTGCAACTGGAGCGTTCCTATCCCGGCGCAGCGGGCCACATCGCAACGACGGGAAGATCGCGTTGGAGATCTCCGGTAGCCTTCCTCAGGCCCGCTAATTGGCCAGGGAGACGGAATAAGTTAGGCAGCGACACCGTCCCTCCCCCGGCGCAGTGACCCGCAACTCGAATTGTCGGATACCTCCCCGATAACTTCGGAAATGCCGTAAATGCGCAAAATAGTGTCATTTAGCTCCTCCTTATTGTCAATCATCTGCCTCCTCCGGGTGCGAAACCAACCGCAGG
This sequence comes from Candidatus Sulfotelmatobacter sp., assembly GCA_049684755.1. Taxonomy (GTDB): domain Bacteria; phylum Acidobacteriota; class Terriglobia; order Terriglobales; family Acidobacteriaceae; genus Sulfotelmatobacter. The sequence continues at coordinate 10,252 of JBAVGI010000463.1, forward strand.
GGGGTAAGGGTCATCCAAGCTTGAGTTTGTCAGGAGCACGCCATGAAGTCTGGTTTTTTTTTGTGTCTGAGTTCGTTGCTGGCTGGTTCCACGCTGGTACTGAGCGGCTGCGCGGGGCTGGGAAACCCAACTTCTCAGTCGCAAACCACCACTTACCAGTTGACCGTCACTGCTCCTAAAGCAGGCACAGGAACGATCACCAGTAGTCCTGCGGGAATTAGTTGTCCCAGTACATGCAGCGCAAGCTTTCCGCAGGGGACGAAGGTGACACTGACGGCGACTCCTGGGACTAACTATTACTTTGCCGGCTGGGGCGGCAGCTGTTCGGGCACCACGTGCAGCTTCACCATCAACGCCGCTACCAGCGTTTCCGCCACGTTCAATCTGGGTGTTGGATTGACCGTGGCTTTGGCTGGAACAGGCACCGGAACTGTCACCAGCACTCCTGCCGGAATTAACTGTTCCGCCGCGACTCCCACCACTTGCACCGCGGCCTTCGCGCCCAACTCTCCGGTTACTCTTACTGAAGCGCCGGCCACGGGCGATACTTTTGCGGGCTGGTCCGGAGCCTGCACCGGCGCCGCCGCTTGCAGTGTTACGGTGACGGCAGGCGTCAGCGTCACTGCCACCTTCAACGCTCCCCCCGCAGTATTAACCGTCTCCCTTGCGGGCACAGGTACAGGAACCGTCACCAGCACTCCGGCCGGAATCGATTGTTCGAATGGCTCTGCGATCGGCTGCAGCTTTACTTTCGCTCCTGACACGCAAATCACGCTCACCGAAACTCCAGGTCCCAACAGCACGTTTACCAGTTGGACCGGTTGCACGGGATCGACGAGTTGCGCCTTTTCCTTCACCACTGCGGAGACCATTACTGCGACCTTCGGTCCCTCCAATATTTACGGAAGCCTGAATCACATTATTTTCTTCGCCCAGGAAAATCGATCTCTCGACCATTATTTCGGATATATGCGGCAATATTGGGCTAACACCGGTGTTCCCGATCAGTCCTTCGACGGTTTGCCGCAATTCAACCCGACCAGCGGAATCGCTCCTCTATACGGTGCACCGCCCACGGTTCCGGGCTGCCAGCTCTCCTCCGATGCCGACAGTTGCACCCCGGATCCCACGAACCAGATTCAGTCTTTTTCCTTCCACTCCCTCGTGTTGCCTTCCGGCAAAGTGGGTACCGTCTGCGAGGAAAATCAGAGCCCCTTCTGGAATGAAGCGCATAACGATTGGGATTACACGAACCCGGCAGATCAGCCCGCGGAAGTCGGCCCTACTGGCGCCCCCGACCCTCCGCTGAACGGCTTCGTCTTTACCGCCGCTTATGACGCTCGATCCAACGGTTTCATGGATGTGAATGGCGTTCGGGGAATGGGGTATTTCGAAGGCTCGGATCTGAATTTCTACTACTCATTGGCCACAGACTTTGGCACCTCCGACCGTTGGTTTTCTCCGGTCATGGATCGTACGCAGATCAATCGCGCCTATATGTATGCTGCTACTTCCCAGGGGTACGCCTATCCTCCCGGTGGCGGCACGAATGACAGTAGACCATTCACGGCTAAAACTATCTTTGAGGCACTTCAGGACGCGGGCATCAATTGGAAGGTTTATGTCGACCCTACGAACACTTACTATAAGAACTCGTCAGGGGTGACGGAAGATTGCAGCGCCGAAGCTGCGGGCGAAGCTCAGGACATCTGCCTGGCTGGCTCATCGTATATGAACCAGTTTGTTTATGAAGCTCAGATTCAGAACGCTGCAACCGGCCTGTGGCAGCACTTCGCCCCGATTTCGCAATTCGCAATCGACCTGCAGGATGATGCAACTTTCCCCCAATTCGCCTACATCGAGCCCGCTTCCAGTGCCGGCCTCGATGAGCATCCCTCCGATGCCGATGGCTCGCCGGTCAACGTTCAACTCGGCGCTCAATACGCACAGACGTATATCGTCAAGCCTTTCCTCCAAAGCCCGACCTGGCAGGATTCCGCGATGATTTTCACCTATGACGAAGCGGGCGGCCTCTACGACCACGTTTCCCCCCAGCCGGCCACTCCTCCCGGGGACGAACTTTCCCCGTTCGACTTGGTCAGCGGCGACATCTGCGACAAAACCGGTGAATCCCTCGGAGTGGGTACCTGCAACTTTGGATGGACCGGCTACCGCGTTCCCTTGATCGTCATATCGCCATATTCGCGGCAGAACTTTGTCTCGCACACGGTGCGCGATACTACTGCGGTCCTGAAGATGGTTGAAACACGTTTCGGCTTGAGCCAGCTCACCAATCGAGACGGCTCTCAACCGGATATGACCGAGTTCTTCGATTTCGTGGGCAAGCCCTGGGCCACAGCGCCAACTCTGCCCCCTCAGAACGCGGGCAGCACCGGCGGAATTTGTGATCAGACGCCAGCCGCCAGCTGGAACGAGCCGCCAGAGGTTCGGGTTGAAGTAACCGGATCAGGGTTAGTCTCTAGCAGTCCCACTTCTGCCATCGACAACTGCGCGATAGATTGTACGGGAGTATTTTCCACTGGCACTGTCGTCACCCTCACTGCTACGCCCGATACAGGCTCAACCTTTACCGGCTGGGGCGGTGCGTGCAGCGGGACCACCACATGTACCGTCACGCCAACTACTCTGTCGATAGTCAAAGCGACCTTTACCCCTTAACGGGAAAACGATGAGGTTGCAGGCTGACAAGCTCGCGCATAATGGGATAATGGCTCGGTGACCCTCCAGCGAGCTTTTGGATTCTGTCTTATTTTCTTATCGGCCTCGTGCTTCGCGACGACGCGGCACTACTACATCGCCGCCGAAGACGTCACCTGGGACTACGCCCCCAGCGGACACGACATACTCACCGGCGAGCCACTGCCGCAGCCTTGGCTGCTCAAACGAGAGTGGCCGAAGACCCGCTTCATCGAATACACGGACGGCACATTTACCACAAAGAAGCCCCAACCTGAGTGGCTGGGAATTCTTGGTCCCATCATTCGCGCGGAAGTGGGAGACGATGTGCTGGTCGAGTTCCTTAACCGTACGCACCTTCCTCACAATATGCACCCGCACGGCTTGCGCTACGACAAAAACAACGAGGGTGCTTTTTATATTCCGTTCGGCAGAGGCGACCGGGTTCGTCCCGGAGGAAAATACACGTATCATTGGTTCGCCACCCCGGCCAGCGGCCCGGGACCAGGGCAGCCGAGTTCAATCGTCTGGTGGTATCACGCTCACGAGTCGCCTGAGATCAATGCCGGATTACTGGGACCCATCATCGTCACCGCCAAAGGGAAGGCCAACCCCGACGGCTCTCCGAAAGACGTGGATCGCGAATTTGTCGCCTCATTCATGATCTTCGATCAATTGAACGGCAAGCCCGGCGGATTGTTTTACTCCATCAACGGCTTCATCTTCGGCAATCTTCCGGGCTTGACGATGAAGCAGGGCGACCGGGTGCGCTGGTATTTGCTGGGCATGGGAAATGAGATCGATCTGCACACTCCCCACTGGCACGGCGAGACCGTCACCTACGAAGGCCGGCATACGGATTTGATTGAACTTCTTCCCGGCAGCATGAAAACTGTCGACATGCTCGCCGACAACCCCGGTACCTGGATGTTTCATTGCCATGTGGAAGACCACATGGAGTCGGGCATGATGGCGGTTTACACCATCTATGTTCCGCCCCGGCGCGCCTGCCCGATTGCCATCACCGCGGGAGATTTTTGGAAGCATCCGGAAACTTTCTCCCTGACCGTGAAAAACACCAGCAGCAGGACGATCACCAGTATGATTCTCACTCCGGAAATGTTTTTGGCGCCGCAGGACTTGCGGCGTCCCTTCAACATGCAGTGGTCATCGGCGAAACCCGTTTCTCCTGGGCAGGAACAAACTCTCGAACACGCGGGGGTGCCGGCGGCCGGCGCTCAAGCGGTCATCGGCTGGGTCTTCTTTCCGAATTCAATTAAGTACGAAGATGGAAGCAGTTGGCATCCGGAAAGCGAAGGTGAGTGCTTCACCGTGATATGGCGTGACCCACAGCATCCCGATATGCCCGCCTTGCCGCCCCGGCAGATCGAAATGAATCCGGACTAGAAATCTTCCCGAGATCAGCTCACCATCTCTCTCGCGCCAGCAAAAGCAAGCCCTGTCACTTCCAGGGAGTGGTGTATTTTGAAAAAGGACTCGGATCAGGCATTCGCTTCGGCGATGCCAACAAACGGCTGATGGATTAGCGGCTTTAGCCGCTGAGGCTTGCCCCAGCGGTTGCGACCGCATGCCTGAAGGCATGCCCTGATACGAATCTCACTCAAGGCAAATTCATGGCCCAACGGCAGACCGAGTCTGGGACTCGCCCCGCCGAACACAGCCTGCTGCCGGCTGACTAACTTCCTTTTGCTCTCGTTCGAATTGATCCGTCCATTCCGCGGCAACCCGAGAAGCCCTGGCGCAAGCCCACAACCCCGGCGCGAGCGATTTTCCCCCGCGATAACCAGTTAGGTACTGTGTGCAATTGTGCATGACCTATATTGACCAGCCGAGCCGGATTCCTGAGCGATATGATTTAGCCTCTTTTTTAACGGAGCGCGGCATTCCTCGATCGAATGATCGTGCCGAGAGACAATGGCGAACAAACGTGCGCGCAGTTTCACTCCCGCTGGGATGACTGTGCGGAACTACGGAGACAACGAGATCATCTTTTCCCAAGGGAGCCCAGCCGATGCCTTGTTCTACGTTAAAAGCGGCACGGTGAAGCTCACGGTAGCTGCCACACGCCGCAAAAAAGCTATAATCGCCGTCCTGCTACGCGGTAGCTTTTTTGGCGAAGGCTGTCTCGCGGCGCAACCTCTGCGGATGTACACGGCGCGATCAATTGGACATTCCAGTATCACCCGTATGGGGAAGGAAAATGCTGTTCGCGCGCTCAAACGAAACCCGAAATTCGCAAAGCTTTTTGTTGCGTACCTGCTTTCCCGCGTCATTCGGGTTGAGGAAGACTTGGCCGATCAGTTCTTTAACTTCAGCGAAAAGAGACTCGCCCGGGTTCTGTTGCTGTTTGGAGAGATCATCAAGGAATCAAAGCCAGAGCGTCCCCTGAAGGTAAGCCAAGCAACCCTCGCCGAGATGGTGGGTACTACCCGGGCGAGGGTAAGCAAATTCATGACCGGGTTCAAGAAGAAGGGCTTCGTCCACTATAACGGCGGCTTGCAAATCAATAGCGCCCTGATCGCCACTTTCTTGCAAAACCGACCGATGTCCATCGTCACAACAAGGTAGACCGCGTTTGTAATGAAGAAAGAACTCAGTCCGGACTATTACTCACTGTGATGTCAGACTTATGGAGACGCTCGGGGGAGAAGTGCGAACTTGGCATGCACCACCAACCGCGTACCGATCCGCATCGCGACCGCCGATTGATCCCACAAGATCAGCCCTAGACTCGATTCGTCCCCGCGGCAGTTCCCGCTGCCAAGAGTGCCTGTTCTCTCGCGCCCTGGCTAATATGGTGGTCCTAAATTGGAGGCGCGGGTCGGAATCGAACCGACGCATAAAGGTTTTGCAGACCTCTCCCTTACCACTTGGGTACCGCGCCCCTGCTGAATACGTTAGCGTTCCAACGGAAAAAAGTCCATCTGCGGGAAAGGACCAAAAGAACTGGAGCGGGAGACGGGGGTCGAACCCGCGACATCGACCTTGGCAAGGTCGCGCTCTACCACTGAGCTACTCCCGCTCGACGAATCGATTATAGATGAGCCGTCACGCAGGAGCAACGGTTGGACGCTCTTGCGAGGCAATCGCTAGTGCGGCGACCATTGCGGATCTTCTTCCGGCGGCACGATATGTCCGTCGCGCATGTGGATGATCCGGTCTCCGAACTTCGCCGCTTCCGGATTGTGGGTGATCATCAACACGGTCTGGCCTAACTCCCGCTTGGACTGGCGCAACATGTCCAGGACGATGTTCGAGTTTTCTGTGTCGAGATTGCCGGTAGGTTCGTCGGCCAGAACTACTGCGGGCTTATTAACGAGAGCGCGAGCCAGTGCTACACGCTGCTGCTCACCGCCAGAAAGTTCGGAAGGCCGATGATTCAATCGTTTGCTAAGCCCTAACAAATCGCAGATGCGCAAAAAGAATGCGGGATCGCGATCGCCGTTTCCGGAAATTTCCTGCGCGATGGCAATGTTGGCGCGGGCATCGAGTGTAGGCAGTAGATTGAACTTCTGAAAAACGAAACCGATTTTACGCTTGCGCATCCGGGTACGCTCGGCATCAGAGAGCGTCGCAAAGTCATCTCCATCCATGATCACTTTGCCGGAGTCAGCCCGGGTCAATCCGCCCAGCAGATAGAAGAGAGTGGACTTGCCGCTGCCGGAGGGGCCGACGATAGTGACAAATTCCCCCTTTTGCACGCCAAAGGAGACGCCACGCAGCGCGGGTACGTCGATCTTCCCTACGCGATAGGTTTTGCGTAAATCAATGGCTTCAATGAATGCGCCCATGCCAGATTCGATCTTACACGAGCGCTACCATGGACCGCCGAGAGCGCAGACTCCGCATAAAGCTGAGAATGAAAGAATCTTCTCGGCGTCCTTTGCGTTCTCGGCGGTGAAATGCTTTGCAGATTCCAGGCTGAATCGGAGTCAGGCCACACCAATCTGCCGCGTCTGCGGGGCGGAGCGCTGCATTCGCTTCGGCCCGCGCTTGCGCACCAGCAATAGACGGATGCGCTCCAGAAGATCGGCTGGCGCATACATTCCTCTGGCGAGAAACACATCCGCTTGAGAATCATGGTCATAGACGCGGACCTTGCTGGAAATAAGGATCGTCGGGACTTGAGGAGCGATTGCTTTGATAGCAGCGATCAACTGCGGACCATCCATTCCTGGCATTGCCATGTCTGTCACCACCAGATCAATATCTCCCTGCTTAAACCGCTCCAAGGCAGGTTCACCGCGGGAATAACTGGCCACACGATAGCCGCGGGTCTCCAGCATGATTTTGCGATGGGAAAGCGATTGTTCGTTATCGTCAACACACAAAATCATGCGCTTGGGTTTCATTCACCGCCTGTTCCGAAGGCACCTGTCGTAATTCAGAGCCAAACGGAAATTCTCTATTCGTGAAGGATGGAAGAGCGAAGTGATGCTAACGGCAATGGTGAGCACTGTAAAGTACCGCCGAAGCAAATGGCAGCTTCTGGCTATTGACATTTTTTGCTGCGTTTGAAATTCATGAATTTCAAACGCTTGCGCGGGCTCGACTAGAGGAAAACTTCTCCGCGCATGATTTCAACCGAGTGTCCTCCGACCCGTACGTTAACTATGCGGTTATCGCGGCGCGCCGCACGCACGAAAATCCGGCTGGGACGTTTCATTTCGACACCCTGCTCAATCATCACGCGTTCATCGGGTTCGGCCACGCCGTGCGCCACCATCCATGCCGCTGCACAACCGGCGGCGGAACCCGTGGCAGGATCTTCGCCGTTGTAAAAGAGCATGCGAGCGTGCAGGCGGTCGCCGCGATCCACGGTTTCGCGTGTAACGAAATAAAAAAACTTGCCGGAAGACTTTGCGAGATATTCGGCGGCGCCTGCCAGGTCGACCTGCAGATTTCGAATCACTGCCAGCGATTTCAAGGGGGTCACGGTGAACGGAACGCCGGTTGAAACTGTTTCAATCGGCAGCGATTCGTCAAAATCCTGGATGCTTATTCCAGTCGCCATTGCAACCGCCTCGCGATCATGTTGCGTTGGGAAGATAGGGTCGATCTGTGTCATCTCGCCGAACGGATGCTCTCCGGCTCTGTCTTCGAAATGCACGGGCACTTTGCCCACGTTCAACTCCAGCGTGACCTGCGTTGAACCACTTTCCCCGCGCAACGCGAACGCGGTTCCCAGCGTCGGATGCCCCGCAAAGGGCAGTTCTTCCTGCACCGTGAAGATGCGCACCCGAATCCCTTGTTCGCGCTCCACAGCGGCGTCGCGCGGCAGGATGAAAGTACTTTCCGAAAGGTTCATCTCTCTGGCAATCGACTGCATTTCAGCGTCTGTCAATCCGCGGCCGTCGAAAAATATGGCCAAAGAATTCCCTTCGAGCTTTCGGGAAGAAAAAACATCCCATTGCGCCATCGCAAGACGCCGGGTTGTCATGGACATCGCGATGCCTCCAGCTGCCAAATACTTCCCAATCGGAACCTTACCCCGCAGGGAAACAGATTCGCCAGAGCGTCTTTCGATGCAAGAAACTCTGAAAGAACCAGACAGGCGGTCGGCCACGGTTGACACAGTCCGCGCGGACTTCTATCCTAACTACGTGTTTTGTCCTTCCCACGCCGGCGCTCCATGCTGTCGCATGTGTTCGCAGTCGTGTGGGTAAGGGACAGGCAATAATATTTCCCACCCACCCAAAGAAGCGGGTGGGTTTTGTTTTTATCCAATACTTCGAACGAAGTAATAAAGATTTGGCCGGCAATTTTAGGAACCTAAATCCCCGAGGTGAGAAAGATGAGCACAGAGACCCTAACTGAAACCAACAGTATTCCCCGCATCAACGATACCGCGCCGAATTTCACCGCCGAGACTACGCAGGGTACCATCGACTTTCACCAATGGGTCGGTGACGGCTGGGCGGTTCTGTTTTCCCACCCCAAAGACTTCACTCCAGTGTGCACCACCGAACTTGGCTATATGGCGAAGCTGCAGCCTGAATTCACCAAGCGCAATACGAAAATCATCGGCCTCAGCGTCGACCCGGTGAGCAGTCACGGAAAATGGGCGGCGGATATTGAGGAGACACAAGGCGCGAAAGTAACTTACCCGATGATTGGCGACCCGCAACTCAAGATCGCAAAACTGTACGGCATGTTGCCGGCGGAGAGCGGCAACACCTCCGAAGGCCGCACCGCTGCGGATAACGCCACTGTGCGTACCGTGTTCGTGGTCGGCCCCGACAAAAAGATCAAACTGCAGCTCAGCTATCCCATGAGCACGGGCCGCAACTTCGACGAAATTCTCCGCGTCATTGACTCGTTGCAACTGACCGCCAAACACAAAGTCTCCACGCCGGTGAATTGGAGACCGGGCGAAGACGTCATTATCGGCGGCAACGTATCGAACGAGGAAGCGCAACAGAAGTATCCCGGAGGCTGGAAGTCGCCGAAACCGTATTTGAGGATCGTGCCGCAACCCAAGTAAGATCAGCGGACGCAGTCGTATGGTCCGATGGAAGCGCATGCGGTCCGGTGATCGTCCCGGTCTTCAAAACCGGCGGGCGGCGGGTCACCCCGTCATCGGTGGGTTCGACTCCCACTCGCTTCCGCCAACGTTTCGTATGGATTTTGCTAAGTACCTATTCCGAGATCAGGTCTGCGGTTGCTGGTAGGAGACGAAACAATGAAGATCGCCAAGAACGTTATCGAACTCATTGGTCACACGCCGCTGGTACGGCTAAATAAGGTTACAGAAGGTTGCGTGGCTGAAGTCGTCGCCAAGCTGGAAAGCCAAAATCCAGTGGGCAGCGTAAAGGACCGAATTGGCGCGAGCATGATCCTTGACGCGGAGCGCGCGGGCAAAATTCAGCCCGGAAAAACGGTTCTGATCGAGCCGACCAGCGGCAATACCGGCATCGGCCTGGCTTTCGTGGCTGCGGTGAAGGGCTACAAGCTTATTCTCACGATGCCTGAGACCATGAGCCTGGAGCGCCGCGTGCTACTGCTGGCTTTTGGCGCGGAGCTTGTGCTGACTCCGGGTCCGCGGGGGATGAAGGGTGCGATCCTCAAAGCGGAGGAGTTACTGGCGAAAACTCCCAACGGTTACATGCTGCAGCAATTCGACAATCCAGCGAATCCTAAAATTCATTTCGAGACCACGGGGCCTGAGATTTGGAATGACACAGACGGCAAAGTCGATTTCCTGGTCTCAGGCATTGGGACAGGCGGAACAATTACCGGGGTCGCTGAATACATCAAACCCAAGAAGCCGTCCTTCAAGGCTGTAGCCGTGGAGCCTGCGGAGAGCCCGGTGCTCTCGGGTGGAAAGCCCGGCCCGCATAAAATTCAAGGCATCGGCGCTGGTTTTGTGCCGCGAATTCTGCGCACCGATTTAATCGACGAGATTATTCAAGTAAGCAACGATGAGGCGATCCAGATGGCTCGCCGTCTTCCGCGGGAGGAAGGACTCTTCGTCGGAATTTCTTCCGGCGCCGCTGTAACCGCGGCTCTGAAGGTTGCGAAGCGTACGGAGAACGCCGGAAAGTTGATCGTTGTTGTGCTGCCATCTTTCGGAGAACGTTACTTGAGCACGGTCTTATTCGAAGAGCTGCGCGGCATCGCGCAACAGATTCCGACGGCTTCTCTTCCAGACTGACGGCTGCGGCAACTTAACCAGTTCGCGCGCAGGTGACGGCGTTTGCCCTCGCTTTGGTGCGGGTTGCGTGGAAATGTCTGTGGAAATCTGCCTCCGTACCCTCCAAATTCCGGCATTTGCAAAAACATACCGGTGTATGATGATTTTCCAACCAGCCAGCATAGGTGTTCGTGAATAGCCCAGCGTTTTCGCTCGCAGCCGTTATCGTTAAGTTTCTCGCGTCCTGCGCAACTATCGGGGAGAAGAATGAGAAGGAACCAGACGTTGGGTGTCTCAATTCTCGGCGTGTTCCTCATGTCTCCGGCGCTTTGGGGGCAAGCCGACCCGGCTGGGGCGAAACCGATTCCTGTTCCCACCGATTGGAGCCACTACCACGTCGTTTTCTCCTCGCCCGCCACCGCCGCACAAGCGGCGTACGCAGAACAGGATCCGCGTTATTGGCAGCAAGTTTATCGCCGCGAATTACCGGTCTTTTCGTCGGCACGAAAGGCTGATCAAAACTCTTCCGCCGATGCCTTCGCCGCCGCGACGGCAGCTTCTTCCAGCAAGAATCAAGCTCTGAAGCAGGACTGGCAGGAGAGCATGGGTGGCGGCGCCAAGGTCGGCGCCGGAAATTATCCTGCTAAATTCTCCTTTCTCGGAACGACTGCCAACTGCGGCAACGCCGCCCAACCCGATTTCGTGGTGTTCAGCACAGGACTCGCCGGATCTTCCACCCAAGCCAGCATTGTGGCGTACGACAATCTTTACTCTGGCTGTTTGGTGGGCGCGGTGCCTTCGGTTTATTGGGCTTACAACACAGGTGGCCAGATTCTGACTTCCCCGGTATTCTCCGGAAGCGGTTCCCAAGTTGGGTTCGTACAGACTTTAGGAGGACAGGCGGGATTGGTTCTCTTGAAGTGGAAATCCTCGACTTCCGAAACCGTCGCCCTCCCGGGCACGCCTACGCTGGTCACGGCGGCGGCGTATCCCACTTGCGTTGCTCCCTGTATGACGGAAGTTTTTCTGCACGACGGGTCCTTGAATCCTCTCGATGACACAACTTCCTCTGCTTTCTACGACTACACGAATGACGTCGCCTGGGTGGGCGGAACTCTGGGTTGGCTGCATAAGATAACGCCGGTTTTCAATGGCGTTCCCGCGGAAGTAAGCGCCGGCGGCTTCCCGGTACAAGTAGCCAATACCACGTTTCTTTCCAGCCCGGTTTACGACCGCATATCCAAGAATGTTTTTATCGGCAGCGCGGGCGGCTACTTTTACCGTGTCAACTCCGCCTCAGCGGCGGTGACCGCGTCTGGACAACTCGATTTCGGCGCCGGGCTCGTCGATGGTCCGGTCCTGGATCCTGTGAACGCCAAGGTATACGTGTTCTCATCCAGTGATGGCAGCGCAACTTGCGGTGGCGTGGCCTGCTCCGCGGTCTACCAACTCAGCACAACTTTCGCGGCTAACTCTACGGGGACAGAAGTGACTGTCGGAAACAGCGTAGCTTTGGATTCGTCGCCGAATCCCAGTCCTCTCTACGCCGGCGCTTTCGATAACGCCTATTACGGTTCCTTGAATGCCACGGGCAACCTTTATGTTTGCGGCGATACTGGCGCTAATCCCACTGTTTACCGGATCCCGATTCAGGCGGGGGTGCCTGGAACTGCCGCGTCTCTGGCAGCGCTCACGCCCGCCGCCAGGAACCCGGTATGCTCGCCGGTCACGGACATCTTCAATCCCAATGCCAGCGGCGGCGCAGCCGAGCGGTTGTTCTTCAGCGTCGAAAATAACGCTCATCCAACGGCGTGCGCCGCGGGTGGATGCATGCTGAATTTTGTCGACACCCCGTGGCAAGCCTCAACTGCCTACTCCGTGGGCCAGGAGATCCTTGTCCTCAGACCCGCCAACAACAATCTCTACATCAACGTAGTTACCGTGGCTGGCACGTCGGCAGCAACGCCTCCCGCAACATGGCCGGCCACGGCAGGTGCGTTCACTACGAATGGTGGAGTCACATGGGTGAACCAGGGCGCCACTTCCGTTACGCTGGGGAGTTGGTTAGCGAGGCACGCGTACGCCAAGAACACCCGCATAATCGACAGTAACGGAGATGTTGAGATCGTGAGTGTCGCGGGAACTTCCGCCGGCACAGCCCCGATCTGGCGCACCATTCCCGGTGCGACCACGACCGACGGCGGAGTCACTTGGACCAATGCCGGCTTGTCGCCATACGCTGTTTTCGCTGCGGCGGGGGGCACAAGTGGAACAATCATCGACAACGTGGTGGGGTCCGGCACGTTGGCGGGAGCCTCTCAGGTATATTTCTCCACTTTGAGCAACCAGACCTGCACCACTTCCGGCACCACGGGCGGCTGCGCGGTCCAGGCGTCGCAATCGGCGTTGAAATAGTTGAAGGGACGATCCTTATGGAAGCAAATCATTCATCCAGTGACGAGCGGCAATCCGCGGAGAAAGTCAAGAAGCCATATCAGAAGCCGGAGTTTCGCTTCGAAGAGGTATTCGTGACTTCGGCACTCTCCTGCGGCAAGATCACCAGCACTCAGAGCGGCTGCCACGGCTTAACTTCAGCGTCATGATGCGGACCGGCACAATTGCGGAAGACGAAAACACGGTGAAGTGTGAACTTGCCGTAGAAGTTCTGCGCTCATTCGGAACCCTCCGCTTCGTCGCGACCGGCTGGAGTATGCTTCCTTTCCTTTGGCCAGGGGAAACCCTTGTGGTCGAGCGCATCAGCCGGGATAACGAGACGGATAACGAGACGAATCAAGATCAAGATAAAGATAAAGATCGAGTGCGCGTCGGAGATGTCGTTCTCGTCCGGCGGGGAAGCGGTCTCTGCGCTCACCGTGTAGTCGCCGTTGCCGGTACTTCGGAAAATCCACAGTGGATTACTCGGGGAGATGCGCTTCCCGCGCCAGATCGTCCCGTTGCGCCAAAGGCGTTGTTGGGTCGGGTTGCGTATGTGATTCGCGAGGGAAGATTAATCGCGCTATCTGCGGACTTGAGTGCGGCCGAGAGTCTAATCGCCAGGATAGTCCGCCGTTCGGTTCTTGCGGCGCGCACCTTCGTTTACCTGAATCGTTTGCTACACACTTCAGAGAAGCCGGTTCTTCCGTGCCAGAATTAGCCACACAAATCGAGTCCCACAGCCTGGTCGTCACCATCGGCGGTGTTGCCATCAAGGTGAATACTTTCGACGCCGATTTCCTCGAGACGTTGCAGAACCGCTATGCAGGGTTCGTAACCGCGAATGCTCCTGCCGAATTCGAATTCGATGTTGAGTCGAACGCACCTAGGCCAGCAGCTCCGGACGCAGAGGTTCACGTCACGCACGATTCCGGACGATGGTTACTGCAGCGCGGCGATTTTCGCGCCGAGTGGGAACCAGCCGCGCGCCGCGGCAGCATTCGCCAGAAAGCGAATCCATATTCCATTGATGCCGTTCTGCGCATTGTTCACACGCTCGTACTCGCGAAGCAGGGCGGATTCCTTCTTCACTCCGCCAGTGCGATTCGCAACGGAAAAGCATTCCTGTTTGCCGGCATTTCTGGTGCCGGGAAGACAACAATCTCAAGGCTCGCGCCCGCTGATGCGACATTGTTGACAGACGAAATTTCCTACGT
>JBAVGI010000464.1:0-1530 GCA_049684755.1 Candidatus Sulfotelmatobacter sp.
CACCAGCGGTGATGTACAACTCGTTCACAGTCGCCGACGCTTTCACCGGATACAGGACCAGCTCGAAGTAGGCATCCTGATCCGCCGGCGGCAGTTCTTTGCCCACCTTCCTGGCCTTGTCTGTCAACGACTGCCACTCGCCGTACACGTGCTGCGCTTCGTCGAAATGGATCAGGCTGAACGTATTCGATTCCAGCAACTCCGGCTTCCGGCGCCCGTTGTACTTCGTGTAGGTGGTCAGCAGATCCGCGATCTCAGCGGCGTGTTCCGGCCCAAACTGCTGCGCCGCCCAATCCTGGGTGTATTGCTGCAAATTGTCCGGGTGAAACCGCGCCGGATTCCACGCCATATCGAGGAAAAACGAGATCGGAAACTCCATCGGCTTCAGATCGCCGACGTTCACCACCCAGATGCGCGTGGCACCGTACTGCCACGCCAGGTTCATCTGCTCCCAGATCTTCGGGACATAGTTCGTATTCAGCCACTTATAACTGCGCGGTCCGCCAACATAGTCGAAGTGGTAGTAGGTCCCCGCGCCGCCACTCCGCTTGCGTTCCGCGGCCGTTGGCAGCCGCCGCAGATCGCCCCAGTTGTCGTCGCTCCACAGCAAGGTCACGTCATCCGGCACCCGCATGCCCTGCTCGTAGTAAGTCTGTACCTCCTTGTAGAGCGCCCAAACCTGCGGAACCTTGTCGAGATCGGGATTGACCGTCTCCTGCAGAATCTTCCGCTGGTCCGCGACGATCTTCTCCATCAGCGCGATGTTATCGCCCGTGGACATGGGCGTGTCGTTGTGGCCGCGCATGCCCAGCGTCACCACTTCCTCGTAATTCCTGTCGCGCTCCATACAGCCGCGCCAGAACGCGTCAATGCGCTTTTGGTTCGAGCCGTAGTTCCATTCGCCGTCGCTCGGCTTCCACTCCTTCTCCGCGCACATCATCGGCTCTTCGTGCGACGTCCCCATCACGATGCCATAGTCATTCGCGAGCTTCGCGTTCAGGGGATCATCGGCGGCAAAGGCGCTATTCCACATCGCGGGCCACAAATAATTGGCCCGCAGACGCAGCAGCAGGTCGAAGACCTTCGTATAGAACTTGTGGCTATAGCCGCCGTACTTCTCGTTGACCCATCCGGTCAGGGCCGGAGCCTCATCGTTCAGGAAGATCCCGCGGTACTTCACCACCGGCGGCCCGACAACCCACCGCCCCGGCGCCGCATAGAGCGCGTCTCTGTGCCGCACCGGCACGTCCGCCCACCAATACCATGGAGAAACGCCGATGTCCGGCGACAAGTCGTAGATCCCGTAGATCGTCCCGCGCTTATCGCTGCCGGCGATCACCAGCACCCGCCCACTTCCCGGCAGCGAGACCACCTGCGTGAGAGTGGCTTCCCATTTTCCCTGGATCGCGCTTGTGTCGATCTTGTGTTCCCGGATCAGCTCGTCGATCGCCCGGCTCTTCCCGATCGTCCCGATCAAGATCACGTCACCCTGCGGCGGCGCTGCCGTCTCCGCCAGCTTCGGCGTCACGC
>JBAVGI010000465.1:0-3448 GCA_049684755.1 Candidatus Sulfotelmatobacter sp.
TTGGTCTGATGAATGTCCGCTCCCTCCGACGACAGAAACCATTGCTCTTCGCGATTGAAGTTCAAATTACTCTCGGCCAAAGTGATGCCGGCAACAGCACGCAACTCGGAGTCGATGTTCAGCAGCAGAGCGATATTTTGCTCTACGGAAATTGAGAACGGATCGATGACATGGGGCGTAATCCATTCGGCAGTCACCGGTTTCTCGGGGACGAGGCGAACATCGTGCTGCTTCACTTGAGCTGAAGCGCGGGCGATTTCGACGGCGCGGGCAGCGGTGGCTTCAACGCCGGAGCGCGACAAATCTTCTGATGCTGCGAAACCCCAAGCGCCGTCGGCCAATACGCGTACGTTCATCCCGGTCGATTCGGCGTCAGATGCGCTACCGACTTTGCCGTTCTTCGTGGTGAGCGCGCGGCTTCGGTGGCTGACGATGCGCGCATCGGCATAGCTTGCACCGCGCATCGTGGCAACGTTTAAAGCCGAGTTGGCTATCTGTCTCATGGGGAAATTTAAATTTACCACGAAGAACGAAAGACCACAGTCGCTCACTACAAAGGGCACGACGATACACGAAGTTTAATTGCTACTGGCACGCAGGAATTTATGGCGTGGCTCGTGCCACATCCAGCGCGTTCCTCACCGCAAGCAACTCCTTCAACACTTCGCGCAGCTTGGTGGATTCGAGCGCGTTCGCTCCGTCGGATTTCGCGATTTTCGGATTGTCGTGGACCTCGAGAAAAACACCATCCACGCCGGCGGCCACTGCGGCACGCGCCAACACGGGGATGAATTCGGGTTGTCCCCCGCTGACCGCAGGACCGCGGTCGTCGGCTTGAGCGGAAGGCAGTTGGACGGAATGGGTAGCGTCGAAAACGACGGGCGCAAACTTCCGCATGATGGAAAGCGAGCGCATATCGACTACGAGATTGTTGTAGCCGAAACTTGTACCACGCTCTGTAAGAAAAACCTGCGAGTTGCCAGCCTCGCGGCATTTTTCCACTGCGTGGCGCATGTCCCAGGGCGAAACAAATTGTCCCTTCTTAATGTTTACGGTGCGACCGCTGAGTGCGGCCGCGACAACGAGATCAGTTTGGCGGCACAGGAATGCAGGAATTTGCAGCACGTCGGCCACTTCTGCGACCTTCGATACGTCACTCACTTCATGAACGTCGGTTAGCACTGGAAGCTGCAAGTCGCTCTTAATTTTTTTTAGAATGCGCAAGCCTTCTTTGACGCCGGGTCCACGAAAGCTGCGGATCGAAGTGCGATTGGCTTTGTCATAGCTGGCTTTGAAGATGAAAGGAAAACCGAGGGCGCGGGTTACGCCTTTAATAATCTCCGCCATGCGGATGGCGTGCTCTTCGCTCTCAATGACGCACGGGCCGGCTATGAGAAATAGATTTCCCGAACCGATGTGGACATCGCCGACCTGGAAGGAAGAAATCAAATGCGAAACCTGTTACCACCGAGCACGCCGAGAGCGCCGAGATAAAACCAGGGAAAACCTAAATCGCTATTGCCTTTCTCGGCGATCTCGGCGATCTCGGCGGTAAAGTTCTTGCTATCTACGCGTAACTTTTTCTGGTCGGTGAAACATTTCTACCGCTGCCGTCTCTTTTTCCGCCCGCCGCTCCGAGCCGTGCTTATACGCAGCTGCGATGAACGTGCTGAACAATGGATGCGGCTCCAGCGGCTTCGATTTGAACTCGGGATGAAATTGGCATCCGATGAAATGTGGATGGTCCGGCAGTTCCACCATTTCAACGTAGGTGCCGTCGGGCGTTGAACCAGAGATGCGCAGCCCAGCCGCGACCATCGGCTCTTCATACTCGCGATTGAATTCGTAACGATGGCGGTGGCGCTCGCTGATTTCCAGCTTGCCATAAATTTTGTGCGCGAGCGTATTTGGTTCGATCTTGCAGGTCCACGCGCCAAGACGCATAGTACCGCCAAGTTCCTCTACCCCACGCAGCTCGCGCAATTTGTAGATCACGCGATGCGGGGTAGCCTGATCGAACTCACTCGAATTCGCGTCGGCAAGTCCGACCACGTTGCGGGCAAATTCAACGCACGCGGTCTGCATCCCAAGACAGATCCCGAAGTAAGGAACTTTATTCTCGCGTGCATATCGAATCGCGATGAGCATGCCTTCGATGCCGCGCTTGCCAAAACCGCCGGGAACGAGAATCCCGTCGTAACCCTCAAGCTGAGCTTTGTAGCTTTCGTCGCCGGTTTCCAGTCCTTCGGCTTCAATCCAGTTCAATTGAAGTTTTAAATTGTGCGCCAACGATCCATGGATCAAAGCTTCCTTTAGCGATTTGTAGGAGTCCTCATATTCGACATACTTGCCGACAATGCCGATCGTGACCGTGTCTTTCGGGTTGTACACTCGATGCACAATGTCTTCCCACTTGGAAAGATCGCGGTCCTTCGCTTCCATGTGGAGATACTTCAGCACCAGCGTATCCACGCCTTCGTTCGCGAATACCAGCGGCACTTCGTATACGGAAGCGACGTCTTTAGCCGTAATTACGGCTTCTTCCTGCACGTTGCAGAAGAGCGCAATCTTCGACTTCAGATCCTTCGCGAGAAAACGGTCGGTGCGGCAAAGCAGAATGTCGGGCTGAATTCCAATGCTCAGCAGTTCCTTCACGGAGTGCTGCGTGGGCTTGGTTTTCAGCTCTTGAGCGGCGGCGATGAAGGGCACCAGGGTGACGTGGACGAAGAGCGTGTCTTCGCGGCCAAGTTCCTGGCGCATCTGGCGGATCGCTTCCATGAACGGCAGTGATTCGATGTCGCCCACCGTACCGCCGATTTCGACGATGGCCACATCCACGTCCTGCGCCACTTTCTTCATGGCAGCTTTAATTTCGTTTGTGACGTGAGGAATGACCTGCACGGTCTTTCCGAGATAATCGCCGCGACGTTCTTTGGCGATGATTTGTTCGTAGAGACGGCCGGTGGTCCAATTATTGTCCCGAGAAAGTTTGGCGTGGGTGAAGCGCTCATAGTGGCCGAGGTCGAGGTCAGTCTCGGCGCCGTCGTCGGTAACGAAGACTTCGCCATGCTGAAAGGGCGACATCGTCCCCGGATCGACGTTGAGGTAGGGATCGAACTTCATCAGGTTCACTTTCAACCCGCGGCTCTCCAGCAGGCAACCGATAGAGGCAGCGGCCAGTCCCTTGCCCAAAGAAGACACAACTCCGCCCGTCACAAAGAGGTACTTCGCTGGCATCTCTTCCTCGCTTTAAATTGTGATTGAAAATTGGTGCAGGTGGGATGCACGAACAATTATGGCAGAAGATGCCTGTGGAAGGAAATAGGAGAATAAAGATAGAGGCCGGAATTCATCAACCCCGAAGAGCACGAAGTTTCACGAAGGTAAATCACTGTAGGATTCGCTTCGTGACTCTTTGTGTCCTTTCGTGGTTTAACAGAGCGCGCGT
>JBAVGI010000466.1:0-2068 GCA_049684755.1 Candidatus Sulfotelmatobacter sp.
ATCCAGCTTCGGTTCTCCGGATAAAGCGGCTGCTGCTTACAACGCAGGGCCTGGAACCGTCAGTAACGCTATCGCCGAGGCAGCAAAGAGCGGTGGATCATATTTTGATTATCTTCCGACTGGAACGCAGAATTATGTGACGAATGTCACGAAAGGCGGGAGTGCTGGAAACGGGCTTCCGGGTGGCGCGCTTGCTTTCGATGGTTCGACGCCGCCGAACGGTTCTGGTCTTTCTGCGCCGCCGCCGCCAACGGCAAGTGCTCAGGCGCCATCGACGGGACCGCTCAGTGGTATCACGCAATTCTTCTCAGGTCTCGTGCCGCATGTCACCGATGCAGAACGTATGGGTATCATAGGAACTGGCCTCGGTATCATGGCCTCGCATTCCCCGTTCCCGCTACGGCAAATCGGTGAAGGCGGATTAGCTGGGCTACAAACTTATATGAACGCATCCAGTTTGCAGCGCGAGCAAGCGCTAGCGCAGAGTCAGATCGCATATCAGCAAGGAACATTGGGGATCGAACAGCGCAAGGCCGATTTGCTTCTGATGAATGCCGCGAATATCGCGCGTTCGCTGAATGGTGGGACGGATACGAATCTGCCCTATGGTGCAGGCGCGACTTCTGTTCCTGCACAAGCGGCTCCGCAGTCCTCGGGCGCTCCGAATGCGTCCGCGCCTATCGCTGCTCCTTCTGGGGGCGTCGCAATGCCACCTGTTGGCGCGTCGGCTAATCCAGTCACGAATACGATGGGAAGCGTGCCAAATCCGCCAGTTCCGAACGATCCGACATTCTGGACTCGTGTCGCGCCATCGTCGAATCCAGCATGGAACGATCAACAGGCAGAGAGGTATGGGCGCGCCGCTGCGGCAGCAACGTATGAGCCGCAAGAAATGGAGCAGCTTAGCCAAGTTGCGATGCAATATCGACGCACCGCCCAGCAGATCCGCGCAACTGGAATGGTTACGATGCGCGATGGCTCGACGGCGGTCATCCCAGGATATGCGGAAAGCCAAGCGCAGATTGCGGCGGCGCAGGGTGCAGGAAAAAATTTGCAAACTCCGACTGCTGCTGGGATTCTCCTTCGCGATCCCAATAATCCAGCGGCGCCTCCTCGCCTCATTCCTTGGTCTCAGGTTCAGGGAGGCGCCGGACCCGGAACTCAAGGCGCTTCCCCTCCGAAGATTAGCGCTGGCGCACCATTAGATACGCGCTTGCTCAGTTCCGAGGGAGCAAAGGAAGCAACTGCTGAAGCGACGCCAGTTCTGGAAGCTGCTACCAAAAGCAATGATGCTGCCCAATCGACTCTATATCGCGTCGCTGATATGCGAAATGAACTCGCTCAACTGCCTAGCGGCGGATGGCTAACACCTGGAAGCGGCTTCACCGAAAGAGAGAAAGTCGCCAAAGACATCAATACTTCTCTCAGCATCCTCGGTCTCCCCGATGATAAGCTACCATTTAATGCAGATGCGGTGGCGTCTGGACAGGCATTACAGAAGCTAACTAGGTCAATGGGCTTCGATCTGGCGCGAACTCTTGGATCACGCGAAGCGGCTATGGTTATCAATCAGGCCATCGGGACCGTCCCTGGCGCGGACAACACCCCGTTAGGAGCGAAACGACTTCTAGCCTCCATCGAACAAGTGTCGCAACGTCAGGTCGATTGGTATAATTATCTACAGCAATGGACTGCGGAAACTGGCGGTTCTGTGTTGGGGGCATCCGCCAAATTCAATGCCACTTATCCTCCGCAGATGTATGCGGCGCGCGCCATTGTTTCTACGCTGCCGACGGGCGCCCTATCTCTTTTGCGTCAGAAGCCGCAACTCGCTGCGCAATTTGATCAGAAATACGGTCCTGGCTCATCTAGGTTAGTGCTGGGAGCGGCAACAAGTGGACAATAATATATTCGATCAATTCGATGCGCCGGACACTGCACCAACTCCGGCGCCCGTTCCCACTTCTCCAAGCGGAACTGGCGTCACAATTTCTCCAGCTCCGCTTCCAGCGCCGACGGCGAGTTCGGGCAGCAATATATTCGATCAATTCGATGCGCCGTCTTCGTC
>JBAVGI010000467.1:0-3206 GCA_049684755.1 Candidatus Sulfotelmatobacter sp.
AATGGATTAATGGCACGTCGCTGCCAAGACTGGAGTTGCATGCGGTTAAGTTCACTTCGAAGGAAACGGGGGTGACCGCAAGTGGAATGATTCAGCAGAAAGATGCGCCAGACACCCTGGTCACCTCGGTCCCCATTTACGCGTTGATTTCGGGTAGGACACCGGTGTTGCTCGGTCGCGTATTTGCCGACGGTCCGGAAACTCCCTTTCATTTGCCTGCACCCGCAGGCACGCACAAGCTTTTGCTTGATCCTTACGAAACAATTCTTGCCAGCTCGAGCAAACCCGCCATCCTCCACGAAAATACCCCGTGAAAGATTCCACAAATCGGATCTTGTTTGGTCCTGCACTCCCAAAACGGTCAACCGATTTGGGAAAGAATTCCCGATGGCGTCTCAGTGTGAACCTCTAAGTGGTTCCGCTTCCTTTTAAGTGAAGTAGATTCCGCCCAAAAGAGTATGGCAGCCAATCTGCTGCTGCTGAATCGTGAACAAAGATAGAGATGCGGATATAAACAGCGAGGATATAGACAGCGAGAAGGACTGGCAGTTTAATGCTCTGGCTCAGTTCGAACATTCTACAGCCGAGGGCGAGACGAATCTTCTGGACGCCGCTCCTTCCGTTTCCTTCGACGCGACTATCAGCATTAGAACCACTGAGACTTGTCAGTGGGTCGGAAGTGAGACCGTTCTCCTGGTCGAAGATGAAGCCTTAGTACGGAGGGCAATTCGAGAAGCTCTGCAATCAGCCGGTTACCGGGTGATCACGGCCAGAAACGCGGCTAACGCCTTAAACGCCTATCACGAATGCCCTGTGCCGGTAGACTTGCTTCTTTCTGACGTTGTCATGCCGGGAATCAGCGGGCACCAACTAGCGGAGTCAATGTTCGCTTTGTGCCCTCATATCCGAATCGTGCTGATAAGCGGTTATATCGAACAGTTGTCGCCACGCGGACTATCCCCTTTTCGCAAGGAGTATCTAGCTAAGCCTTTTTCCATCTCGACACTGTTAAAGAGAATTCGTGAAACACTGGATCGCGATCCAATCGATTTCGCTGCGCCCGCTTAACTCACGCTCGCTCTGCGGTAATGGGTAGAGTGCAGAATCTCATGAGGAATCTCCGAGAGCGGCACCACACGATCCAGAATTCCCAACTCCGCGCAGGCTCTAGGCATTCCGTAAACTGTACAACTTGGTTCATCCTGGCCCACCGTAAAACCGCCCTCCCGATGAATCGCCTTCATTCCTTGCGCCCCGTCCGATCCCATTCCCGTCATAATGATTCCCATCGCCAGCGAGCGAAAAGCGGAGGCTACCGAATGCATCATCACATCGACGGAAGGAACATGGAGCTGATTCTCGGGTTTGACGGAGAGACAGAGCGCGGTTCGGGAGCCACTGCGGTCCACCGTCAGATGCATTCCCGCGGGAGCGATGTAGACCACTCCGGGTTGAATGATCTCGCCATGCTTCGCCTCACACACCGATACCGCGCACAGGCTGTCTAGCCTCTTGGCAAAGGGTTCGGTAAATCCCGGTGGCATGTGCTGCACCACCAGTATCGGAACCATGAGATCCGCCGGAAGCAGCGGCAGAATCTCCTGCAGGGCTTTCGGGCCACCGGTCGAGACGCCAATGGCAACGACCGCAGGCGCGGAAAGCGAAGCTTCACGCATCGTGATAGTTGCCGCGCGGGCCGGCTTTCGCGGGATCACAAGAGCATCGCGCCGCAGCCCCGACTCTGCCGCCGCCTTGATCTTCGCGATCAGATCATTCTGCAGATGAAGAATGTCCAGCGACGTCGTGGAAAGCTCCTTGGGAACATAGTCGAACGCCCCCGCTGCCAGCGCACTGAAGGTGGTTTCCGCGTCTTTCATGGTGAGTGAACTTACCATGATGACCGGCCGGGGAAACTCAGCCATGATGCGGCTGAGGGTTTGCAGCCCATCCAAACCCGGCATCTGCACGTCGAGCGTGATCACATCCGGATTGAGCGATGGAATTTTCTGCAGAGCCTCAATGCCGCTGCCGGCAGTGCCCACGATCGAAATATTGGAATCGGACGCGATCATCCGGGAAATCGCTGTGCGCATAAATGCGCTGTCGTCCACGATGAGTACGCGTATCGGCGAGTTGGTGCTCTGCTGGCTCACGTTCGGTAAATCGCGCGCACCAGATTGTGCACTTCGTCCATGTAGGAATCGAGTTCAAAGGTCAGGCGCGCCCAGTCAAAATCCTTCAACTTCGTGGAATGTTGACCGAGCAGTCCAAACCCGGATTCTTCCGCCAGGTTTACCTGCCGCTCTTCGACATAGCCATAGTTCAACCCACTCATGCGGCAAAGCAAATCGGCTAATTGCACCAACGCCACAAGCCCGGCATGGTCCGTCGATTTTTCCGGAGAATGGTGACAGCTCACTACTTCAATCAATTCAGGAGCAAGCTGCCAGCGTTCCGCCAGCAACCGTCCGCTATCGCAGTGGGTGAATCCCATGGCCTTTTGCTCCGCCTCATGCAGAGGAATGCCCTCCGCTTTCCCCTGTTCCCATGCACTGCTGAATTCTTTCGGTAAGATCCACAGATTGACGATGATTCCCAAATCATGCAGCAAGCCCGCCAGGTACGCTTTCCCCGGGTCAGAGAAATTAATCTTGCGCGCAATGTGCCGTGAAACTAAAGCGCATCCCAGAGAATGCTCCCAGAAGATCACCGGATCCAGACTGCTAACCCCACTGGGAAGCAAGCTCAACACTCCGCACGACATGGCAATGTCGCTGACATGATGGAACCCCAGGCTCACCACCGCTGCCCGCAGCGACTGAACGCTCTGCGCGCGACCGAAGAGCGGCGAATTTGCCATCTGCAGACACTGCGCTGCCAGCGATTTGTCCTGGGAAATAAGATCGGTAACTTTCTGTACATCGAGTTGCTCCACCGGCTGTTGCAAGTAGCGAAGCAATGGCGCCAGCACTGCCGGGATGGTCGGGATTTGATGCAGTCCTTCCAGTCGCTGCAGTAGCACCTGTTTGGCTGAGGTTGCGGCGGTCATAACGATTTACCTCCCGCGGGCACGCGTTCACCTTTCACATAAGCGGTGGCCCCAGGCAAGTGGACCAGCCGAAAGTCATCATTCACGCCGAAAAGCGATTCGGAGTGGCCCAAGAACAAATATCCGTGCGGCAAGAGATTATTGAAAAAATGCTGGA
>JBAVGI010000468.1:0-3205 GCA_049684755.1 Candidatus Sulfotelmatobacter sp.
AATGGATTAATGGCACGTCGCTGCCAAGACTGGAGTTGCATGCGGTTAAGTTCACTTCGAAGGAAACGGGGGTGACCGCAAGTGGAATGATTCAGCAGAAAGATGCGCCAGACACCCTGGTCACCTCAGTCCCCGTTTACGCGTTGATTTCGGGTAGGACACCGGTCTTGCTCGGTCGCGTATTTGCCGACGGCCCGGAAACGCCCTTTCATTTGTCTGCACCCGCGGGTACGCACAAGCTCTTGCTTGATCCTTACGAAACCATTCTTACCAGCTCAAGCAAACCGGCTCTCCTCCACGAAAATACCGAGCGCTAGATTCCACGGAAACGCGCTTGTTTGGCACTGCACTCCCAAAACGGTCTACCGTTTCGGGAAAGACTTCCCGAGGGCATCCCGTTGTACACGTCTAGTTGCTTCCCATTCCTTTACGCGAAGTGGATTCCAGCGCAAAAGAGTATGGCAGCCAATTTGCTGCTCGTGAGTCGTGAACAAAGATAGAGATGCGGATATAGATAGCGAGAAAGATAAGCAGTTTAATTCTCTGGCTCGGTTCGAACATTCCACAGCCGAGGGCGAGACGAATGTTTTGGACGTCGCTCCATTCGTTTCCTTCGACGCGACAATTGCTATCGGAGCCACTGAGACTTGTCAGTGGATCGGTAGTGAGACCGTTCTCCTGGTCGAAGATGAAGCCTTAGTAAGAAGGGCCATTCAAGAGGCTCTACAATCAGCCGGCTACAGCGTGATCACGGCAGAAAACGCGGCTCGCGCCTTAGACGCCTATCACGAATGCTCCGTGCCGGTAGACTTGCTTCTTTCTGACGTTGTCATGCCAGGAATCAGCGGGCACGAACTAGCGGAGTCAATGTTCGCTTTGTGCCCTCATATCCGGATCATGCTGATAAGCGGTTATAGCGAACAGTTGTCGCCCCGCGAACTATCAGCATTTCAAAAGAAGTATCTGGCCAAGCCTTTTTCCATCTCTACATTATTAAAGAGAATTCGCGAAGCGCTGGATGGCGAAACACTGGATCGCGATCCAATCGATTTCGAGCGTCCGCTTAGCTTACGCTCGCTCTGCGGTAATG
The DNA here is from genome assembly GCA_049684755.1 of Candidatus Sulfotelmatobacter sp. GTDB lineage: Bacteria > Acidobacteriota > Terriglobia > Terriglobales > Acidobacteriaceae > Sulfotelmatobacter. Next base: position 1,091 of record JBAVGI010000468.1, read on the forward strand.
CGTAGAGTGCAGAATCTCATGAGGAATCTCCGCGAGCGGCACCACGCGATCCAGAATCCCCAATTCCGCGCAGGCTCGAGGCATTCCATAAACTGTACAACTCGTTTCATCCTGGCCCACCGTAAAACCGCCCTCCCGATGAATCGCCTTCATTCCTTGCGCCCCATCCGATCCCATCCCCGTCATGATGATCCCCATCGCCAGCGAGTGAAAAGCGGAAGCTACCGATTGCATCATCACATCGACGGAAGGAACGTGGAGCTGATTCCCGGGTTTGTCGGAGAGACAGAGTACGGTTCGGGAGCCGCCGCGGTCTACCGTCAGATGTATTCCTGCGGGAGCGATGTAGACCACTCCAGGTTGAATGATCTCGCCGTGCTTCGCCTCACACACCGATACAGCACAGAGACTGTCTAGCCTCTTGGCGAAGGGTTCGGTAAATCCCGGCGGCATGTGCTGCACCACCAGTATCGGAACCATGAGATCCGCCGGAAGCAGCGGCAGAATCTCCTGCAGGGCTTTTGGGCCTCCAGTCGAGACGCCAATGGCGACAATGGCAGGCGTGGAAAGCGAAGCTTCGCGCATCGGAATAGTTGCAGCGCGGGCCGGCTTTCGCGGGATCACAAGAGCATCGCGCCGCAGCCCCGACTCTGCCGCCGCCTTGATCTTCGCGATCAGATCATTCTGCAGATGAAGAATGTCCAGTGACGTCGAGGAAAGCTCCTTGGGAACATAGTCGAACGCCCCCGCCGCCAGCGCACTGAACGTGGTTTCCGCATCTTTCAATGTGAGTGAACTCACCATGATGACAGGCCGGGGGAACTCAGCCATGATGCGGCCGAGGGTTTGCAGCCCATCTAAACCCGGCATCTGCACGTCGAGCGCGATCACATCCGGATTCAGCGTCGGAATTTTCTGCAGCGCCTCAATGCCGCTGCCAGCAGTGCCTACGATTGAAATATTGGGATCGGACGCGATCATCCGGGAAATCGCTGTGCGCATAAAGGCGCTGTCGTCCACGATGAGTACGCGTATCGGCGAGTTGGTACTTTGTTGGCTCACGTTCGGTAGATCGCGCGCACCAGACTGTGCACTTCGTCCATGTAGGAATCGAGTTCAAAGGTCAGGCGGGCCCAGTCGAAATCTTTCAACTTTGTGGAATGTTGGCCGAGCAGTCCAAACCCGGATTCTTCCGCCAGGTTTACCTGCCGCTCTTCCACATAGCCGTAGTTCAAGCCGCTCATGCGGCAAAGCAAATCGGCTAACTGCACTAACGCGACGAGCCCGGCATGGTCCGTCGATTTTTCCGGCGTGTGATGACAGCTCACTACTTCAATCAATTCGGGAGCAAGCTGCCATCGTTCGGCCAACAAACGTCCGCTATCGCAGTGGGTGAATCCCATGGCCTTCTGCTCCGCCTCATGCAGAGGAATGCCCTCCGCTTTCCCCAGTTCCCAGGCACTGCTGAATTCTTTCGGCAAGATCCACAGATTGACGATGATTCCCAAATCATGAAGCAAGCCCGCCAGGTAAGCTTTTCCCGGATAGGAAAAATTAATCTTGCGCGCAATGTGCCGTGAAACTAAAGCGCAGCCCAGAGAGTGCTCCCAGAAGACCACTGGATCGAGGCTCTTTACTCCAGTCGGAAGAATATTCAACACTCCGCACGACATGGCAATATCGCTGACATGATGGAACCCCAGGCTCACCACCGCTGCCCGCAGCGACTGAACGCTCTGCGCGCGCCCGAAAAGCGGTGAATTTGCCATTTGCAGACACTGCGCCGCCAGCGATTTATCCTGGGAAATAAGATCGGTAACTTTTTGTACGTCGAGTTGCTCCACCGGCTGTTGCAAGTAACGAAGCAATGGCGCCAGCACTGCCGGGATGGTCGGAATCTGATGCAGCCCTTCCAGCCGCTGCAGTAGTACCTGTTTGGTTGAAGTTGCGGCGGTCATAACGATTTACCTCCGGCGGGCACGCGTTCCCCTTTCACATAAGCGGTGGCCCCAGGCAAGTGGACCAGCCGAAAGTCATCATTCACGCCGAAAAGCGATTCGGAGTGGCCCAAGAACAAATATCCGTGCGGCAAGAGATTATTGAAAAAATGCTGGA
>JBAVGI010000469.1:0-1729 GCA_049684755.1 Candidatus Sulfotelmatobacter sp.
GTGCCGCAAGTGCGTGGATGCGCATAGCCTCCATTGTCGGTCCCATTATCGTCGGAGCGATCCTTGGTGGCGCTGGCCTGCCGTCTGTCTTCCTGTTTTTTGGCGCCAGCGCGTTTGTCGGCGCCGCGATCGTCTTCCTGTTCGCGGTCGAAACCAAACAGAAGGTTCTGGAGGAAATTTCACGGTAACGCGACAGCAATTGCGGCTTTCAGAATCGAAACTCTGGCTTGGGCCACGCGTCTTCAACCGGGCGCCTCAATACAGTTATGTGCGGAACGTGGAGGATAGCCAATTTCACGTGCGGCCGTCGCCGACCCCGCGACAAGATGCAAATTGTCGATTTCTGACAAACAGGTCTAAGGTGCTGGCTTCCTCGACCCAAAGGGAGCGGTCATGCTCCACGCGATATCCCCTGTCGTTCTGACGCTTTCGCTATGTCTGCTGGTTGCGGTCATCACGCATCTGGTGATGTCGTTCGGGCAGACGCTAATCCATTATAAGATCGCTCACCATCCGATGGGCGGCAAGATTTTTCGTAACCACGTCAACTTCCATCACACGCACTATTCGGACGATCATCTTGTCTCTCAAGCGTACCTCGGCGACGAAGGCAACACGACGCCGTACTTTTTCATTCCTGTTCTTCTGGCCGGAGCGTTCGCTTACCTCCTGTTGCCTCTTGATCTGTTCATCGTTGCGGTCGTCACGTGCGCGGCGTCGTTCTATGCGCACGCCCATTTCGACAAGGAATACCACTCAGAGAGATCGCGACTGCAGCGGTTTGCGTGGTTCAGGCGCAAGCAAGAGCTGCATTTCGTCCATCACCGGCACGCGGCTTGCAATTTTGCGGTGATCCACTTTTTCTGGGATAGGATTCTGGGAACCTATCGAAGGCCGGATGCCGAATAGCCTGGTTCGACCGGAGGCCTTCGCGCCGTCGGCAAGAGAGTGCGGGCTTTGTGACTCTCAGCGTTCGATCGACGCGCGCGATCGAGTATCCACGACAACTTCTGCGCATTGTGCCGCGCGGAAACTGTCAGGCGGAAATAGCCGCCCTCATCACGGGCGCGTCACGCAGTACATAACCGCGTCCCCACACTGTCTCGATATAATCCTTGCCGCCCGATGCGCCGAAGAGCTTCTTGCGCAGTTTGCAGATGAACACGTCGATGATCTTCATCTCCGGTTCGTCCATGCCGCCGTAGAGATGACTCAAGAACATTTCCTTGGTCAGCGTCGTACCCTTGCGCAGCGAGAGCAGCTCTAGCATCTCATATTCCTTGGCAGTCAGATGCACAGGCGTGCCGTCGATCGCAACCATCTTGGTGTCCAGATTAACGGATAGATCGTCAGTGTTGATGACTGACTGAGCGTGTCCCTTGGATCGGCGCACGATGGCGTGAATGCGCGCGACCAATTCGTCCTTATGGAACGGCTTCGTCATGTAGTCGTCGGCGCCGAAACCGAGGCCTTTGATCTTATCCTCGATGGCCGCAAGCCCGGAGAGGATCAGGATCGGCGTTGTCACCTTCGAGACGCGCAGTTTCCGCAGCACGTCGAAGCCCGACATATCGGGCAGATTCAGGTCGAGAAGGATAATATCGTAGTCGTAGATTTTACCGAGATCGACGCCCTCTTCGCCCAAATCGGTGGTGTAGACGTTGAAACTGTCCAGCTTGAGCATCAGCTCAATCGACTGCGCGGTGGCGCTATCGTCTTCGATCAGCAA
>JBAVGI010000470.1:0-1781 GCA_049684755.1 Candidatus Sulfotelmatobacter sp.
ACCCAAATCCATCCACCGTCGAAGACATGGTGAACTGCGGCATCGTCGATCGGAAAAGGAGGCGCGCCGTCGATGCGGCTGAAGTCCGTTTTCTCCAGCCGGTCTTCGCCGGAGAAATGACTGTACAGGCTCTGCGTAGCCGGATAATCGGGAAACGGATTCTCGTCGAGGTGCAAAGCCCGATGCAGAAAACCGCGCGGTCCCGTGGCGTCGACCACAAACCGGGCGCGAAACTCCACGCTGTTGCCGTCGCGTTCGCCACTTAGTTTAACTCCGCCCCGTTCCTGTTCATAGCCCGGGAGTGTAACGCCGTCAAAATAGTCGACGCCAAGCCGTTGGGCTTCCTGCACAAGGAAGTGATCGAAGTCCGCGCGGTACCAGTGCATGTCGGAGATTTCGTTATTTGGGCTGGCTGCGACCAGCAGCTGATCGCGACGCTGCGGGTCGAATGAACTCTCGCCGTCGAGCAGATGATGGTGAAACGTAAATCCCCGCTTGAGCCCACATGCGATCTCGGGGCGTGCACGCTGCCAGCTCCCCCACTTGGTCAGCGGCTTGAGCGTTGGCAGATCGTAACGAACGCATAGCTCTTCAAGCAGCAGATTTGCCAGCGGCGTCGACGACTCGCCGATGACCACGCGGGGATGCGTGCCCTTCTCGATCAGAACAACGGAGCGCCCCAGCCGGCGCGCAATCATTGCTAACAGCGAGCCAGCAAAACCCGAACCGACCACGGCAATGTCGTATTGCGCGTTCACGCCTCGTCCTTACACATGTCGCAGGCTACAGCGTCGAGAAGCCTCTGCTCAAGATTCATGTCCCGCAACCGTGCAATGCGCCGCCCGCGGCACGCATGGCACCCCGGCCACGTCTCTGCGTTCCAGAGATCGGCAAAGACGCGTCCTTTCTTAAGCAGTATGCCTCGTTCAAAGGCCGCTACCAACGTTCGTAACGCCGGCGGTGAGAAGTCGTCCTCCGCAGCAAGATCCTCCATCGCGCCATTGCCGCCGCGCGTAGGAATCAAACTTGCCGCCGTCGCACCGCACTCGAACGCGTACTCGAGCGAGCGCACCGTCCACTCGACTGATTGTTCCTCGCGCATGAAAGGCGGTTTCACAAGAATAAAAGCGCGCAGATCGATCCCGCTCTCCCGCAGAAGTCGAGCCGAATCCGCAAACATTTCAAGCGTCATGCGCTTATTCAGCAGCTCCAGAATCTCGCGATGCGCCGTCTCGAGTCCCATTGCAACTTCGAACTTGCCCCGAATCAAATCCCTGAATCGGACACACGCATCGCCCACCAGGGCCGGATGGCACTCGACAATCACGCGGTCGAAGTTGTCGAGCCGCCGCGCAATCGCTTCGTAGTCTTCTGGTGGGATTGCACGCGGATCGAAGAAGCTTCCGCTGTTATAAAGCTTGACTTGCCGCGCATTGGGCAGGCGTTCAAGAGCGTAGTCAATTTGCTGGAGAATCGTGCCGGCCGGCACTGTGTCTGGGATCGTGTTGCGCCACAGGTCGCACATCAGGCAATGCCACGGGCATTCTCGATTGGTGAGGAATATGGTTGCCGTGGGCAAAATTTCACCCGCAGCATTTCGTTCGTCCTCCACCATGTATGCGTAGGGAACGCGAGCATCGACGGCATTGTGCATGCCTCGGCGCGCCAGAATCCACTGATCGCGCTCGCGAGCGGTATTGGGATAAGAAGTTAACCGGGGAAGCATCACGCGTAAAGCGAATGAAACCGATTGCGGTATTCGGCCTCGCGGTAGGGCAACC
>JBAVGI010000471.1:0-2622 GCA_049684755.1 Candidatus Sulfotelmatobacter sp.
CCGCACATCTTGCACTTGATCCGCTTCTGCGGCGAAGCATCGAGCATCCACGGGGAATCCTGCGGATTGTCCCTGCCAAGAACACGAGCAGCGATGAAATGCACGTCCGGCCGAACCGCCAGAGAAAACAGCTTGCGATCCGTGACATACGTGTCGGCAGCCCACTTCACCAGCTTTTCACATTCCCGCTCCAGCGCGGCATGGGCAGTGGCCAACTCCTCTGGCGCCGGCACAGCGTTCATCGACACGAAGATGCCGAAGCGCGTAAGAGGAAAGGCGGAAGGACGGGGGCCGGTGCCGATCATGCGGCGGGCGAAGTCGAAGCCGTCGTCGCTGAGGCAGGTCATTTCATCCTCAGACTTGATCACCATTTCCTCAACGATGATCGAAATCGGAGGTTCCATCTTTCCGGTCTTTGGATTCACCACCAGCATTTCGGCATACTCCTGGCCGGAGGGGCACTGCGGAATGTAGAACGTCCCCGTCGAGCCGGTGTTGACCTGCTGCGGCCACGGCCCGACATTGAAGATGTGAACCTTCTGCTTTTTCAAGTCCTCGATCACCTTCAGTTTGATCGGCAGGACGCGATTGCGCCCCGTCTGACGCTTCTGCGCGATGCTGCGCTCCGCCACTTCCTGCGAGGGCACCGCGCGCCCCTGATAACTCACTGTGTCCGGCATGAATCCTCCTAGTATCCGGCGACGGTCAATTCATCGACACTCGGCTTGATTGCTCTCGCTCCCCGCGTTGGAAGCCCCAAACGGCGCGCATCTATCAAATCCGGACGGGACTTCTGCGCCTTCACCATTCCGCCGATATTGGCGGCCCGAATCCCAAAGGCTCTGGCCGAGTCCTTCATCTTGTCGAAATTGCGGCTAAAGCGGTCTTTCTTTTCTTTGGCGTGCATCTCTCGAATCGCCTCCGCGTTGGCTGCTTTCGAGTTGTACTTTGCCTTATTGACCAGCGCCGCCACGATGCCCGCTGCGCCAATCTGATTGGTATCGTTGAAGGTCCAAACCCACTGATACTCGCCATCGCGGGGATAAGGGCCGGTAAGGCAGAGGTGAGTTCTCGGGTCCTCCCACTGGGCTCGATATTCCACCTCCGTCTGGCCGGTAAAGTCTTTTGCGGATACCCACTTTTCGAGAATCCATTTATCCCCGATGTAGTCGTACCGCGGGCGCGGAAGATATCCGGTGAACTCGACTCCTCCATCCGGATTCGTGAATTCGCCGCCGACCAGGTAGTAGATCGACGGCGCGAACACGATGCGAAACAACGGCTCTTTTTTGCCGGGAATGGTGCCGTACTCGCGCATAGACTTCATGGGCCACATGCGCGGCTTCGGCACCTCTCCGCAGCTTTGAATCAACTCAGCCATTAAGTCGTTCCGTACAGGTAGGGCAGGATCGAGATTCCATTGAGGAAGCCGTTGAGGCGGGTCTGAACCCACACAAGGTTCATTTCGGCCACCATGTAGAAGACGAGCCCGGAAGCCTGGCCGCCCGACGCGCCCACCAGACCAAACAACGTTTGACCGCCTACGTCGTAGAAGTCGATGGACTTGGTTTCGAGCATCGAGGCATTCTTGAGCGCGAGGAAGTCGATGTAGCCCGGAACGGCTCTCTCGTTGATGAGGAAGCGGCGACCGGCAATCGAAGACGATGCCTCACGTTTCAGCATGTCCTCGCTCTCCGAACCCTTCATCTGCGCCATGTCGATGCGCTGAACGAGGAGCGCATTCTGCTCCCAGGCGTTCTGCTCATTGACCGTGCAGTGCGCCACCAGCTCATCGGCGTCGGCTTTCTTCTTGCCCATCGCCAGCTGAATCTGGGAGTGCAGCGCGCGAACGATTTGCGGAGTCAGCGCGCCATTCACCGGCACGTTCTGGGCGATGTACTTTCCCGGCCACGCCGAGCGCTGTACGGTCAGCCAGTTGCCGGTATCCGTGGCGACCTGGTAGGTACGCAGACCATTCATGCCGGTGTTCGCCTGGCCCGACGCTCCGTTCACAAACAGGCCCTGCCCGACGCTGAAGGTTCCGGTGGGAACCGGATTCTGGAGGTAGATCAGGTTCGAGGAGATATCCGAGTCCTGCACGGTGAAGGTCCCGACAAAGCTCCCGCCCACAGCGGTCCAGACATCGATATCCTCATCGTCGAGGAAGAGGTTCGCGCTGGTGACACCGATGGCGACGATGTTGCCGCCCGAGGTCGTCAGGCTCTGGATCGTGTCGAGCTGGTTCGATCCATTGCCCTGGAGAACGGTTTCGAGGAAGTCGGCGAACCGCTCAGGGGCGAGCGTGCGGGTGAGAGTGGCGAAGTTCTCGATGGCCTTCTCATCCGAGTCCGTCGCATATTCCGCCTGCTTGGTGTAGCTGAAGGCGTGAATGTACGTGGCTGGGGTGATCTGGCCGGGAACCTGCGTCGGCCCGGAACCGATGCCCATGTCGCTGCCGTTCATGTTGCCGACACGAGGCTTGCCGCCCAGCGACGGCATCGTTGGGATGCGCGAGGGGCGGTCGGATACTGCTTTGATTTTGGACTTCTGGATTTCTTTCAAAAGCACGGACTGGCTAAGGACGTAGTTCTCCAGTTCGGGCCTGACGTACTCCTGCTCAGA
>JBAVGI010000472.1:0-1775 GCA_049684755.1 Candidatus Sulfotelmatobacter sp.
GAGCTTGACGCCGGCGGGTTGGCGATCGGTATGGGCATTCAGTACACACCGGGAGCAACGCGGCTGGAAGTGATTGACATGTTCCGTCTCGCCGCTGAAAGAAGAGCACCGGTCTACACTCACATGCGCAGTGCGGGACGCGTGGAACCCGGCTCGGCGATTGAGTCGGTGAGTGAAGTGATCGGGGCGGCGGCGATTACGGGGGCGGCGCTGCATATCGTCCACATCAACAGCACCTGCCTGCGCGACTCGCTGGAATGTCTCTCCATGGTCGAGGGAGCGCGCGCTCGCGGGCTGGACGTGACCACCGAGGCGTATCCCTACATTGCGGGCATGACGGCGATCAACTCGGCGCTATTTAATCCGGGCTGGCGGGAGAAACTCGGCATCGACTATAGCGATCTCGTGCTTCCGGGTACCGGCGAACACTTAACCAAGCAGCGTTTTGACGAACTGCATAATTCCAGCGCGAACCAGTGGGTGCTGGTTTACGCCAATACGCAAGAGGTGGTGGATAAGGTGATTCCGAATCCGCTGGTGATGATCGCCAGCGATGGCCTGGAAGGGCATCCGCGCAACGCGGGAACCTACTCGCGGGTACTACGGGAATACGTTCGCGAAAAGGGAACAGTTACGCTGATGGACGCGATTCGCAAGATGAGCTTCATGCCGGCGGAGATGCTGGCGCGATCGACTCCAGCAGCTCGACAAAAAGGGAGAATGCAAGAGGGAGCGGACGCCGACATTGTGGTGTTCGACGGGAGCACGATCACGGATCGCGCCACTTTCGAGAAGCCGATGGAGCCGAGTGTGGGCGTGCGGTATCTGGTGGTGGGAGGAACGGTGGTTGTGGACGAAGGCAAGATTGTTCCTAACGTATTTCCAGGGCGGGCGCTGGTTGGGCCTGTTATAGGCCGATAGGAATCGTGACCGACGCCGAGGTTTCAGTTTCACATATATTCTGCCTCGGGCCAGGGTTCGGCAGTGTCTCTTGAATATCTACTGTTGATCCGAGGGCGCTAGCGGTTCCTGGATGGACAGCTACATTAACATGAAATGTAAGAGAGCCGGGAAGAGACATGAATGATGCAACCGTTGTATCAAGGGACTTTGATTTTGAAATCGGTTCATGGCGAGTCAAGCATCGGCGCCTAAAGGAGCGCCTATCGAATTGCGAAGAGTGGGAGGAGTTTGATGGAACGGCGAATATGCGAACCCTGCTGGGCGGCAATGGCAATGTTGAGGACAATGTCTTGGAGTTTCCCAGCGGAACCTATCGAGCAATTGCGCTGCGGTCTTATGACCCCGCTCGCAAGTCATGGGCGATCTGGTGGTTGTCCTCAAGCGACCCGCATGCGCTGGACGTACCTGTGATCGGGCGGTTTGAGAACGGCGTAGGATCCTTTTACGCAAATGATGTGCTACATGGAACGCCTATTCAGGTCCGGTTCCTTTGGTTGGGAACAAATACGAAGACCCCGAGGTGGGAACAGGCCATGTCCAAAGATGACGGCATCAGTTGGGAAACAAATTGGACGATGGACTTTGAACCAGCTTAAGGTTGTAGAAGGAATTTGTCCGCATCAGATCAGACTGCGATTTCGGCGCAGTTCGCTATTTGGCGCGCAAGAAAAGTTTAAACTGAGACATTGCGCAGGGTTCGGGCGGTTTGTCTTTTCCCCTCTAAGGGGCGTATATTAAGAAATTGAGAACTGTTGTGTAGTACCAGCATTTGGCGAAGCACACCAGTGGGCGCAAGCCCACTTTTTCGTTGC
>JBAVGI010000473.1:0-4890 GCA_049684755.1 Candidatus Sulfotelmatobacter sp.
ATCAACTGCACGTCGAAATGGCGCATGTTGAGTACACGCCGCCCGGCCTCACGCACTACCGCGAAAGCTTCCACCAGGATTTCGTCCAGAACCTCCTGCAGCCCGTCGTACTGCTCTTTCTCCAGCCGCTTCGCCTGATCGATATCGACATCGGCTTCCGCTTCCGAGTTCACTCCCGCCGCTTGACTATTTTCGAAACGGCTCATTCCTTCGCCAATCCGCTGCCGGAACTCATCCGTCTTTGCGCGAAGCTGCTCATCGCTGAGCTTCCGCATCTCCGGTTCGAGCGCATTGATGGCCTGGACCCGGGGCATCATGCTCTTGACGACCCGCTCGTTTTTGGTCCCAAAAACCTTGCCAATAAGAGTGTTTATCAAACTGTGAAATCCTTCGGAGGGCGGGAACTGCCCTAGCGTATCCCATTTAGCCTAGCATATTTAGATGCAAATCCAGGCGATTTGGAACCTCGCGCGCAATGGCTCCGTCGCATGAGCAGAAGCCCGATCGAACAAGGCGCCAATTTCTCAGAAATCCTTCGCCATCGAGAGCTGTAGTCGCTTGTTTTCGTGTATATTCCCCACGACCCATGCCCACTTTCTACGACCGTTTTTTAGAGTGCGAGGAGCGCTGGCCGGACAACACCGCGCTCGAACTGCAACGCAACGATCAAATCGAAAGTTGCACCTACGCCGAGATTCGCCGGATGGCCGAATCGGTTGGACGTTGGATCCATGAAAATAAACTTGCACGCGGATCGCGCCTGGCCATCGTGGCCGATAACCATCCCCGCTGGGTAGCGGCGTATCTGGGAATCATCGCCTCGGGATGCACAGTCGTGCCCCTCGACACCGCACTGCACCCCGATCAACTGACTACGTTGTTAAAGGATAGTGGAGCCTCGATCCTGTTCTGCGATGCGAAACATGCCGCGTCCGCACGCCAGGCAGTTTCAGAATTTCACGTTCATCTCGTGCTCATGGACCCAGAGCGTCTCTCCGATCTCACCACGAAAGACTCGTGGTCAACGGACTTGCCGAAGATCTTCGAGAGTGGCCCAGGACATTTTCAGCCTGCGCCCTCTGCCCCGGATGACATCGCTTCCCTGCTCTACACCTCCGGAACCACCGCCGATCCCAAAGGTGTAATGCTGACTCACGCAAATTTTCTCGGCGAAGTCGAAGCCGTATTCAACTGGGTCGATCTCGGCCCGTCTGACGCCCTGTTGGGCGTCTTGCCCATGTTTCATGTCCTCGCGCAAATGGCTAATCTGCTCCTTCCGTTAGTGAAGGGTTCTCGCGTCGTCTATCTGGAAACGTTGAACACGACCGAACTCCTGCGCGCGTTGCGCGAGCGCAACATCACAGCCTTCGCGGTTGTGCCGCAATTTTTCTATCTGATTCACCAACGCATCTTTGAAGAAATCCGCAAACGGGGACTTCTAACGCAAAGGATCTTTGCGATTCTCGTGGCGCTCAATCGCAACTTGCGGAAAATCGGCATCAATGCCGGAAAGCTTTTCTTTGGCAAGATTCACGAAACTCTCGGTGAGAAGATGCGCTATCTCGTCACCGGAGGATCGCGATTCGATCCCAAGATCGCAACCGATTTCCACGATCTCGGTATCGATGTACTGCAAGCTTATGGCCTGACGGAAACCACCGCCGCCGTCTTCGCGAATTCCCCCGGAGACAACGTGATCGGCTCGGTAGGTAAAGCGCTGAAGGGCGTGGAGGCCAGGATCGTCGAACAAAAACCGCCAGAAGATGGCGGGCCATCAACTGGCGAAATCGCGCTACGCGGGGCAGTCGTCATGAAGGGTTATTGGAATCGTCCCGATGCCACTGCCGCAGTCCTGCGTGACGGCTGGTTTTACACCGGCGATCTCGGCTACTTCGACGCCGACGGTAATTTATTTCTCACCGGCCGCAGGAAAGAAATCATCGTTCTCAGCAATGGCAAGAATATTTATCCCGAAGAGGTTGAGGCGCACTATCTGAAATCTCCCTACATCAAAGAACTGACGGTAATGGGACTTGATGCGACGCCGGGCGAAATCGGCGATCGTCTGCACGCCGTAATCGTCCCCAACTTCGATGTGCTGCGCCAGAAGAAAATTGTGAACGCCAAGGAAGTGATCCGCTACGACATCGAAAGTCTCTCGCAGCAGATTGCTTCCACAAAACGCATCGGCAGCTACGAGATCTGGCAGGAGGATCTGCCTCGCACCACCACGCGCAAGATCAAACGTTTCGAAGTGGAGAAGCGCGTCAAAGAAAATAAAACCAGCAAGCTTTCAGAGGATTCCGAACTGCCAGCCGAACCTGCGCTTACTGAACAGGAGACCGCGTGGCTGGATCAGTCCACCGTGCAGGGCGCTCTGCGCATCATTCGCGAAGCCTCTCGCACTCCGCCTTCCCCGTTACGCCCAACTCACAATCTGGAACTTGACCTCGGACTCGATTCCATGCAGCGCGTCGAGTTGCTCAGCCAGCTCGAAGAACGACTACGCGGCAATGTCGACGAATCGCAACTCGCTGGAATCTACACGGTGCGTGATCTGGTCGATGCCGTGCTGCAGAGCGCGGCCAGTGGCGCCCGCACTTCCGCGCACCACGCCACCTTCGCCGGATGGAAAGCGATTCTGGCTGAAGAACCCGATCCGAAAGAAGTCCGCGCCTTGGCATTGCCACAACCGGCCAGCGCAACCTTCTGGTATCTGGTTTCGCGAGTGATCCAGGTGGTTGCGCTCGACCGGTTCAGCTTGCAGGTGAGCGGAATCGACAAGCTACCAACAACCGGCGCATATTTAATTTCCTCCAATCATCAGAGCTATCTTGATGCAGTCATTCTCGCGAGCGCGCTTCCGCCGCCGGTTTTTGACAAAGTATTTGCCGTTGGCACCAGCGAAATCTTCGGCGAAGGATTCATGCTGCGCCTCGCGCGTTCCGTCCGCGTCGTGGTGGTGGATCCGGATGCGAATCTGATTCCCGCCATGCGCGCCGGAGCCTACGGCCTGCGGCAAGGGCGTCCCCTCATTCTTTATCCTGAAGGTGAGCGCTCGATCGACGGCACCCCAAAAATCTTCAAGAAAGGTGCGGCCATCCTGTCGATTCACTTGCAGGTGCCAATCGTGCCCGTGGCCATCGAAGGATTTTACGAAGTATGGCCGAGAAATAAATCGTTCCAGGGTTTTAAGCCGCTGAAAATAGTCTTCGGCGATCCCATTCTTCCGCCGCCGGAGAGCGAAGCATCGGAAGCGGAGTATGAAAAACTGACGGCGAAACTGAAAGCGCGCGTGCTCGAAATGTGGGAAGGCATTCGGAAAGAACATCCGCATCCGCAGTGAACCCTTCTTATTTCGCCCGCGGATGCGTCTGATCGTAAACCTGCAACACGTGTTTCATCGATAACTGCGTATAACGCTGTGTCGTCGCCAGCCGCTCGTGCCCAAGCAACTCCTGAATGGCTCGCAGGTCGGCGCCTTCTTCGAGCATGTGCGTACCGAAAGCGTGCCGCAGCGTGTGTGGATGTACATCTGGTGAGAGGCCCTTGGCTACGGCGATTGTTTTGATGATGCGCCCAACGCTGCGCGTGGTGAGCCGTCCGCCGCGCCGATTAATGAGCAATGCGGTCGAACGTTTGCCGCTTGCCTCGATAGCTTGATGCCGTGCCGGCAAATACGCTGCGAGCGCGCTCTTTGCCGAATCACCAAACGGAACATAGCGTTCTTTTTTTCCCTTGCCGCGAATCAGAATTGCTTCTGAACTCAGGCTAATGTCTTCCAGGTTGATCCCTGTAAGTTCAGAATTGCGGATGCCGCATCCGTAAAGCAGTTCCAGCATCAGCCGGTCGCGCTCCGGAAAAGCGGCGACCTCCGGCATTTCGCCATCGATCACAAAGTTCATTTCTTCAATCGTCGGCACGCGGGGCAGCTTCTTTGCCAGCTTCGGAGTGGACACCAGCTTTGCTGGATTCTGCTCCACCACGCCTTCCCGTGCCAGCCAACGATAGAGCGACCGCACCGCCGCAAGCGCGCGCGCCACGGAAGTCTTGCTCAGACCCTTGTCGTAAAGTTGCGAAAGAAATCCTCGAACCGCAATGTGGTCGATCTGTTTCCACCCACGCGAACCGGCATATGCGGCGAAGAGAATCAGATCCTGGTTGTAAGCTTTGATCGTGTGCGGTGAAGCATTGCGCTCCCGCAGATGACGCAGGAAATCGGCTACGGCTTTTGCGACGATGGTAGCTTCCTTATTCATCAGATGATTCCGATTTGTATTGCTGATTGTTGATTGCTGATCATTGATTGAAAACCACAGTGCGACGTTTTCGGGAAGCTTACTCCAATCAGCGATCAACAATCAGCAATTTCCTCTATCTCGCTTTCGCCCGCGGATGATGTTTCTGATAAACGGTTCGGAGCCGGTCAAGCGCCAAATGCGTGTAGACCTGCGTCGTAGAAATATCCGCGTGACCCAGAATGGTTTGCACTGTACGCAGGTCGGCGCCATTCTCCACCATATGCGTGGCGCAAGAGTGCCGCAGCATATGCGGAGAAGCGGCACGCCCTGAACCGGCAGAGGCCGCCCGCACCATCTGCCAAATGCGTTGCCGCGTTAGTTTGCGCCCTCCACGAGCGATAAACAGCAGCGGCGAATTGCTGACCGAGACTGCTCCACTTCGCATCCCTGCCGCCAAATCTCCGCGCCCCAGCTTCAGATATTCACTCAGAGCTTCTTGCGCCGATCTGCCCAGCGGCACCGCTCGTTCCTTGTCGCCCTTCCCGCGCACCAGCATGTATCCGGCGTCCAACTTCAGGTCTTCCAGCTTGGCGTTGACCACCTCCGAAACCCGCAGGGCCCCGGCGTAGAAAACTTCCAGCATGGCGCG
>JBAVGI010000474.1:0-8993 GCA_049684755.1 Candidatus Sulfotelmatobacter sp.
GGCAGAGTTGTAATTCCCACCAGCGGGACCTTCTGCAGATACGATCCGTTGTCGCCGGCCGGCTTCAGCCCGTATTCGGCGAATTGGGTGGCAATGTATTCGGCTGCGATGTCGCCGCCGCGCTGGCCGGTACCGCGTCCCTCAAGCAGGTCATGCGACAAAAATCGAACGTGCCAGCGAATGTGCTCGGGATCGATCGTTTCCATCGCTGCAAACGCCGCGGAGGGCAAGCGGACCGAGACCCCATCACGGCTGGGCACTGCCGGCGTGGGGACTGGAGCAGCGCTTCCTTCCGCGGAAGCTAACATGCTCAGAGCCGCTATCGCTATTAGGACCACACTTCTTCCTACAACTTCTCGCATAGATCAGTTTTCTCCCCCGACGAAATGGCGTACGGCGGCGGAAAATATAAGTGTCTGGAATGCTTTTTGTGACGACTGAAAGAATTGTAACGGAGAGCGGGCTTTTGCTAGTAAGAGAGTGGCCGGAGCGCCCGCACCGTAGGTCATTCAGCTACACCGACCATAAGATCAATTGGGCATTAGTACCTGAGAGAGTTCCCTTCGCGTTTCAGCCTGATCTCGAATTTCTCTGCGTCCCGCGACCGCGGGATCAGTTTTTGGAGCCTCAACCGG
This sequence comes from Candidatus Sulfotelmatobacter sp., assembly GCA_049684755.1. GTDB lineage: Bacteria > Acidobacteriota > Terriglobia > Terriglobales > Acidobacteriaceae > Sulfotelmatobacter. The sequence goes on from JBAVGI010000474.1 coordinate 636, forward strand.
CGCGGAAGTCGCGTACGTCTTCGCCCGGCTTGAAGAGCGTGGCGGGAGCGGCGCTCGTCGCCTCCGCCATCTTTCGGCTTATCGCCTCGAAGTCGGCCTTCACCCAGCCCACGCTGGAAATCTCGATATTGCCATCCTCTGCGACCCAAAAGATTGTCGGGACATTGGTCAGGCCGTAGGCATTCGAAGCCGGATATGCGTGCGTATCGTCGAGCAATACTGGGAACGTCACTCCAAATTCTTTGGTAAATGCCGCCGTTTCCCGCGGATCGTTCTGAGAGACGCCGATGATCCTCACCCCTTTGTGTCCATAGGCCTGCTCCAGTCGCTGCAAAAAAGGAAACGCATATTGACATGTCGGACACGAGACTTTGAAAAACGCTAGCACCACAGCCCCGCGGGCGAGTTCGTCCCGCAGTACGAAGCGTTTACCATCCATCGCTCTCAATTCGAAATCGGGCGCCTTTTTGCCCGCGGTCAATGCCGCCATTGATCATCCCCCGGTTCGTTTCAACATGTTTCGCGGCGCGCACGCGCTGCTCTGATCACTTTCATTTTAGATGATGAGAGTGAGAACTAACCACCAATTGCCCGTTACTAGCGGTCAGCGCCCATATAGCTAATGTTACTGACGAGGGAGCAAACCGGATGATCAAATCGCTTCCATCCTGCGCAAAATCTTCCGTGCAAGCCCGGTGAGAGCGAACTGCTCCAATCGGCCTAAATGAACCCATTTCCCTTTTAGATTGGGCGAACCAGCCTCTCGCCACACGTGGACTGTGTAGTTTGTCACGGTGATCGAGTGGCGCAAAGTAAGAAATGGACTGGCATCTCCATTCTTCTCGTGCAGCTCCGGCAATTCCCACATGCCTGCCATCAGCGATGCGTCCCGCGGACGCTGCACGAGAAACACCTCCCGGCTGTCGGCATCCCGACAATCCAGCGCGTAGTGAATCTCGCGCTTCTTCTGCGGCGCGGATTTCGCTCTCACCGCCAACTCTCCACGTGTCGCGCACAGCTCGATGATTGGACACGTCAAGCACGCAGGCGCACGTGGGGTACACACGACAGCGCCCAATTCCATCATCGCTTGATTGAAATCGCCCGGGCGTTTCTTATCCAGCAGATCGTTGGCTGCTTCCCACAATTCATCAGCTACCAAACGCCTTCCGCGCAGGCGCTGCAGCACACGTTCCACGTTGCCGTCGACTACCGCGAATGGCTGATCAAAAGCGATGCTGGCGATCGCCGCTGATGTGTACCGGCCAATCCCTGGCAGGGTCCGCAAGCCCTCCGCGGTCTCTGGAAATCTTCCGCCATGTACATGCACGATGGCCTTGGCCGCTGCGTGCAGCATGCGAGCCCGGCGGTAATATCCCAGACCGCTCCAAGCCGCGAGCACGCTTGCTTCACGCGCCGCCGCGAGGTTCTCGACTGTAGGAAAGCGCCGCAAGAATTTGCGATAGTGATCGATCACCGCCGCGACCCGCGTTTGCTGCAGCATGATTTCGGAGAGCCATACGCGGTAGGGGTCTCGGTTAGCTCGCCAAGGGAGATCGCGGTGATGTGTGTCATACCACGCGAGGAGGCGTCTCGGAAGTCGCCTTTGCTGGGACTTGGAAAGCACACTCTGGATGGATGGCTGCGTCTTCACGGTCTTGGACCTACGCGAGTCCCCGCTCTACGAATGGATTCCTCACACGAACCCTACCGTATATCCGGCCGTGCTCAAAATCTTCGGACAGAATTTCGGGCAAGCCATAATGCTCAGCGTAAGCCCAGAGGTGCGCGTCATACCAGGAGAACTTATAAGCGGCCATACCGAGGAGCGCAATCCGAAATACCGACTCGTTGGGATAGAGAACGGCAAACTCGTCGAGAAAATCTTCAGCCTGACGCCACGCTTCTTCCCTCGTGAGAAGCGAGCCACCGGTTCGCGGTTTGATCACCGCGCTAACGAATTCCATCAGAGCCTGGTGGGGGATTCGCAGGACCCCGGCGGCCATTCCTCGACGAAGAACGTCCCGGGCAATGGCGCGCTTCTTCTGATCGCTCGGATCGTAGCAGTAGACCAGAATATTCGTATCAACCAGTGAGTCCACGAGGTAAGCCCCGATCATCGTTGTAGAGATCTTCTCGCGTCCAGCCCCGCTTATGCCGGCCGCTCTTGTCGCGATTCCTTTTCAGTTGCTTCGCCTGAAGCTTGTCTGCGCGTTCCATGCCAGCATCGAAGAGCGCTAATCGCTCTTCGACGGTCGGTTGGCGACCGGCCTTCGATCTGCGACGGGAGAGCTCCACTCGAATACTTTCGCCCGCGGGGATCCAATTCAATTCATCGCCGGGACGGATACCGTACTCGTCGGCAATTGCCTTGGGAACCGTCAACTGCAGCTTGCTGGTCACTTTTGGCATAATCCTTACTCTATCAAGGATGGGATCCTTACTGCAATCTGGGATTCGATGGAGAGGTTGCGAACAGCTCGTGCCTTTCGTGGTTTCCAGGTTATTGACCCCACTCTTTAGGCACGAAATAATAGCGGAACCTGGCACCGCAGAATCTAGTGAGATTTTTAAAGCCCAGCAGGATCGAGGAGCATCATGAACGACTTCAACCGCAAGGTGGAAGATGCTTCCGCACGCGTCAGCAAGACCGTGGCCGAAGCCGCCGAACGCATCGAGAAAGAGATACCCGAATTCATCAAATATCTCAACGACGAAGTTGTCCCCGCGGTTCGGCAACGCTCGACGAAAGCCCTGCGTGTGGCCTCGGAGAAGCTGTCCGAGTTTGCCGACTACATGGAGAAGAATCCGCATCCTCCGAAATAGTTTCCGTGAACGCAATCAAAGACCTTATCAGCAACCGACGGTGGGCTCAGCTTGTGGTACACACCGTAATTTCAATTCTCCTGCTTGCAATTCTCTTTCTGAGCGGTTGCGGCCATCCCAAGCAGGCGCGCTCGAACGTGCCGCCACCTCCGCTGCCGGAATCTTCCCCGAGCGAATCGACGAATCGTCCAGAAGGTGCGGCGAAGAATGACCGTCTTCGGGGCAGTGCGGCAAGTGAGGCCGATCTCGCCGAACCAACAATTCCTGCGAACGCCGCGCCATTAGCGACGGAAACGGGTTTGGCGAGCTGGTACGGCCCTCCGTATCACAATCGCGTAGGATCGAACGGCGAAGTCTATAACATGCACGCCATGACCGCGGCTCATCGCACTCTGCCCCTGGGCTCAATCGTCCGAGTCACCAATCTAAAGACCGGCCATTCCGCCCTGGTCCGCATTACCGACCGGGGACCGTTCATCCCGGGACGCGTGCTTGATCTGTCATTGGCCGCAGCTCGCAAACTCGACGTCTACTCGCCGGGAGTCGCGCAAGTAAAAGTCGAAGTAATGCAAACTCCCGAGCCGCTCGCCACCGGCGGAAAATGGGTGGTGCAGATTGGAAGCTTCGCTCACGAGCAGGAGGCCAGCAAGTTCGCCGATCATCTCGCCCGGCGCTATCAAACAGCTAAAGTGCAGCACTTCGGCAGTCCTGTGGGAGACTGGTGGGTGCGAGTGCACGTGCTCGATAACGACCGCGACCGCGCACGGAAGCTTGCCGCCGAAACCCGAACGCCCGAGGGTGCAGTCTTCTTGGTAAGGCTGGATTAGCTTCGAGGGACTTTTCTCCCAGCTGCAGCGGGTGTTATTCTCCGCGAGAGCGACAGCCATGACCGACCCCAGCAGCAATTGCCTTTTCTGCCGCATTCTTCGCGGCGAGATTCCCGCCAAGAGAGTTTACGAAGACGAGTATGTGTTTGCCTTCGAAGACATCGATCCAAAAGCGCCGACCCATGTGCTGGTCATTCCGAAGAAACATTTCGCCGGGTTGAAGGAAGCGCAGACTGAAGACGCCGAAGCAATCGGCCGCTGCCAACTGGCCGCCGCCGAGATTGCGCGGCAAAGAAACATTGAGCATGGATATCGGACGGTGCTCAATGTAGGTCCGGGAGCGGGCCAGTCAGTGTTTCACCTTCATGTACATTTGCTGGGGGGACGCTCCCTGGGCTGGCCACCGGGATGACCAGGTACTTTCCGTCCTTTGAGCCGGGGCAGTCTGCAATTTCAAGGCTTGACCTAATCTAAACTACGTAATTACAATGTAATTACATAGGGAGGTCTTGCATGCAACTGGAACTTACCCGTATCGGCAATTCGCGCGGTATCCGGATCCCTAAGCCGCTAATCTCTCAATGCGGACTGGGGGACGTCGTGGAACTCCGCGTAACTCCCCAAGGGCTGGTCATTGCCCCACACCGTGCCCCGCGCCACGACTGGAAACAGGCCTTTGGCAAATCGACTCCAGTGGAAAGGGAGATGCTGCTGGATGTAGCGGCGAATAAGTTTGATACTCAGGACTGGAAGTGGTGAGCTATCCCCAGCGGGACGAAGTCTGGCTGGTTACTCTCGACCCCTCAACCGGATCGGAAATAAAAAAGACCCGGCCTTGCCTGGTGATTTCCCCAGATGAAATGAATGAGCCGCTGCAAACCGTGCTGGTGGCTCCCATGACGACCGTGCTGCGCGCCTACCCGACGCGCGTGAAGCTCACATTCCGAAACAAGGCAGGGCAAGTGGCTTTGGATCAGTTGCGCGCTGTAGACCGCCAACGTTTAGTAAGAAGGCTGGGCACGGTTTCGACCAAGACTGCACAGTCGGTTTCCAGTGTGCTGTTAGAGATGTTTGGACGTTAGACAACTCGGCAGCTACTGTACAGTAGGGTTTTCCTCTTCCGGCGCTCCGTGGCGGCGCAGCAACTGCGGCAGATTTTGCGAGAAAGCCGACCGCGGCAGCACCATATCACATCCCACTTCGTGCGCCTTCTGCTTCAGATCGCCCTGCACATGGGAAAGAAATCCGATAATCGAAGTTCCCTTCTTCAGCTTGCTCTTCAATTTCGGAATCAGCGTGAGTGGTTTGGCGTTGGCATTATTGAGGTCGAAGATGATGAGCGACGGCTTCTCTTCGCCATTCTGCAGCATGCGCTCGGCCAGGTCTTTGTCGTTCTTGGCAAACTCGACTTTCACGTTCAGCTTACGCGCGGTCTCTTGAATCTTGGCCTGGAAGAACAGATCATCCACGAAGGCAAAAATGCGGGAGTTGGAATCTTCCCGCAGCGCGGGCAAAGGCTCGGGATCGGCAGGCGCGAACGGCGCGGCGAAACCGGGACGCGGCCCACGCCGCGCGTTTTGCCCATTGTTGCCATTCCCGGTCAATGCCGCGCGATAGCTGTGATCCATGGGAGCGGTGTAGATGCCGTCTTGATTGTGGCGTGACTGGCTGGGGCCGCCGGGCCGGGCACCGCGTGCATTGTTGGGACGGCGTCCGCGCCGCCGTCGGCTTCTGCCTCCTCCACCGGAGGGTCTTCCTGGTCCTGCGTTCATATTCCTCTCAGAGCTGCCATGCCGGATCTAGGTCCGGTGCAGCGTATCGCAAAGCTCAACTGTTTAAGATTCCAGGTTCGGGATTCTGCAAGTCCAGATTCTGCGATCTCAGTTATTCCCTAGTCACGTCCAATTGGTTGCGGCAGGTTCTGACAATGTTGGCACGCCAGCATCTTTATCCTGCCCGAGTCATGTAGCTCCCGGCTGGTTATGCCCTTTCACTCAGCACATTCCACGCGGAATTGCAGCTCGGGGGAACGTAATCGTTGGCGCAACCCCTTATGAAACGCTCTCGGGTAAAACAAATTCGTATTGGCAACAAAATATAAATGTTTTGCGTCGGTTATCCGTTGTCGGATCCGTCGCGCCGCCGGGAACGGCCTGGGGCGCGGAAGGCCTACGCGGGAACGAGGCCAATGAGAACAAACTTATGGTACTCGTCGGCGTTCGCGCGCGCAAGTGCCAATCTGGACCGGTTTTGCACAAGAGGACATTGCCAGTAGTTTCAAGCTTCGGCCTCATATCGCTAACGCATAGTTCTCTTTTGGCCGCCGGCCTAGACGCTGCGATTTTCGAATTCCCGATGCCATCAGCTAGCCCCGCAACTACGCACCGCTGGACACGTCCCGGGCCCACTGCTGGGCCTGCCAGTAGGAACTGGCGACCGTATCGGGGTCCATATGGAGACTGGCGCAGATGGCGTGAGAAGCATCCCACTCGCCGCTTTCGTGGGCCAGCATGAGTTGGTAGATGGGACGCAGTAGGCTGGCCTCTCCCCGGAGGACCGCTTTCGTTTCGGAGTCCAGAGGGATTTTATCGAGAATTTCCGACATCGGCGTCTCCAGCATGACATCGAGCATGGAGAGCAGGCCCAGCAGGAACAGATCGGAGTCCCCATGACGAGTCAGCGGCGCCAACAGTTCCCCGAAACGGGCCCGCACCAGAGCGCAGAGTACCAGATCGCTGCTTTTATCTTGCCCAGCGCCTACCGTGGCGATCAGACGCACCCAGCGGCGCACCTCACGGTCCCCAAGAATTGCCAGGGCGTGCCGCACGGAATGAATTTCGTTCTTGAAACCAAACCTGGCCGAATTCATGTAGCGCAATAGGCGGTAGCAGATTGAGGTCTCCGTTTTGATCAGCTTTTCGAGCGCCGGCACATCAAGATCAGCCGCCGAAACCGCCTGCAGCATTCGCATGTAATTGACCGCATTGGCGGGCACGTCGTGCGTGGTCATCATTTCCGGCCGGCGCAGAAAGTACCCCTGGAAGTAAACGAAGCCCTGATCCCGCGCGGAGACGAACTCCGCTTGATTTTCCACTTTTTCCGCGAGCATGCGGCAGCGCCACGGCCCATGCTTTTTCACCAGGGCGGCACGCTGCTCGAGCGTTGTGAGTCTGAGATCCACTTTCAGGATGTCGGCCATTTCGGCCAAGGGTTCACGCGGATCATTGCTCACATAGTCATCGAGCGCAATCAGATATCCCGCTTCTTTCAGCCGCTGGCAGGCGTTCACCACCTCGTCATCGACAGGCACGGTTTCGAGAATCTCCACCACCGTAGAGTGCGAAGGCAGCAACGTAATCAATCCACCAATCAGCGTGTCGCGGGTGCAATTCAGAAAGGCGCGGCGACCGTCGCAAAGAACATCCAGGCCAACCAGCAAGGAACTATCCAGCGTGGATCGGGATGCTACATCGGGATCCCGCCCATGAAAGGTATTGTCCATGTCTTCGCGGAAGAGAAGCTCGTAGCCAAAGACTTTTTGTTCGCGGTCAAAAATGGGTTGCCGCGCCACGTAGCGCAGCTTGATGCCCTTGGGGTCCTGATGGGCGGGAGCGGATGCAGCAGAGGAATTCGACACTCTTCACTCATCGGCAAGACCGCTGGAAAAGATAAGGGAAAACCTTTGCCGCTGTTTCGGAGTGATCCTCGCCGCTGGTGAGGGAAATCTAATTCGCCCGATCGGCTTCCTGGAAAACGGAGCGCCCCGCGAACGCAGAGCGCTCTCCTGTGATCGCTCACTGGACGGTGAGGCTCACCGTAAGTGGCGGCGCGGTAAGCGGGTTCGGGCCCGCCGTAGTTGCATTCACAACGATGGCATAGGTTCCAGCCGGCGTTCCCGCATTTTTCTGGACGCCTCCGCTGGAGCCGCCGCAAGAGCTCACCCCCAGACTTGAGACGCCGAGAACCACAATCAGGCCGAGCAACCGCGCCCCGCGACTGCGCGACCCTGATGCGAACACGATTCCAAATAATCCCGGAAGCAGCAAAGCGTAGTAGAGGCGGCTGTCATGCCCCAGCAGCGGTTGCAGTCGCGAGGTGGGGCCAGTGGTCGTGATGCTAAGCGTGAGCGACGCCGAACTCACCGCAGCGCCGCCGGTGGGGCTGAAACTGCATTGCACTTCAGTGGGAAGACTGCTCTGGAGGCATATGTAAGTCACCGGCAAGGCGGTGGTGGAATTGCTGGCATTCACGAAACCGTTCGTTCCCGCAACCGTGAGTTGGACCTGGGCAGTCCCGCCCGGTACCACCGAGTACGTCTTAGCATTTGAAGCGATGGTGAAGCTTTGGTTCGTCGCGGTGACATCCAGGCTAACCGTGGCCGTCGTGTTCGGGGAATTTGTCGGTGTAATCGTAACCGTTTGCGCCGTCGCGGGCACAGTCATATTGGCCGGCGTGGAAATTGTCACTTGAGTAGTGACGGGATCGGTGCCGTCAAATGTGATGCTCGCTGGATTAAAGCTGCAAGTCGCGCCGCTTGGCAGACCAGCGCAGCTGTTCGGGCTAAAGTTCACAACTACTCCGGTGGAACCGGCGATAGCGGAAACTGTTACCGTTGTCGTCGTGGAGGAACCGGCGGGAATCGAAGTGGGACTCAGCGTGCCTGCAGAAAGCTGGAAATCCGGGTCCAGGCTTGCCTTCCATGCCA
>JBAVGI010000475.1:0-2355 GCA_049684755.1 Candidatus Sulfotelmatobacter sp.
GCCGCAGCAATACTTATTTCCGCGTTGAATTATCTGGGAGTGAAGAAGGCCGGCGAATTTCAACTCGTATTCACGATTCTGAAAGTAGTCATCATTCTCGGCATCGTCGTGGTGTGCTTCAGTGGAGCGGGCAGCGCCGCCGGTCGCGGTTGGAGCAACTTTGCCAGCACGTTCACCGGAGCCAAAGGTGGCATAGCCGGCTTCATGGCCGCCCTCGTCGCCGCTCTCTGGGCGTATGACGGATGGAACGACTTGAACATGGTCGGCGGCGAGATCAAGAATCCCGGACGCAATATCCCGATTGCGCTGATTGCGGGCGTGGCCACGGTCGGCGTTCTTTACATGCTGATGAATGCAGGGGTGCAGTATGTGCTGCCCGCAAGCGCGATTGCCGCCTCGCCGCGCCCCGCATCCGATGCCGTGGCGCTGGTGATGGGGCAAATGGGCGCGGCCATCGTTTCGGCGGGCATGGCGATCTCCATGCTGGTAACGTTGAATGGCACCATTATGAGCGGCGCCCGCGTGCCCTTTGCCATGGCGCGCGACGGATATTTTTTTCGCGCTCTCGCCGACGTGCATCCCCGCTTTCACACGCCTTCGGCCGCAATTGTGGTGCAGGCGATATTGTCGATTATTCTGCTGCTGCTGGGAGGAAACTTCCGCCAGCTTTTTTCTCTCGCCATCTTCGCCGAGTGGCTTTTTTATATGATCGCCGGCAGCTCCATCTTTATCTTCCGCTGGCGCGATCCAAACGCGAGTCGACCTTACCGCGTTATCGGCTATCCATTCGTTCCCGCGCTGTTCATTGCCGTCGCGGGGGTACTTCTCTATTACACTTTCCGGGAAAACTGGCCGAATTCTTTCTATGGATTGCTAGTAATTCTGGCGGGCGTCCCGGTTTTCTCCTGGTTTCGCTGGCGACTTCACGTGGGTCGCGGGCTGTAGCCCACCGCCGTCTCCCGCTTTGGGCCAAATTCCCGAAAGTGGTTACCTTAGGTCAAGAGCCGCGGACACGTTTCCCCCCTGTCCTTTTTCCCTTACTGTGAAATCTCTAATCCCGGTCCGCTCCCTCGGCCTGGACTCTCTTGGAGTCGATCGATAGCTATGCCTGAACAAGCTTCATCCGGACACAGTTTTCAGCTCGGGATTTTACCGGAGCGCAAGATCGATCGGCGCGCGCTGGCCGCCAGCTACGGCTTTGTGGTGCTGCTCACTCTGCTGCTGGTGAATCTGGGCATGCTGTTTCCGGATCGGCTTCAACTGAGGCAGTATCGTGTGACGTCATTAATCCCTATGCCTGCGTTGCGTCCGGAGCATGTTCCGGTCAACAGAAAGCCGTTAGTAAAAGTGAAGCTGCTCCCTCCCGCGCCGGTTTTTGAGCAACCAAAGCTGGTTGTGCCGCACGAAGTTCGGCATATTACGGCTCCCGAACCGGTGGAAGCACCCAAGGTTGTAATCAATACATTCGCCGCTCCGCAGCTCAAGATGACTTCGGGAGGAGCGCGCCCTCAACTGCTGCATACGGGAGATTTCTCGGGAAGTTCGGTCGCGCCCACGGTGAACGTCGCGGTGCAAAAGGTGCAGACCGGAGGGTTTGGCGATCCTAACGGTTTGAAGGGCACAGGCAGGGAAGGCGGCAAGCTTTATGCCGCGCAGGCCGGCGGTTTTGACATGCCTGTCGGTCCGGGACAAGGCAACGGATCGGGCGGAGCGAAAGGCATCAAAGGCACAGTGGCCAGCGCCGATTTCGGCAACGGCATTGCAACCGGAGGTAAAGGCGACGGCCGCAGCAACGGAAGCGGGGTAGCTACCGGCGGCTTCGGCGCGGAACAGGTGGTGCACGGCGGGCCAAAGCTTGCGCAACTTGACTCGGGTCCAGCCACCAATCCGGTTGAGATCACGTACAAACCGCAACCGGTGTACACGGAAGAAGCTCGCGCCCTGAAGCTGGAAGGCGAAGTTCTACTGGAAGTAAGTTTCGCGGCGAATGGAACGCTGCATGTGAATCGCGTGGTTCGCGGCCTGGGGCACGGACTGGATGAAGCGGCCATCGCAGCGGCCAACAAGATGCGCTTCAAGCCCGCGCTACGCATGGGACAGCCCGTGGATTCGACCGCAGTGGTGCACGTGCTGTTTCAGTTGGCGTACTAAAGGATTGGAAGCACGGAAGGAATCGTCTAGAAGGTTGGGTTCACGGCCTGAAACGTGCGAACTGAATCGTGCTTGAGAAACATTGGTTTCAGTAAGCGACATTTAAGAAACGGTCTGAAGAAATCTGGAGAGAAAGACATGCGCACTTTAAATTGGATGTTCACCGCCGCTCTGCTGGTTTCAGTGAGCGCCGCGGCTCAGCAG
>JBAVGI010000476.1:0-5731 GCA_049684755.1 Candidatus Sulfotelmatobacter sp.
ACGCCGCGCCTCGGATTCTGTAATTTGCTCTTAAACCCAGCTTTAACATTGGGTTCGCTTTCACCATGGCTTAACAATCTGTTCATCATTTATTTATGACTGGCGGACTTAAGACTACCGACATCTATCCTCCGATTGACACACAGGCTATTTTCTGATTCGTTGGCAGTACTTCTCTGCCGGCTCCAATCGACTCACTTAAAAGCGTCGCGAAAATCTAAGGACGCCTTTTTGCGCAAAGACAAGAAAGGTAAGGCACCACTGGCCAGTGCTGTTTACACCATGAACGTTTCGAGAGGAAATCTTGTATGCGTCGAAAGAGCTGCTTCGTTCACTTCGCTTTCCATATTCTTTGCGCCAGCCTCACCACGATCGTAATTGCCTTCTGCAACTGCTCGACCGTTGCCGCCCAGGTGGTTCCCCTCGCACAGCATGTAGTTCTGGTGATCGACGAAAACACTTCGTTTGGCACCGTCTATGACAACGGAATGCCCTGGCTGGTAAAGCAAGGAAACCGATACGGATATGCCAATAACTATAACTCGGACCACAGCGGCTCGCTGCTCGACTATCTGTATTTGGCATCGGGGAGTTGTGAATCGAATTACTCCTGTTCGAATGCGCCCGCCTGCAGCCTTCCCTCCGGAAGTCACAACTTCAACTGCAACGGTAACGATTGCTTCAAGCAGAACAGTTGCGAAGCAACGGTCACCAAAGATCCCATCACCGACGAAAACATTTTTTCCTTGATGAATAACCAGCCAATTTCCTGGAAGGTTTACGCACAGAATTACCTCAACGCCGGCGGCAACGTGAATGTTCCCGATTTCACCTCGGCAAATCAGCCGCCATTCACCAATTATTACGCGCGCCACAATGCGGCCGTCTGGTATGAGGAAATACTGAGCAATACCCTGGGTTCACAAGGAAACATTGTGGATTTCGAGCAGTTCGGCATTGATGTGGCCAATGGAACGCTGCCTCGCTTCGCAATCATCGTGCCCGACGGGTGCTGGGATATGCACGACGAGTGCTCAACTCTGACGAATGGCGACAACTTCCTGAACAGCAATCTCACTCCCATGCTCAACTCGCCCGATTTTCAGGCTGGCGGAAGCGGGCTGGTGATTGTGACTTTCGACAACGGCGCTGGCGATGACGTTGGCCAGGTTTATACAGGCCTCATCGGACCAAATATTAAGCCCGGCCATGTCTCCAACGTGTCCTATAAGCATGAGAACACTTTGAGAACGATGCTGGATGCCTTGGGAATCGATACCCACCCAGGATGGTCGGCCAGGGCTGCCGACATGTCGGATTTCTTCTCTTCGAGCGCGGGCAGTGTGGTGATTAACTCGCCGGCAAATGGATCGACGCAGGGCGCGTCAGTGCTGGTGAACGCCGCAGCGTCGGAGTTGAGCGCGGAGGTCGCTCATATGGAGGTATGGGACACCTTCAACGGCAAAGCGACAAAACTCGGCAACGTTTTCAGCAAGACGATCGATCAGGCTTTCCCCGTGAGCGGCAATGGCGCACATCAAATGACGATTCAGGATATTGGGGGCGCGCCATCTTACAAAACCCTTCACAAGGAAGTCACGAATTACACAAGGTCGTCCGCTTATGGCGTTTTCGTGAAAACTCCGGCGAACAATTCCACGCAAGCCACTCTTTTCCCTCTTAGCGCGTTTGCCGTGGAAGCGGGCGCGGAGCGAACAGTTTCAGGAATCGACCACGTTGAAGTCTGGAATGGCGCCACCAAACTGGGTGACTCGCCGAGGGGGACCGTTATCAGCCAATGGTATTCACTGGAGCCCGGTAACTACACCCTCACCGTACAGGATGTAACCAGTTCAGAGCAGCGCCTTCACGAAACCAAGGTCAACTTCACCGTGTCTTCCGCTCCGGGCGTACACGTCAACTCACCCGCGAACAATTCGACATGGTCCACGACCACTGTGCCGATCAATGCCTATGCTTATGAACAGAATGGCTCGAAGACACCGGTGGTCGATCACATTGAAGTCTGGGACAACACCCATGGAGTCAAGCTTGGCGAATCTCCGACTGGCGTGGGAGTGAACAGCGTCTTTATCAATCAGAACATCACTTTGCCGAAGGCGGGAAGCTACGAGCTGGCGATTATGGATATCAATCCGAATGACGGCTACAAACCGATTCACACTTCCTACGTCAACATCACCGTTAAGTGAGAGCAAAAGCCCAGGAGATAGGGCATTTCCAACCGTGCTTAGGCAACGTGCTGTGAGATGGACAGCGTATTGCCATCAGGATCCTTGAACCACGCTACTTTATCGCCGCCGGGCGCGGTCCAGATTCCGAGTTGGTCCTGTTCGAAGAAGCCAAATCTTTCGAACTGAACGCCTTTCGCGTGCAGGTCAGCAGCCATCTTCTCGATGTTCGTCACCTGCCATCCAAGAATGGTGAATTGAGCTGGCGTAAATTCGGCCTTCGCTATTCGCACCATGATTCCATTCGCACTCATTACCAGCGCGAAGCCATCATCCTTCAGAAAGCCGAGGCCTAAGACACCTTCATAAAACGCTCGTGCCTTTGCCGGATCTTTGGTAGGGACGAAAGCAACGATGTTCGTCGAGCCGAGCACGCTATCCCTCCTTTTCGCATAAGCACCGGGTTACTAAGCTTCGTCTGGAGGCAACTCGAAGTCAACCAGGTTGCCGCGGAACCCTTTCGTTTTCCACGCACCCACTGCGATTCCAACTGCCATCCAGATTGCTCCGAAAACCAGGGCTTTGGGGCTCAGACTAATCCATAGAAAGAAACAGATCACGAAACCCAGTACCGGAGGAAGAAGATTGCCGAGTTTCTTTTCTTCTTCATGCAAATAGTAACGAACAAAAGCCGCAGCGTTGACTCCCATGAAAGCGATGAGAGCGCCAAAATTGAGCAGATTGGCTCCGAGATCATAACCTGTTGTCGCCCCAGCCAGGGCGGGAAGTAAGAAAGCTCCAGCCAGCGCGAGGACGCCTACAAAAAGAACATTGTTGCGTGGCACATGCCGTTTGGGATCCACCGCGCCAAAAAACGATTTCGGCAAAGCGTTGCTGCGGCCCATGCCGTAAAGCAGCCGCGCCGCGCCTAACTGCGCCCCCATGCCGGAACCGAAGTTGGCCACTACCAGGGTGAATCCCACAATCGCAAACAGAGGCGCCCACGCGCGGCCGGCCACAAAGGTAAAAGCGGTGTCCATGTTGGGATACGGCTCGGAAGCGGGCCAGATCAACTGTGCCGCATACACTTGAAACGCGGATAAAATTCCGATCACCACGCACACCAGCACCGTGGCCAGCAAAATGTTTCGCCGCGGATTCTCGGCTTCCTCCGAAAGAGTGGAGATGCCGTCGAAACCAATATAAGTAAGCACCGCAACTGACGTCCCACCTAACACCGCTTTGGTATTCCAACTCGCCGGGTCGTAAAAGGGACGGGTAAAAAATGCGGCCCCGTCATGAGGATGGCCAAAAATATAGCGCGCAGCGGCCACAAAAAAAATCGCGATCACTACTCCCATACCCGCGGCCAGCGCGGTGTTTACCCGGGCCGACGTTTTCACTCCTTGAACGTTCAAGGCCGTAAAAACCAGCGCGAAAAAAACTGCCCATGCAGCGTAAGAAACTCCAGGCGCGAAAACGTGCGCCTGCTGGCTGATCCAGATAATGCAGATCATGGGATTCAACAGATAATCCATCACCATGCTCCAGCCCGTCACGTAGCCCAGAGCAGGGTTTATCTCCTGCCCAACATAAGTGAAGGCGGAGCCGGCGCTGGGATAAGCTCGCGCCATGCGTCCATAACTGATTGCGGTGAAAAGCATGGCAACCATGGCGATCAGAATCGTTGTCACAACGTGGCCATGGCCGCGATTGCTGAGCACGCCAAACACTGACATGGGTGCGACGGGCTGGATGACAATTACGCCATAGAGAATTAAATCCCAAAGAGTGAGCGTGCGGCGCAGGCGTGGGGCGGATGAGATAGCAGGAGCAGAGGTCGTTTCCATGGGTCCGCCTATTGGATTATGCAGGACTTAAATTGTCAATATTAAAACGATTTTATAGGCGTTTAAACGAGCCTATTTTGCTCCGTAGTCAAACCAGTACCCGCGTTGCTCATTCCCTGACATCTGCCGCGTGTTGTATTCCAGAAGATAGTTCAGGTGCGCATCGTCAAGAGGAAATGACTTGTTAACAGAATAGGGATAGTCACCCATTTTCAGAAATGGGAGCGGCGCCACAAAGTTGCCTTCGGCGGCATAGAAATCCATGTCCTTCTCATAACCGTTGGCGGCGAAGAAATAATCACGCACCCACCCTTGAGGCAGCGCAGGCAGTTGCGACGGATCGAAATCAAGACGAACCTCATCGCCCGATCCGAACACGACCAACTTATCGTCGAGCGAAGTCAGCAGTGGCAACACATCGCCATATCGGGTGTAGGTTCCCGCCGGACGCGTGTACGGCCCGGTCGCGCTCGTCTTTTCATAAATGTATTGCACATTTCCCGGCGGAGAGCCTTCGATCTTGAACGGGAATCCGTGGTAGTCGAGGTTGGCGCGAGTTAACGGAACAGCCGTCAAGCGCAAGGTTTCAGCTTTATTTTTGGATTCCTGCGCCGTTCGACTCACCAGAATGCTATCCCAATAAATCTGCAGGTTGGTAGTGATGCGAATTTTCTGAGTACCCGGGGGCAACTTGCCAGTGAGATCGGCGGTTATGGTACGCGGACCTCCGGCGGGAAAGCCCATGTCATCGACTACGCGCTTCCACTTACCATTGGCGCCAAGCGCATCGACATAAGGAGAAATCGCCTGTACGCCGGCCTGTGACGCGGCATACATGCTGTTCGCGGAAAAATATTCCACTTCGCCATGCAGCAACAGCCACAACGGCCCGCCACGATAAGGCTCGCCAAGATCAAGCGTCAAACTGTGCGGCTTGGTGAATCCCTGAAACTGCGTCAAAGCAAAATCACCAACATAACGATGCGCTAAGAGGTCGGGGAGAACATTGTGACCCTGCTCATCCTGCGCTCCCGCGGGCGCACGCGCATCTTCGCTCTTGCTCGCCACGACTTTGAATTCTGGATACGGTGGATTCGAGGCGAAATATTCATTCGGATACACGTCGAGATCGGCCTGATGATCGACCGCTATCAAGCGCGCTTGATCGAGATAGACAGCTTCCTCCAACGGTTCCATGAATCGGAAGCTAAGTTTGCCATTTTTCTCACGGACAGCATTGCGATTGATCTTGATGTATTCGACAGGACGCGGAACATCGCGCTGATTGGGACCGACCCAGTGTCCAACCACGCCTGCGCCCAGCAAGTCGGCGACGAATTCGTAGCGTTCGCCATTCCATACAAACAACGTCGGACACGAACTGCCGCGCCGATCCATCTCGATAAAATTCTGCTGCTTGTCTCCTGCAACGTTTATTTCGTCTTGCAAGACGCCAGTCGGCCACAACATTCGGACAATGTCAGCTTCTTTAGAATCGCCGAGTCCGACCGTAAGATACGGCGAGTTCTGGCCGAGGTATCCATTCGAGCCGGCGACCTCAAACTTCTGTCGATTCCCACCTGCGAACACTTCAACCTTTGTGCCGATCGCGCTCTTGTTATCGGCCAGCCCTTTAAGCGATAAGCGCAGCCAATGATTCTGATTGCCGCCTTCGTTGCGCAGCAGAAC
>JBAVGI010000477.1:0-14123 GCA_049684755.1 Candidatus Sulfotelmatobacter sp.
GCACTGGTGGCGCTGAGAGAGCCGATTCCTTGAGCGATCCTGAAATCGACCGTCACGCCAGCCTGCGGTGTCCCGGTACTTACGACCCTGGCCGTGATCGGCACACTCAGAGTTGCTCCCTGGGCGATCCAAAGATAAGGCGTGGTAATTCCGATATCCGATGCGGTGGATGTTGCCGAGAGAGTGCCGGAAACCGATTGCGCCGGATTGTAGACCGCGGGAGCGAGTGTGGCCGTAAATGTTGCCACCCCAATGGCGGCGGGAGTGATCGCGGTGGATGTTAGACCGCTTTCATCCGTGACCACCGAACAATTGGAAGCGCCGCCGCAGACGGAAAGTGTCGCGCCGTTCGTGGTGGTCCAGGCGACGGTTGCGCCGTTGACGGCGGTGACGCCATCGGAGGCGACAACACGCACACGTAGCGGATTAGCGGCCTGCGTACCCACCGGCGTTTGAGGATTGGTCCCCTGCAAGAGGACGATCTGATCGGTCGCTGCGGCCCCCATGGTGAGCGCGTTGGTCATGGTGGAGATGGAGCCACTTGTCGGGTCAGTGATAGTGATGGTCTGGGGTCCATCGCTTTGAGGCGGGGCGGCCAGGAGGATGTGGCTGCTGTTGGTGGCCAGGAGCGGCACCACACGGCTGCCCACACTGACGGTGAGGCCGGGCGCGAATCCGATGCCTTGTAAGGAGATAGCTCCGCCTTTGATCGGCACTCGCGGAGGGTTAACTGAGTCGCCGTAGAGGACGTGGGCGTGGTAGGCATAATCGGGCCGCCCGTCGCCGCGAAGATCGGAGATTCCGATAATGAAGCTGCTCGCGCTTAATACCTGTGCATCCAGCCGGCTCATACCGAAGGTGGGAGAATTGAAGGGCACGGAGGTAAGGACTGGCGGCGCAGTGCCGAGCGGATCTCCGGAGTTCCACATGCCGACTACCGGAGCCGCTTTCGACTCGGTCGGCGAGCCGGTTTCGTCCAGAGCAGTCACGGCTACGGACAGCGTGCGATTGGCTTGGGCGGTCATTTGGAAGTAGGAAACATTGCCATAGCCGCTGAGGGAGCCGACCCAGTCGCCGGGAGAAGGGATGATCGCTGGGGTGGCCCATGTCTCGCTAGCGGACCATGGCGGGACCGCCGACGCGCTGCCAGACATGGGAATGTCCTGTTCAAAGTCACCGCCCGCACTAACAGTGATGATAATCGGTGCAAAACTGCCGGACGGGGCAACTTGCGCGAAGTCATAGGGACAAACACCGCTGGACCACAACGGATCCATAGGCTCGATTGCGAGCTGGTATTGGGCCGTGCTTTCTCCGTTCGGAATCGGCAATCCTCCGAGGTCGAAAAATCCCTCCAAAGTTTGATCGGCCGAGCCGAACTGACTGTATGCATTTCCCAGGGAATCGATTACTCCTGTGATGGGATTGCCGGCGTTGCCGGTGAAGAGAAATCCGGAAACAGATGAGACTGCGTATTGGTGCGAGGGCAGCCCCGTGGAGGGATCGATCCAACGGGCGAACACGTTGACGCCCTGCATGGGCTGGCCCTCGGCGCCGAAATGATCCACAAAATAGACGGACCCGTGTATTCGAGCAGTGTTCGCTGGAGATGTGGCAGGGGGATAAAGACGGGAAAGAGCCGCAATGTCATCGGGCGCGAGCTGGTAGGGGTTTGGATAGCAAACGGTGATGGGTACGCAGTTTACCGAGTCCATGTAATGCATGACCGGAAAGCCCGCGTAATCGTCGGCGGTGGGGTGCGGATTGCCAGTGCTTACGTTTAAATTAAGCTGCGACCAGCCGAGGCCGAGGACATTTCCCAGCGCGCGCACCAGGCGGTATTCGACGTCTGTGAGTTGCGCGGGTTGAAGCACGCACTGTCCATTGATTACCACCAAAGCGTGCAGGAAGTTTGCGCTGGTATTGAAGTTGTCCGCGCCGCCATAAACCGCGTTCCAGAAGCATTGCGACGGAGCGCCAGCACCCGCGCCCAGCAGCGCGTCGGTGACTGAGCCGTCATAGTCGTAGACAATCCCGACCGGAGTTTGAGTGGCGGCGGCAGTGATGTCGGCGGGAGCGGTTACGGTTCCATTCGAGTCGACGGCGATGTTGGTGCCGTTTACATCTTCAGCAAGCTGGCCGGCGTTGGCTACAGTGATGGCTGCGACGGAAACCGAACTCCATTGCCGGAAAGCGCTGGCCACAAAGGCGTTGGCGGCGGTGTTCGGCAGGATGGGGCTCAAGTCCCCCTGGTCTGTGTAGTAATTGACCTGGCCTTGCGACCAAGTAAGGGGCTGGCCCATGGCAGATGAGTCGAAGAAGGTGGAACCGGCAACGTATTCGGGGCCTCCGGCGAAGGTGACTGTGGCGAACGATAGGACCACAGCGGAAATTGCCGCCAGCCGAAATAACGAGTGATCGGTGAGCGCTGCGGATTTCTGAGTGATCAGGGCGATCATTTGTCACCGCTGGCTTCACCACTGGCGCGCCGCACTGCATGGAAGAAGTCAGCATAGGGAACGAGTTTTTTCCCGACGATCAGCGGATCCGCTGCCAGGGCGGAAATATTCTGGACGTTCGTCTTGATCCTGCCCTGAGGGTCGATGGCAAATCTGCCCATGGGACCAGCCACGGGGCTGGTGAGCCCCAGCCGGCTGGGAGGATACAGGAACAACATGACGCGCTCCCCTACGCGGTAATGCTCTTTCCTAGTCCAAAGGCCTGCCCACTCGTGGATGGTTAAGTTCTGGCCGGTTGTAGTTCCGCGAAGTGCATGTTCCACCTGAAAGGTGACCACGGTGGAAGCTGTGGTTTGGCCGGGCGTTGATGTGAGGCGGCCGCCGGCACGTCCCACAAATGTGACGCGCCCGGAAAATATAATTCCGGCAGCGCCAGTAATTTGCTGCAAGCCGATCGGCGAAGGCGCAACGGGTGTACGCCAGGGTTCGGCAATCGGCACGGGAAGGCGAATCGGTGAAAATCGAGGAGTATCTGGCGGACCCGCCGTTATGGGCGTCAGAATACGGAAGTGACCCTCAGCAGCGGTCTGTGCCCGCAATGGGGAAGCTAAGAAGATCGAAGCTAAGAAGATCGAATCTAAGAAAATCAGCAAGGAACAGGCGAGCAGACGCCAGCAGCTCCCGGTCATAGCAATCACCTGGGAAACGAATATCTGCTCGAAGGGTTTTGGGAAACCAAGCGCATACTAACCGCAGTCTAAAAAACGGCGCAGTGACGGATATCACAACGACCCTGTGGAAAGCGGAGCGTTGAGCGGTGAGGCGGGCGGGGGCCTGAAATTGCCTGGAATAGGATTTCCTCTTAAATCCAACACCCGCAAAGGACAGCACCGGCTAATCCTTTTGCGCGGGATGCCGATATTGCAGTTAGGGCGACCTGCGTGAAAATCCTCTTGGTGGATGACAGCAAAGCGATTCTGCGCGAAAACGAACGCGTCCTCCACAAAGCGGGGTATGAAGTGTTATGCGCCGAGGATGGTGAGCGCGCGCTGAAACTCGCGCGGGAGCATAAGCCTGATTTGATTCTGTTGGATATGATCTTGCCCAAGGTGAGTGGGCCGGAGGTGCTTGCCCGCTTGAAGATCGACACTGCAACGGCAGACATCCCGGTTGTCGTGCTGAGCAGCCTGACGGAGAGGAACCGGCAGAAGCTGATCGAAGCCGGGGCCGAAGATTACGTGGAAAAAAACTCGCTGGCGCCGGAACCTGGGGTCAATTTGCTGCCCACCATCCTGGAAAATCTGATTTGCCGGATTAACCGCAAACGGGGAATCGCATTCAGCAGCATTCCTTTGGACAAACAATAGAATTGTCCGCACGACAACTTGCGGGGTATTCCAACGCGAGCGTTGGCTGCCAAAGATTCCGCCTATCGCCTGCGCCGCAGGTGTTCTTCCGCACTCAAATTCGCTCCGGCCAGCAGCAACAATCCTGACAGGAATGCCCAAAACATCATGCTGACCGAGAGCGAGAATGGGCCATATACTTCGGCGAAATTAAGCCACGGCAGCGCCAGAATATAGCCGTACTTCAAAGCCTCCGAAAGCAATCCCATGATGAAGGCGGCCGGCAGCACGGCTCGCGCCGGAACCTTGCCATTGGGTAAAACCCAATAGATCAAGAAAAAGATGGCCACGCTGGCGGCGATGGCAAATACCTTCATCATGACGAAGGCGGCCAATCGAATCGAGCCCGTGCCGTGGCCGCGTAGTACGAATTGCAACAGGGCCATGTTTTCGGCGGTCATCGCGATGGAAAGCAGAGTCAGCACGCCGCAGCCGAACGCCAGCCCCAAAGAGATCAACTGATTCCCCAGGTAGGAGCGATTGCTGGGAAAACGCCAGATCCGGTTCAGAGCCACTTCCAGCGGCATGAATACGCCCGAAGAAGTGACCAACAGGATAATGAGCGAGACGACCTGCACGCGCTGGCGGCTGTTCACCATGGCGTTCAGGTTGCGAATCACGAACTCCTGACCCGCAGGCAGATAGTCCCTCAAGAGCTCCAGAATCACGTCATACATAACGCGAGAATGGAAAACGCGCCGGATGAGCGTCATCAACAGCACCACGAATGGGAAAAAGGACAATATCGCGTTGGCAGCTACCGAGAATGCAAAAGTATGCACATCGGTCCGCAGCAGATACTTTATCGTGGAAGCCGTTATCCCTGAGGGTCGTTTGCGCCGCTCCAAGGGCGGCGACGGCGTAGCACTTCGCTCCGTCACGAATGGGCTTGCAACCGGAGTCGTGGTCTGTTCAGGCATGGCAGTACAAGCTAATCCTATCAAGGGTTTGGCTCGGCGGCGGCATTTTGTAGCAAACCAAAGTTCCGGTCGAGGAACGGGCTTTCCTTATACTTCGTTAAAAGAATCAAAAACCGGCGGGTTGCCTTTTTTTACGTTTCCCTTCTAATTCTTCTTGTCAAACGATTTAGTAGTGCTTATTATCGTTTGCTCATTCCCCGGTGTATGCCGGGCGATGGGTTCGTAAGGCAGGTTGACGTCTTGAGTAGCGCCGTAGAAACAGCGTCGATGGTCCAGGGCTCCGAAGGTTCTCGCCGCAATGTCTTTGCATGGCGTTGAACTTGAGGAGTCTTTTGCTTGGGGGCAATTTCCGCGGCACTGATGGACGCGACCGAGTTCCACCGTTTTTCCGAAGGGGGCGTTCCGGTTCGCCGGAACAACAATAATGGAGATTCGGGGAATTAATTCTTCAAGACAGTGAAAGGAGTTTTCCGTGAGAGAGAAGGGAACAGTGAAGTGGTTCAACGGGGCGAAGGGATATGGATTTATCCAGCGCTCCACGGGGGAGGACGTTTTCGTACATTTCTCCGCCATTCAGGAGAACGGTTACCGCTCGCTCAATGAGGGTGAGACCGTGGAGTTTGATCTGCTGAAAGGCCCCAAGGGCTTTCAGGCGGGCAACGTCGTCCGCGCCTGATCTGCTGGCTGCGATTTCCTACCCTCCCGCTCCCATCGGGAGGGTTTCTTGTCCATTGCGTTGGTTTCGACGCCTTCCAGCGTGCGATTAAGGAGCGGCGTCGAACTCTTTCTTGTAGGCTTCCCAGCGCTGGCGGACTCCCGCCATGATCGATTGATACTCCGGATCAGAGCGCAGGCTGTCGTAGTTTTTATCCCGTTCGAACCAGGGATAGTTCACATCTCCGAGAGCGACCGTGCGTTTGAACCAATCCAGAGCCTGCCTGCGGTCGCCGAGCAGGGCGTAGAGTCCTCCCAGCCATTGGGCTTCGTCACCATCGATGATCTGCTCGGGGTGGTATTGGAATAACTTGCCATCGATCTTATCTCGCTGGTGGCGCGACGCATACAGGAATGCCGCCACCAGTGGCGGTACGTCATCGCCCGAATTGGCGGAGAGTGCAAGCGAGCGATCAATGTTAAGCTGGGCCTCATCGAGCTTGCCTTCGTAGTAGAGGATCATGCCGAAGTAGGCCTGCGCCTTGAATTGCCCGGGGTTGGCCGCAACCAGTTGCCGCATTTCTTCTTCCGCTTGCGCCGCCTTGCCGCTATACAGAAGCATGCGGGCGCGCATCCAGCGCGGCTGAAGAAGCGTGGGACTCAATTCAATCAGCCGGCGATAGGCCCGCTCTGCCTGTTCATTGAGGCCGGCATAATAGTAGGAATACCCCAGGGCTTGCCAGGCGTCTCCGCTGTTGGGTGCGAGTGCAACCGCCTGTTTGAGCGTGCGCAGCGCTTCCTGCTCCCGTCCCTCTTCACCGTAAATAACTCCCAGCGCGTTCAATCCCTCCGTTGACTGGGGATTGATCCGCAATGCGTTCAGAGCAGCCGTCTCACCGCGCTTCAAATTCGCCACACCACCTTCCACGAAGTTTGCGCTTTGAAACGCATACAACTGTCCGAGCAACGCGTTGGCGTCGGCAAAATTCTTGTCCAGCGAAATCGCATGCAACAGCAGGCGCTCGCCCGCTTCCAGGCTATCCAGCCGCGAATGGGTCAGATATTCATTCAGATAGAAACGCGCCTGCAGATAGTCGTTGTAGGCATCCACGCTGGTGGTCACGGGCTGCTCGATCGCTTTCTGCTCGCTGGGCGAGATTTGGATCTGCAGACCCTCGACAACTTTGGTAGCAATCTGATCTTCGAAGCTCAAGATGTCGGCGCTGCGCAAATCGTAGCGTTGCGACCATTTGGTGTTTCCCGTGCGCCCGTCGATCAGTTGTACGGTCACGCGAATTACGTCGGAGGAACGCTGGTAGGTGCCTTCGAGTACGCTTTCCACATGCAATGCCTTGGCCGCTTCCGCCGGCTCGGGCGCATCCTTGGCATACTTCAAAACCGATGTGGTGGGCCTGACTGCGAGATTCTGCAAGGCAGTCAGTCGACTAATGATTGCGTCGGTCATTCCGATCCCCCAACTGTCGGAAGTCGGGGCAGAAATGTCGCGGAACGGAAGAACCGCAATGGTTTCCGGAGCTTTCGGAACAGCTTTTTCCGCTTGCGGCGGAGAGACGGGAGAAACGGGGCGGCCGTAGTAGTGGAGCGCAATCGCAGCCAGAACCGCCGCCAGCGCTGCTGCGGCGACCAGGATCGCAGCCTTACGGTACTGTCCTGAGGCCGGCGAGCCGGTTGTTTCAGGGATAACGAGCCGCTGCGAGTCGGTATCCCGCTTCACTCGCTTCAGATCGGCTTTCAGTTCTGTGGCGTACTGGTAGCGAATTCCGCGATCTTTTTCCAGGCACTTGGTGATGATGTCTTCGAGCCGAGCCGGGATATCCGGATTCAATCGAACCGCAGCGGCAGGCTGCTTGTGAAGAATAGAGTCGAAGATTACGCCCGAGGCGTCCCCGCGAAAGGGCAGCGTGCCGGTCGCCATTTCATAGAGCACCACTCCAAAGGAAAAAAGATCGGTACGAGCGTCCAGTTCCTTTGCCAGGACCTGCTCGGGAGACATATAGGCGACCGTACCCAGCGTGCTGCCCGGGCTGGTGAGATGCTCCTCGGCCACCGCGGTTGCGGTCGCTTCAATGGCGGCCGCTTCGGGTTTGCGCGTTACCTTGGCCAGGCCGAAGTCGAGAATCTTGACGTGCCCTCGTTTAGTAACGAATATGTTCGCGGGCTTGATGTCGCGATGAACGATGCCCTCGGCATGAGCGGCGTCGAGCGCGTCCGCGACCTCGATGCCAATTTCCAACACACGATCGACTTCCATGGCGCGGTTGCCGATCAAATGCTTCAGCGTAGCGCCATCGAGAAACTCCATGGCGATGAAGGCTTCGCCATGCTGGTCGTCAATTTCATAGATCGTGCAGATATTAGGATGGTTCAGCGCCGAGGCTGCCTTAGCTTCGCGCTCGAAGCGCGCGAGCGCCTGCGGATCCCTGGCAACGTCAACGGGTAGGAACTTCAAGGCTACGAAGCGGCCCAGCTTTACGTCTTCAGCTTTATAGACCACCCCCATGCCACCGCCGCCCAGCTGCTCCACGATGCGGTAGTGCGATATGGTTTGACCGACCACTGGCGCAGAAATCTTACGTTGGCGGAATAGGCAAGTCAATGAAGCGGCGCACTCCGTTATTCATTGTCATTCTGACCGGAGCCGGAGCGCCAGCGATGGCGCAGTGGAGGAACCTGCTGTTTGTTGCGCGTATAAGGTCTCATGGTGATAAAGTGCAGATTCAGGCGACCTAGTAGCGATGCAGTCTTGCCGGCATCGGTAACGGCTGTCACAGAAATTCAAATATTGTCTCGACTAGCGAAACGGGAATTGAGGTCCGTGGTGCCCACTCGTCGAAAACCGCGACGAGTGGAGCAGCCTCGTCCGAGATTGCGGCTGCGCGATCCGCGAGAGCACTTCGCCTTCCCGGCGTTTACTTGAAGGTATTGGGCCTGATCTGAAACTGGGCAGTTAACGAACTTGTTCCCCTATACCGTGTTACCGTTCCTTTTTCGGATCGATAGGTTAGTGTGTGCGTTTTCCACTGTTTGGGCTTAAGTAGAAACGCATACAGATGATTGCTGATGGATTCCGAGAGGGCGGTTTTAGGCAAAGATTCAATGCTGTAGTGGAGAACTCCGGGGATCTCCAGCCGCTGCATGCGAGATGAGGTTTCCACTTTTATGGCAACCCTCCTGAGGTCCTCGGGACCAACGCCGTAGTAGTTGCCGAAGAAGTCACTTAATTTGCCGACCAGCAAGGCGTCCGCTGAGTTGCTAACGTACAAGGTGTATTTTGAAGGCGCCCAGTACCCCTCGGAATTTCCAATAAGTACAAAAGTGGCTTCTCCATTGGAAGAATCGTGAGTTTTAGGTTGGAACATTTGTACGTTCAGACAATGTCGGACGTTCGCTCTCCCAGTCTCCCAGCAAGGACAAGGAATTGCGCATGAACAGGCATCCGACCACACTCCGGAGATCCCGGCGGACGATCCGCCGAGTTCCGCATTACCAACCGCATCGCCCCGCATGGGTAGGAAGAATGCGGTGACCAACACCAAGAGCCAAAGGCGGTCGATGCTTATACATCTCATAGGCAATGACCTATCGGACAGCCGCCCGGACCAATTGCAAACCGCCTTTAGGTGCGCCAGCAACGAAGGTGTAGGTGCCATTTTGGTAGCAGGACATGCCGACTGCGTTCTTGTCGTACTCATGTATATAGCGGACTGTCTCCAGAATTTTGTTGGCCGATGTCTCCATTACAATCAAATAGTGCGTGTGCCGCTCCGGGCCATCTGGGGAGCGATACTGAGCAACCAGCAGTCCAGCACCCGCCATGACCCCCTCCAGATCCGCCCCTTTTACAGGCGGCGCAAGGGGCACTCTTCGCGCCGATCCGCCTGGCGCGACGATGAAGACGGGCCCCCTTGGGGTATTTCTCGTAAGGTACACGTTGCCATCGTCCGCAGTTCGTAAAAAAGTTACCTCGATCAAATTGCGCTCCCGCTGCGCCGGGGTAAAGCTGCTGTCGATTGGTTTTTGGTTTGCATCTTTGTCAGTCACATCATCCTTCAGGATCACCTGGCGCAGAAATTGCCCGGTCTCTGTGAAAATGGCCGTGAACGGCACAAAGGGAACATCGTGCCCTTTCGCCATACCTGCGATGAGAAGGTTGCCGGAAGGGAATGCTGCAAGGTCCCGGGGCTCGAAGTCCGGTCTAAACCCAATGTCGACCACCGCCGAGGATACGTATGTCCCATCGATCTTAAAACGGCTAACGTAGTAGATAGTCGGACTATGGGGTTTTCCTTTTCCGCTGAGGACAAACACCTCACCGTTTGCTGGGGCAAAATCGTAGAAGTCGTTTTGAGAGAATTCAGGAATCTCGCTGAGACGAATGTTAGAAAGAATCTTCCCGTCGGCGCCTATAAGAGTGACGGCACGCTCTGAGTTGCCAGAGGCAAACCTGACGTACAGCACCCCGTCCAAGCCGCACTTCATTGGTTGTTGGACCGCGAAACCGCTCTCCGCCTTATAACCCACAACAGGGACTTGGTCGAGATACGTGAGACTGCTGAAGTCTTGCGCATTTGCGGCCAAGCTTGCCAAGGCGATGAGGGGTGCAACGAGTCTATAAATAAGCATTGTTACCTCTCTTAGACAAGCTCTTTGCTACCCAGGCCTATAGTGTGTCGCGATTCTTAGTGGCGTAGCGGACCGGGTGTGAGGCCGGGTTCGCTGACGAGCGGTCGTTCTGGTACACCTTTAACAGTACAGACAAGGCCAGCAGGACAGGAATTGCCGCATAGGGAGCCTCCACACGAACGCGACCGAACATATATGAAAAGGTGTAGACATCGCGAAACTATTCTGTTCTTGTTCGGACTTCGTAACACAGCCGCAGCCGTACTGCATTTTCATACACATCGGAGTTCGCAACGATTGGGGGCTGGCCCAGCTTGGGCCCTCGCCGACATTACCAGCGCAACAGGCTGCCCCTACTCCTCGCGGCGTTCGACGAGTGGGCATTCGTGAAATCTGCACGACGGGCCGCTGACTTTGCATAGTGCACCTGTGATATCCAACCTTGCCATCCACAGCCCCAACCGTCGATCATTCTTACTGGCGTAGTGTGGACAAATGTCTTCGCCACGAGGCCCGCGCAAGCTAACCCCTTTGCCTCACGTATTTTGATACTTAAGTCGTTTGTAAAACGGATTTTGCAGCGATTTTTCTGCTAACTCGGTGATTCCAATAAGGGGTAGGGAGGGGGGAGGGTATACCGCAGAAAGGCGCGTCCAATTAAGAAGCGGTCGAAACAAATCGTCATCGCAGCTCCACCGACACCAGATCGCCATCGGAGATGCCGCCGGGCTTGTAGTTCACCGAGACCGAACGATCGTTCCAGGCACATGAGAACGAATCGGCGCCGATCAGTAACAGCGATTTGTAGTCGGGGGTGCGCAGCTTCATGACTTTTCCGCCGGAAGAAACAGTGAGAATGGCTGCAGGGGATTTCGAGCAGTCCACACCCACCAGGCGGCCCTGAAAAAACTTTGCCGGACGCATGTCCCCGGTGCTGGGCGAAGTCTGCTCTGCCGCGGCGCGTTTGGCGGCGTCCTGCTCCAGCACATCAAATGGAGAACTCTGCGGAGAAAATTTCGGAGCATTCGAAGCCGCCGAGAGTCCATACTTTTGCTGGTTGGCCAACTGGCTCAACTGCTCCCGCGCTTCCGCCGCTACTTGCGGATTGCCGCTGCTTTTCAAATGTTCCAGCAAGGTTCGCGCGGCGTCCCATTTCTTGTCTTCAATATGAATTTGTGCCAGATGATAGACATATTCCTGGTTGCGCGGGCTGAGTTGGATAGCAGCGCGCTCCGCCTGCAAGGCCGCGACGGGGCCGCCGCCGACCATGCGCGCCATCGCCAGCAGGTCGTAAGCGTCGGCGAATTCCGGATACCACTCCAGCACCGCGCGCAGATCCTGCATCATGTTGGGCAGACCTTGAATATCGGCGTGCCGAGCGTTGGCGACGCGGTATTTCAGCACCGAAACGTAATAACGGATCCACATGTCGCGCGGGTTGAGGGACGCGGCATCGCTCAGCTCTTCGGAAGCGGAATCGAATTCACCGTGCTGCAGGTGGTCCCAGGCCAGGGCGCGGTGCGCGATCTCGTTGCCGGTGGCGGCTACAAGAGGAGCTTGCTGTGTTGCATCATTCTTATCTTTATCGGATTTCTGGTTGCTGCTGGCTTTACGCAGACTTGCCGGGTCGGGGGCTGCCGCCAGCGACTGTAATTCCTGCAAGCCGGCGGCGCGGCGTTCGGGGATTCTGGTCTTGATTTCGGCCGCGTAGGCACGAGCGTCTGCTTCGCGCATCGGCGTGGCGATGATCGCTCTATCCTCCGGGCTTACCGGTACGGGAAACTGGTAAACCTGTGGCGGGTTCGGAGGTGGACTTGGCTGCTTCGACTGATCGAGTGCTGTAAACAGAGGCGTGAGCGAATGGAAGTAAGCTTTTACCGCCTGGTCGAATTGCGCTGGCGTCACACCATAGGCTTTCTGAATGGCCTCTTCCACTGGAACATGCTGGTTCTCGACCAGATCAAAGTATGTACCGGTCTCGGGCAATTTCTTTTCGTGCAGGATGTAATGAATCGTCATCCACGACTGCGCGTAGAAAAGCGTGTGGTGCGTGGCTTCGTTATACGAAGAGGTGTCATGCTTGATGGTGAGCAAATCGGGCAGCGCGAGCCAGACCTGGCCACTGAGTAACTCAGTCAGCGACTTTGGCGGATTGCGCACCTCGCGCTGATTCGCAAGCAGATCCTCGCCGAACAGGTTGTTCAATTCAGGATCGCCGCCGATCTCGACTTCCCGGTTGTCGACCCGGATCGAGCTGAAATACTCCGCCAGCCCTTCGTCGAACCACCCTTCCACTGGAGGATAGTTATAGTTCAGCAAGAGATGGGCGAAGTCATGGGCGACGGCGCACCAGGGCTCTGCCTCAAACATATTCAGCACGATAAAGTTCTGGTCTGTGGCGGAGACGAAGAATCCCGGGACGCTGATCGGTTGCCCTTGTCGCAAAGGCGCGGTCTGGTAATAGTCCTTGTCGTTCTTAAATGCCAGGATGGTAAGCGGCAGAGGTTCATTGAGACGCTCTTTCATCAGGAGCATGGCGAAGACGGAACGCATCTGCTCGAAGCGCAACGCAACTTCTTTTCCTTTTTTCTCGCCAGCATCGGTGATGACCGTGAAATGCGTGGAGTGAATTTCAAGCCACGGCGATGGCTCGGTATCGCGAGCCGATGATGACGAAAGAATACCCAGAAGCACCGCGGTGAGCAATAAAGCGAGGCTGGGACGAGTGCGGACCATGGGCATTCCGCCTGGGGACGCGGGCAATAATAGAGATGCTAACACGGCCCCGGCAACGCGGCAGCGCCAACTGGAAGAGGGAAATCTCTACTCCGGCAGGCCCAGCCGGCGCGTCAGGTCCGCGTAGCGGGGGTCCGAACGGATGGAGTCGAAGGCGGGGTAGCGGACCGCGAAGATCAGCTCATCGTCCTCCTCCGCGAAGGCCTTCTCCAGGGACTCGAAAGCCTTGTTACGATCGCCAGCCAAAGCAAATCCTACCGCGATGGCTGCCATGTTGTCCCGCGGATTGGGAGCGGCGAGCACCATCTGGCTATAGCCTTGGGCGTCAGCGCTCCACGATCCGGATACTGGCGCGAATTTGCGGAATTCGCTCTCTGCATCGGCGAAGTGACCAGTCGTGGCATATAACTGCGATAGCTTGTAATGCGCCGGTTGGAAGGCGGGATCACGCTCCAGCACTTTCTGGAATTGGGCCAGCGATTCCGGGTAGTGGCCAGCCACCATCAACGTCACCGCGTAATTCGTATTGACGATCGAGGATAGCGGATCGAGCGACAGGGCGGTGCGGAATTCTTCCAGCGCCTGATCGATGCGCTTTTCGGGAATCAAGTAGCTGAAAGCGTAAAAATAATGCGCCGTGGCGCTATTTGGATTTAACTCAATTGCGCGGCGGAACTCGGGCTCCGCTTCGCTCCACCGCCAGCCCATGGCGAGAGCGCCGGCCCGGGCGGTATGGGCCTCGGGCAGGGAGTCATCCAGTTCGAGTGCCCTGCGGCTGGCCTCGTCCGCCAGCAGACGCGCTTGCCGCGGAGTGATTCCGATCCCGTAGCTGGAGGCAACGTTGTAGGTGTCAGCAAGGCCGGTGTACGCCAGAGCGTAGTTGGGATCGGCTGCGATCGCTTGCTGGAAGAGATCGATACTTTTTTTCAGACCTTCAGGCGTGCGCCCATACCAGAGCTGGCGGCCTTCCAGATAAAGGCGATAGGCTTCCGGATTCGTCGTTCCCGCATTGCCGAGCTTTTGCGCTGCCTTGGCGGGATCGGTGCGGTGCAAGCTGGCGGAAATATCGCGAGTAATCTCTCCCTGCACTTGGGTGACCTCCGCCGCTTTGCGCTCATAGCGCGAACCCCAGAGCTCGCTGCCGTCAGCCGTATCGACCAGATCGGCTTGCACTGCCATGTCGTCCCCGTGCTGCGTGATGCGCCCCAAGAGAACCGCGTCCACTTGCAGCTTTTGGCCGATCTCCCGCGGGTCTTCCTGGCTTCCTTTAAAGCGGAATACCGTACTCCGGGCCATCACTTTCA
>JBAVGI010000478.1:0-1947 GCA_049684755.1 Candidatus Sulfotelmatobacter sp.
CAGCGTGCGCCCGATCATAATCTGCATGCGCGAGATTGGAGCCACCAGCATCTCTTTCAAGAAGCCGAATTGGCGGTCCCACAGCAGACCGATGCCCGAGAAGATGGATGTGAACAGGATCGACATGCCGATGATGCCGGGTGCGATGAACTGCAGGTAGTCGCCATTGCCCGCCCGCTTGAAGACGGGCCCGAGACCGAAGCCGAGCACCAGCAGGTAAAGAATTGGATTGCCCAGCGACGCAATGATCTGCACGCGCGAGCGCAGATAACGCTTCACCTCACGCAGCCAAAGTACATAAATCACATTCATCGTTTGCTCCACATTTTCGCGAACTGCCGCATCTGGTCGGCCGCGCCCGCGGATTCTTCACGAATGGTTGAGCCGGTGAGGGCCAGGAATGCGTCTTCGAGAGACTGCGTGTTGGTGCGCTCCTTGATCTCCTTGGGAGTTCCCTGCGCCACCAACTTGCCGTGGTCGATAACGCCAATACGATGAGCTACGCGATCAGCCTCGTCCATATAGTGCGTGGTCAGAAAAACTGTGACCTTCTCCGCTTCGTTCACGTGCTTCACGTGCGTCCACAATTGGTTGCGGCTCTGCGGATCGAGGCCGAGCGTGGGCTCGTCGAGAAAGAGAATGCGCGGAGTGTGCAGAAAGCCGCGCGCAATTTCAAGCCGCCGCTTCATGCCCCCTGAGAACTTCTTCACTTGATCGTTGCGCCGCTCCCATAGTTCGAAGAGCTTGAGCAGTTCCTCCGATCGCTGGCGCGCAACTTTGCCGGGCACATGGTAGAGCACGGCGTGAATCTGCAGGTTCTCCCAGGCCGTAAGTTCGCCGTCGAGGCTGGGATCCTGAAAGACGATTCCGAAACGCTGCCGCGCATCGTGCTGGTGCGTCTGCGGGTTGAGCCCGTCGAGTTCAATGCTGCCGCTGGTGGGGTGCAGCAGCGTGGTAAGCATCTTGATGGTGGTGGTTTTGCCGGCGCCGTTGGGCCCGAGGAAGGCAAATATCTCCCCGGCCTCGACATCGAAACTGACGTCGTCAACGGCGGTAAGTTTGTCGAATTTTTTGACGAGATTCCGGACCCGGATCATGGGTTCGACCTCCAAACGTAAAACAATACTGAACCGTTTAGTATCGAAAAGTCAAGCCGCTTATCGTGTGGGAAAAACCTGTTTTTGAAAGGGCGCGGATTCAAGCCTGCCCTAGGCGAAGCCGAAGAGTGGCAATAAGCACATAAAATGAATCGGGGAGTTAACCCATGAGACCGTCAGGTCACCAGTTTCCTGTCTCTCACACTCGATGTCAGAGATGCGGGTAGGTTCATTTCATTAGACTTAGGTTCATTCCTCTCCGATTGCAGAGGGTTTCGTTCAAACTGCGCATAATGATCTCAGCAGCAACTCTTGTCTCGCATTGCAACGCCTATGGGATCACAGATGCCCTAAATCGCTGATTCAAAGGATTCTGCGCATAGGTCGTTTGTTTTGAAAATCCGCCGGGGATGAGGGGCTCTATCTACATGAAAACAGAAGGGTAATTCAAAGAATCCTTGAGGGATATATATACCCCGGGGCAGGTCGTCCCGGCCCTCAATTAACAATGAGCCGGCCATCTGGATGAGGTTGTGACGTTAAGAAGTGCCCGCTTCTTCATCGGCGCTTTCGTCACTGGGGATTTGGCCGGGGGCGCTGCTTTCAGTTTCGGGTTTTGCTTTGGGCTCGACGCCGCCTTCAACCGAAGGCTTGGCTCCATCCGCAGACTCGACCTCAAGTTCGGACGCGGCTTCGTCTTTGTCCCTCCCGAGCAGCTTGTCGACGCGATACCCGGCAGCCTTTGCGGTTGCGAGGGCGTCGTCAATAGTGCGGCTGAGCGCTGCCACGGCGGCTCGATCGGGCGAGGCCTGGCCGGCGATCTTCAGCAGTGACGGCATCAGCATCCACC
>JBAVGI010000479.1:0-1818 GCA_049684755.1 Candidatus Sulfotelmatobacter sp.
CTTCAAGTCCCACTCCGCCCAGCGCCGTGTAAATATGGCCGCGCACCAGCGAGAGCGCCTGAAATCGCGATCCATCCGGGGCAGTCCAGACCTTCAACCGGTTGCCATCCCAGCGGAAGAGCTTCTGATAGGAGCGGAAGAACACGCCTTGCGGCGTTACGAGAATCTGCCAGACGTCCGTAAAGTCGCGATCCGCGGCAGGCACCTTGTCGAGGAGAGATACGTACTGGAGCGATCCTGCGGCATCGGGCGCGAGGTAGCCAAAATCTGCCTCAAGGCCGGCATAGACGCGTCCCAAGTCGTACAGGGCGAGCGAGCGCACTGTGCTCGAGGGATGAAAGATCTTTCTCCACGTAACGCCGTCGAACTCGAGAA
Organism: Candidatus Sulfotelmatobacter sp.; assembly: GCA_049684755.1. Classification (GTDB taxonomy): domain Bacteria; phylum Acidobacteriota; class Terriglobia; order Terriglobales; family Acidobacteriaceae; genus Sulfotelmatobacter. The sequence goes on from JBAVGI010000479.1 coordinate 376, forward strand.
TTGCGCCGGAAGAGGAGCCAACGTAAATCAAGCCGCGCTTGTCTTCGATGACTGACCAGACCTGAGGGCCGGCATTGTAGTCCTTGGTCGAATAGTTGCGGATGATAGGGAGTCCCGCTTGCACAGTTTGCGCAATGGCGGGAGCAACGGCCGGTACCGCCGAGGCGGATTTGTGCTCCTGCGCGATGCAGGGATTCGCCAGCGCCAGGAAAGCGAGTGCCGGGAGAAGCGGCCGGAGGCGTGACAGTGAATCAGAAATCACGTGACTTCCAAGGGCTCCGGCCAGAGAAGAGGGGAGGGAAGCTGGACTAGAGCGGAGCATCAATATAGGACGGCTGAGGCAAGAGCTTACCATGCAATGGTTTCCGGGAGCAAGCAAGAAACCGGATGACTGCTCGGCAGCTCAAGGCCAGGGCCGGGACCGGGAAATATTACACGCCGTTTTTGCCGGCAAACGGGGCCCCAATTGACCGCGCCAAGCCACGCTTACCCAACTGCTTAACTGCCCAACCGTTCAACGGTTCAGCAGGCTCAGAACCTGAAATACACCCCAAGCATAGGTTCTGAGGAGTGTGTGAACGCCCCGGTCGATGTATACACCGTAGTGAGATCGGGCGCCTTATACAGATTCCCCCGGTACTGAAATCTCAATCCAAGGTGCGGCACCAGGCCCCAGTCGAGCCCTGCGCCGTAGACAAACACCGGCTTGGTAGCTGACTGGGTATTGCTTTGGCCGCTCACCGGCTCATTGAGCAGCAGCCCCACGCCGGCGAGCCCAAAAGGCCTCAGGTTGGCAAGCTTGACCGACACCACATAGTCTCCCGTGAGTTCATGCGCGTTGGCTGAGACGCTTGTGGCAGTTATCGTACATTCCGAGGTGGGGCAGGGATTGGTTATCGAGCCAAAATACGACTGGTTATCGCGATTGTAGGAGTACGTCACGTCGTATCCGATGAGCGGATGGCTGATATGCCGCAGCTCGACCATCCCTCCCGCGGAGTTCGCGGGACTCTGCTGAATTCCATTGCCGTTGGTAGATCCGTTAAATGCCCCGTAGATGCTGAGTGCCACATCGGTCTGCGCCCGAGCCGATGCCGAGAGGAATATGAGGGAAAGCAAGCTGAAGAATGCAATCCAGCGGGATCTTCTAATCATTGCGGTTAACAGTGCCTCCTTGGAATGAATTTGAAGCTAAGTGGGGGGCGGCGTTGCCGAAAGATGAACCTGCCGTCTTTCCAGCTTCAAGTTTGGACGCGACTGAATCGGTTGGGTCAGCGAGCGAAACTGAAGTCGGTGACGCCCAGGCTACCTTTTACAGGCAGACTCATCCCCAGGGCCGTGCCACCTCGAAAAGGTGAACCCGGCCCGCAACAAAAAGTTATGATTTTGAAATGCCGACCTGCCATCCCATCAACCGGCTCGTAATCGTCCTCGCCTCCTGCT
>JBAVGI010000480.1:0-2212 GCA_049684755.1 Candidatus Sulfotelmatobacter sp.
TTGCTGACGGAGATTTAATGCGATCCTGGAAGTTTCTTCTGCCACTTCTGGCCTCATCCCTGTGCTTCGCCGCCCAGCCCGACCGCATTACCGGACCGATTGATTCCAGCCAGATGGTGGCGCTGAAGAACCATGTCTCACCGTTCGCGCAGCCTGCGTACGATCAGGGACAGATTGAGTCTTCCTCGCAGCTAGAAGTTAGTATGCTGTTCATGCCTACTGCTGTCCAGCAACGTGCACTTCAAAATCTACTCGCGCAACAGCAAGATGCGAAGTCGCCGAATTTTCATCGCTGGCTTACTCCTGAGCAATACGCCGATCGTTTTGGCCTCAGCCAGAACGACGTCGACAAGATTGGAGGCTGGCTCGGGTCGCTGGGTTTCAAGGTAGTGTACGTAGCTCGCGGCCGGGACTCCATCAGCTTCAGCGGCAATGCGGAACTGATGCAGAGCGTCTTTAAAACCGAAATCCACCGGTACGACGTCAACGGCAAGATGCATTTCGCGAATTCGACCCAGCCTTTGATACCGGCAGCACTGGCCGGAATTGTCGGGGGTTTCCGCGGCCTGCACAATTTCTTTCCTCATTCGCGCCTCAGACACCGGCCCGACTATACGATTACTATCAGCGGGCAAGGGACTTTCACGTTCCTTGCTCCGGGTGACATCGCCACCATTTACGATATCAATCCGCTTTACCAAGCAACTGCCCCGATTGACGGCACTGGGCAGAAAATGGTGATCGTCGGACAAAGCGACATCTATCTCGCCGACCTCAATGATTTCCGCGGCGGCTTCGGGCTATCCTCTATTTCGACGAGTTGCCACAATCCGGCAACCGACGAAGTGATTGCGTGCAACACTGCTAACTTCCGTTTTGTCACATCTTCGGGCGGCGATCCAGGATTTAGCACCGGAGACCTCAGCGAATCCGATCTCGACATCGAATGGGCTGGTTCGGTTGCCCGCAATGCTCAAATCATCTTTGTGACCTCGGCGCTGGGGGTAGATGATAGCGCTAGCTATGCTATTGACAATCAGTTGGCGCCAGTCATCAGCGAGAGCTACGGACTTTGCGAGGCACTAAACACCGCCCCTTCCGTCGTTACGCAGGATCTGATGTACCAGAAAGCAGCGTCGCTGGGCATTTCTTTCTTTGCGGCTGCCGGCGATGAAGGTGCAGCCACCTGCGACGGAGATGCTGCCAGCACACCGGTCTCGACCGCAATTCTGGGGCAGTCTGTGAGTTATCCCGCGAGCAGCCCCGAGGTTACTGGAGTGGGAGGCACGGAATTTGACGAGGGCAGTGTGGCCAATCCAGTGTATTGGGCACCGGGGCCTACGAACAGCGCTACAAACTATGGCGGTTCCGCGTTGAAGTATATTCCCGAGCTTGCGTGGAATGACACGACCTTAAGTTTGTCACAGGGCACAGGCCTGGATGCCACGGGAGGAGGTCCAAGTAACTGCGTAAACGTTTCGGGAAGTACCAGCGTTACCGTTGACGGAACTGCGTACGCCATCAACATCTGCGATGCGCCTTCCGGCGGAGGCTTCGCTAAGCCTTCCTATCAGAAGGGTGGGGTCACGCCGGCAGACGGCGTGCGGGATGTGCCGGACATTTCGTTCTCCGCCTCCAATGCGAATGACCCCTACATTGTGTGCGCACCGCAGTCGGAAGTGGTTCAGGGGAGCACAAGTTCGACCAGTACATGCGTCGGCGGCATTAGCACCGCTATCTCTACCTACTTCTCAGCCTTCGGTGGGACATCCGCCTCCACTCCTGTGGCGGCGGGCATGGCGGTCCTTCTGAATCAGTATCTTGGCGGCGGTGGGTTGGGTAACATCAACACACAGCTTTACAAGTTTTTCAGCAGCAATCCCTCCGCATTTCACGATATCGCCTCAGGCACCAGTGCGATTGATGGGGACACCTCCAACAATATTGTGGCTTGCACCGGCACCACCCCAACTTTCGAGCCGAGTGCTCTGCGATGCCCGTCCGGAGATACTCTCGGTTACTCGGCTGGCACTGGGTATGACACTGTCACCGGTCTTGGATCCGTAGACTTCAATGCGCTCTTTCTGGCATGGAAGGCAAGCCTGGACCCGGATTTCCAGCTTTCTGCAGGCACGCTGAGTCCCACTTCGATTCCCGCCGGTTCCTCCACGACGACAACGGTAACAGTTTCCGCTATCGCCGGTTCCACCGG